>JBNJGE010000038.1:0-19841 GCA_051747505.1 Pseudomonadota bacterium | reverse complement strand
CGCGCTGGCCGGCCGCGTCCTGCGCCGCGAATGGAAATGGGTCGTCGCCACCCTGATCGCCGCCGGCGGGCTGGCCGTCGCGGCGCTGCGATACCTCTTCCCGGCCGGGGATTAGGGCGGCAAGGTTTTCTCAACCTTTGTGCAGACAGGTTGCGCACGCCCTGTGCACGTCCCGTGCACAGCGATTGCAGGCGCTCAGTCCGCCTCCTCGGCCTCCCGTCCGCGGAAGCCGGTCGCCAGCACATACATCTCCGCCGAGCCCTTCCGGCTCGCCGGCGGCTTGATGTGGCGCACCGTCCTGAAGTCGCGCTTGAGCTGGGCCAGCAGCTCCCCCTCGGCCCCGCCCTGCAGAACCTTCGCCAGGAAAACCCCTTCCGGCGCAAGCACTTCATGAGCGAACTGCGCGGCGGCCTCGCACAGCGCAACGATGCGCAGATGGTCCGTCTGCCGGTGGCCCGAGGCCGAGGCCGCCATGTCCGACAGAACGACGTCCGCCTCGCCCCCCAGCGCCGCCTTCACGACGTCGTCCGCCCCTTCCTCCAGGAAGTCCAGCGTCAGCATCTCGACTCCGGGAAGCGGCTCAACCTCCTGAATATCCACGCCAATCACCCGCCCCTGGGGCTTGTTCTTCCGGCTGCCGTCCGCGTTCGTGCGCGCCACAGCCACCTGCAGCCAGCCCCCGGGCGCGCAGCCCAGGTCCACCACCCGCGCCCCCGGCTTCAGGAACGGGTGCTTGTCGTCTATTTCCAGCAGCTTGAAGGCGGCTCTTCCCCTGTAGCCTTCACGCTTGGCGGCCTGCACATACGGGTCGTTGAGCTGCCGCTCCAGCCACCGGGTCGAACTTGTCTTGCGCCCCCGCGCGGTCTTCACCCGCGTCTTGAGCTCCCGCGCCCCGCGCCCTGATCCGCCTGGTTTTTTCGCGCTCATGCGCCCCGCACCCGTTCCGACCACATCAGCGAATAGAGCATCCCCTCCCGCAGCCCCCGATCGGCCACCCGCACCCGCGGCGCCGGCCAGATCCGCAGGATCGTCTGCAGGATCGCCGCCCCGGCGATCACCAGCTCCGCCCGGTCGGCGCCCACGCCGGGATGCCTCCGCCGCCCCTCCGGCCCCAGGTCGATCAGCCGGCGCGTGATGCTCTCAGCCGCCTCGCGCTCCAGCCACATGCCGTCCACCCGGGCCCGGTCATACTTGCTCAGCCCCAGCCGCAGCGCGCCCAGCGTGGTCACGGTGCCCGAGGCCCCGATCACCTGAAGCCGCGACAGGTCGCCGGCGCCCACGTTCTCCTCATAGGGGATGAATCCCGCGATCTGCTCCTCGAAATGGCAGGACATCAGCGCGTAGCGGTTGCGGTCATCCTCCACGTCCGCGAAGCGGTCGTGCAGCGTCGCCACCCCCACGGGGGCCGAGATCCAGTCCACGATCCGCATCCGCGCCGCCCGGCGCAGCTCGGCCCGCCCGTGCCCCCCGCGCCCGGGGGCGAGCGCCAGCAGCAGGTCGCGCCGCTCGCGCACATCCGTGCCGGAAAGATCCAGCCAGATCAGCTCGGTGGAGCCTCCGCCGATGTCGAAGACCATGACCTGCTCGGCCGCCTCGTCCAGCAGCGGCGCGCAGCCCGCCAGCGCCAGCCGCGCCTCCTGCTCGGGCGAGATCACCTCCATCTCCAGCCCCGTCTCCCGGCGCACCCGGCGCAGGAAGCCGCGGGCGTTGGCCGCGCGCCGGCAGGCCTCGGTGGCCACGATCCGGGCGCGGGCGCAGTCGTGCCGGCGGATCTTGGAAGCGCAGATGCGCAGCGCCTCCAGCGTGCGAGCCATGGCCGCGCGCGACAGCTCCCCGCGCGCCTCGACCCCCTCGCCCAGGCGCACATTGCGCGAGAAGGCGTCCAGCACCCGGAAGTCCTCGCCCCGGGGCTCCGCGATCAGCAGCCGGCAGTTGTTGGTGCCCAGATCCAGCGCCGCGTAGCGCGCCGGGGCGCCGGTCCGCGCCGGGGCGGCGGCGCGTCCGGGGGGGGGGACCGATATGCGCGGGGCGGTATCCACGAACTCCAACCTCGGCGGCGGCGCGCCGCAAATCTCCGACATGCCTAGCCGAGCGGGGGAGGGCGGACAAGGGCGCCTCCCTCCGGCCCCGGGCGCCGCGGCATGGACGCAGGCGCGTCGTGACCTAGAATTTCTCGGAATGCACGCGCCCCGCGGCCGGGCCTTCCGCCGCGCGGCGCCGAAAACAGGGAGCCGCATCCATGACCGTGATCCGCAACCGCCGCCAGACGCTCAAGCTCGGCGCCGCCGCCCTGACGGGCCTCGCGCTGCCCCAGATCGTCCCCTACGCAGCCCGCGCCGCTAGCGGCGAGGGCGACGCCTACGCCACCGAAACGGGCGAGATCACGATCCACCCGGTCAGCCACGCCTCCTTCGTGATGACCACGCCGGGGCCGGTGATCTACTGCGACCCCGTCGGCGGCGCCGGCGCCTATGAGGGCATGCCCGCCCCCGAGCTGATCCTGATCACCCACCAGCACGGCGACCACTACGACGAGCCCACCCTCGCCGCGCTCGCCGGCGAGGGCGTGCGCATCGTCGCCAACCCCGCAGTGGCGGAGATGATGCCCGAGGGCCTGCGCGCGAAGACCACCGTGCTCGCCAACGGCGACTCGGCGGAGATCGCCGGCGTCACCATCGACGCCATCCCCGCCTACAACACCACGGAGGACCGGCTGCAGTATCACCCCGAAGGCCGGGACAACGGCTATGTGCTGGGGATCGACGGCCGGCGCGTCTACATCGCCGGCGACACCGAGGAAATTCCCGAGATGCGGGCGCTGGAGAGCATCGACATCGCCTTCGTGCCCATGAACCTGCCCTACACCATGACGGTGGAGCAGGCCGCCGCCGGCGTCGCCGCCTTCAGGCCAACCGTCGTCTATCCCTACCACTACCGCGGCCAGGACCCGCAGGCCTTCGCCGGCCTGGTGGACGAGCAGGCCGAGGGCGTCGAGGTCGTCCAGGGCCCCTGGTACGGCTGACGCCCCTCCGGGGCCGGGAGGCTTGCCCTCCCGTCCCCGCTCATGCCTCACTGCCTTGCGCGACAGCGTGAGACCGGCGGGGAGGCGCGACCATGACCCATTTTTCGGGGACCCATGTTCTGGCCATCGACCAGGGCACCACCTCCACGCGCGCGATCCTCTTCGACGGGGACCGGCGCGTCGCGGGCCTCGCCCAGCAGGAGTTCGACCAGCATTTCCCCGACTCCGGCTGGGTGGAGCACGACCCGGGCGACCTGTGGACCACCACCGCCGCCACCTGCCGCGGCGCCATGGAGCGGGCGGGCGTGCGCGCCGCCGACATCGCGGCCATCGGCATCACCAACCAGCGCGAGACCACGCTGGTCTGGGACCGCGCCACCGGAAAGCCGGTGGCCAACGCCATCGTCTGGCAGGACCGGCGCACCGCCCCCCTCTGCGCCCGCCTGCGCCGCGAGGGCTGCGAGCCCATGGTCTCCGAGCGCACGGGCCTGCTGCTCGACCCCTACTTCTCCGGCACCAAGCTCGCCTGGATCCTCGACGAGGTCCCCGGCGCCCGCGCCCGCGCCGAGGCGGGCGAGCTGCTCTTCGGCACGGTCGATTCCTGGCTGATCTGGAACCTGACGGGGGGCGAGGCGCATGTCACCGACGCCACCAACGCCTCGCGCACCCTGCTCTACAACATCCGCGAGCATCGCTGGGACCCGGAGATGCTGCGCCTGCTGGACATCCCCGAGGCGATGCTGCCCGAGGTGCGCGATTCCAACGCCGACTTCGGCCGCACGCGCCCAGACCTGTTCGGCGCGGAGATCCCCATCCTCGGAGTCGCCGGCGACCAGCAGGCCGCCACGCTCGGCCAGGCCTGCTTCGCGCCCGGCATGCTCAAGGCCACCTACGGCACCGGCTGCTTCGCCCTGCTCAACACCGGGGAGGAGCCCGTACCCTCGCAGAACCGCCTGCTGACCACCATCGCCTACCAGCTCGACGGCCGGACGACCTACGCGCTGGAGGGCGCCATCTTCATCGCCGGCGCCGTGGTCCAGTGGCTGCGCGACGGGCTCAGGATCATCCGCGACGCGGCCGAGACCCAGCCGCTGGCCGAGGCCGCCGACCCCAACCAGAAGGTCTATCTGGTCCCCGCCTTCGCCGGTCTCGGCGCGCCCTGGTGGGACGCCGAGGCCCGCGGCGCCCTCTACGGCCTCACCCGCGGGACCGGCCCCGCGGAGCTCGCCCGCGCCGCGCTGGAGAGCGTGGGCTACCAGACCCGCGACCTGCTGGAGGCCATGCGCGGCGACTGGCCCGGCGGCGCCGACGCCCCGGTCCTGCGCGTGGACGGGGGCATGACCGCCTCCGACTGGACCCTGCAGTTCCTCGCCGACATTCTCGACGCGCCCGTGGACCGCCCCGTGATCGCCGAGACCACGGCGCTGGGCGCCGCCTGGCTCGCCGGCTCGAAGGCCGGGGTCTGGCCGGGGCAGGGCGCCTTCGCCGACGCCTGGGCGCTGGAGCGCCGCTTCGAGCCCGCCATGGAGCCCGCCCTGCGAGAGGCGAAGCTGGAAGGCTGGCGCGACGCCGTGCGCCGCACCCTGACGACGGAGTGACGGGCGCGCCCCGGCGCCCGTCATCACCCGCCCTGTTCCCCGCCCGCCTCCGGCGGCGGCAGCTCCAGCGTCTCGCCGCCTTCCCGCAGCCACTGCGCCACGGCCTCGGCCGTCGCCGCCGCCTCCCGCACCTTCAGCGCGCATTCCCACACCACCGCCGTGCGCCAGCCCCGTGCGCGCAGCGCCTCCAGCGCCTGCCGGTCCCGCTCCACCGTCCGGGCGAATTTCGGCAGCCAGTAGTCCCGGCGGCTCGCCGGCGTGGTCGCGTGCCGGCAGCCCGGATGCCGGTGCCAGAAGCAGCCATGCACGAACACCGCCGCCCGCCAGCGCGGCAGAACCAGGTCCGGCGAGCCCGGCAGCCCCGCCCCGTGCAGCCGGTAGCGGAAGCCCATCGCGTGCAGCGCCCGGCGCAGCCGCAGCTCCGGCGAGGTGTTCTTCCCCTTCACCGCCCGCATGGTCCGCGACCGCGTGGCCGCGTCATAGACGTCCGTCACGCCCGATCCTCCGCTCGCGCCGCCCACCATCCAGCCCCCCGGGCGCCGCGCCGGTCAAGCCGCCGGCCTTGCCGCCGCCCGCGCCCCCGGCCCATAGGGGAAGGCCGGACGTCAACCGCAAAGGGGCGCCACTCCCATGACCGTTCTCATCGCCGGCGGCGGCGTCGCCGGCCTCTCCCTCGCCCTGACCTGCCACCAGATCGGACTGGAGGCCCGCGTCTTCGAGGCCGCCCGCGAACTCCGCCCCCTCGGCGTGGGCGTCAACCTCCAGCCCAACGCCGTGCGCGAGCTCGAGGAGATGGGCCTCGGCCCCGTCCTCCCGGAGATCGGCGTCGCCACCCGCGAATGGGGCCTGTTCTCGAAGCACGGCCTGGAAATCTGGACCGAGCCCCGCGGCCGCGAGGCCGGCTATCGCTGGCCCCAGTACTCCGTCCATCGCGGCCGCCTCCAGATGGCCCTGCTGGAGGCCGTCCGCGCCCGCCTCGGCCCCGGGGCGGTGGTCACCGGCGCCCGCGCCCTCGACCACGCCACCGAAGGCGACGAGGCCGTCCTCAGGCTGGACACGCCCGAGGGCCCCCGCACCGAACGCGGCGCCGTGCTGATCGGCGCCGACGGCCTGCATTCGGCCATCCGCCGCCGCATGCATCCCGGCGAGGGCCCGCCGAAATGGTCCGGCGCCGTCCTCTGGCGCGGCGCCACGCGCGCGCGCCCCTTCCGCACCGGCGCCTCCATGGCGCTGATCGGGACCATGGACCAGCGCTTCGTCGCCTATCCGATCTCCGCCCCCGATCCGGAGACGGGCGAGGCCCTGATGAACTGGATCGCCGAGCTGCGCTTCGACCCCTCGGGCGGCTGGACCCGCTCCGACTGGAACCGCAGGGTCCCGGCCGCCGAGTTCGCGCATCATTTTGGGGGCTGGAATTTCGGCTGGATCGACGCCCCCTCCCTGATCGCGGCCACGGAGGAGATCTTCGAATACCCCATGGTGGACCGCGACCCGCTCCCCCGCTGGCAGGACGGGCGCGTCAGCCTGATGGGCGACGCGGCCCATGTCATGTATCCCGTCGGCTCCAACGGCGCGAGCCAGGCGATCATGGACGCGCGAAAGCTCGGCCGCGCCCTCCTCGACCACGGCCCGACCCCGCAGGCGCTGGAGGCCTACGAGGCCGACACCCGCCCCGGCGCCAACCGCACCGTGCTGGCCAGCCGCGAGGCCGGCCCCGACGCCCTGCTGGGCGTGGTGGAGGACCGCTGCGCCGGCCGCTTCGGGGATATCGAGGAGGTCATCCCCCGCGCCGAGATGGAGGCTTTCCAGGCCCGCTGGAAGACCATCGCCGGGCTGGCGAAGGAGGCGCTCAACGACGCGCCGCCGATCCTGCCGCCGCAACCGCCGGCAGATTCCTGAACAGTATATTCATCTGGTATTCAGAAAATAAATAGGGTATTCCACCTATGTTGATCGGGGATGTCCCCGGTCCGGCATAGCGTAGAGGTTTCGACATGACCAGGCGCCTCGCCCTCCTCGCGGCGATGGCGACAGCGGCGCTTTGCGCGTCCGTCGCGAGGTCCGAAACGTTTCCGCCCGCGCCGTTCGTCCTCGACGGCGAGGGCGATATCTATCAGGTCGGCGACAGGATCCACGTCGACACCCGCCACCTCGGCGGCCGCTCCGCGATGCGCGTGATCGGCGCCGCCCGCGCGGGGCAGGGCGCGGCCCGGGTCCGGCTTTCCGAGGTTCCCGTCATCGACGACGCCTTCCGGCTGGACTTCGACATCGGCGGCGTCTGCCCCGTCCTCGTCGCCTGCGCCCGGAGATTCGAGATGCGCGAGATCCGCGTCACCCTCGACGGCGCGACCCTGTGGGCGCATGACGCCGCCGCCCTCGGCCCGATGATCTTCGACGCCGCCCCGCCCGGAAAGGCGGGCGGCCGGCCCGCCGGCGCGGGCCCGGATTTCGCCCTGACGATTTCGGTGAACCGCGTGGCCGCCCTCGGCGCGACGAGGCCGCAGGGCTCCTGGACCGGCGACTCCATGCTGGAGATCGCCTGGACGCAGGACCAGCGCGGCAATCCGTCGAAGGGCGGCGAGGACGCCTTCGTCGTCGCGACCTACGACAGCGCCGCCTACTACGCCCCCGACCAGCGCATCGTGCCGGTCCCCCCGGCCGCCGCGCTCCTCCCCCTGGGGCTCGGCGCGCTCGCCTGGCTGCGCCGCCGCCGCTGAACGGCCCGGCGGCTCGGGATCATCTGCGTCAGGGGAGGGAGGGCGCCCAGCGTTCGGGTTTGTGCACAGGAATTTTGCACAAAATTCCGCAAGGCATTGATAATACGAGGGTTGCTGGTGCCCGGGGGCGGATTCGAACCACCGACACGCGAATTTTCAATCCGCTGCTCTACCAACTGAGCTACCCGGGCGGGGCCGCGAAGCGCGGCGCGGGAAGGGTGATAGGCGATGCGCGCCGGCCTGTCCAGAGGCCCGGCGCCGGGAATTTCACGCCTCGCGCTCGCCGGGCGCGTAATCGTCCTCGTCCGGCGCGTCCTCCTCCGCCGCCGGCACGGCGTAGCTGCCGTTGAACCAGCGCGCCAGGTCCACATCCGCGCAGCGGCGCGAGCAGAAGGGCCGATAGGCCGGCGCGGTCCTCGCTCTGCAGATCGGGCAGCTCACGGCGCTCTCTCCCTCAGTCCAGCCCGCCGGGCAGCAGCTCGCGCAGCGGCCGGCGCTCGCGGCGGCGGGTCAGCTCCAGATGGCCCAGATTCGTCCAGCCCAGCACCTGCGTGTCCACCGGGTCGGCCTTCAGCGCGCGCTTCAGCGCCCCCTCGGCCTGCCTGCGGTCGCGCTTGGAGATCGGCGCGAGGTCGAGCACGATCTGCCCGCCCAGCCCCCGCAGCCGAAGCTGGCGCGGCAGCTCCTCGAGCGCGGCGAGGTTGGCCTTCAGCCCCGTGGCGGTGGTGAAGTCCCCGGCGGTGTTGACGTCCACCGCCACCAGCGCCGAGGTCGGCTCGATCATCATCCAGGCGCCGCGGGGCAGAGGGACGCGCGCCTCGAACAGCCCCGCGACCTGCTCCAGGATCCCCAGATCGTCCCACAGCCGCAGGCCCCCGCGCTCCACGCGCGCGGGCTCGGGCTCCACCCAGTCGCGCCAGGCGCGCGTCTCGGCGTCGGGCGCGTCCACCACCAGCCCGGGCGCGGCCTCCACATCGGCCAGAGCGGCGCGCGCCTCGGCCAGCAGGCCGGCCAGCGCCGCGATGTCCTCGGCCACCGCCTCGGCGGCCACGCCCTCGGCCGCGCTGCGCAGGATGGCCCCGGGCGCGTCCTCGCCCTCCAGGCCCGCCTCGGCCAGCGCGTCCTGCGCCGCCGCGCGCAGCCGCGCCGCCTCGTCGGGGTCGCGCACCTTCCGCGCCACGTTCACCCCCGGCGCATGCGGGGTCAGGATGGCGTAGCGCCCCTTGAACAACGGCTCGTCGGTGACCGGCACGGCCTTTCCGGGCTCGGCGTAGCGGGCGATCTGCACCAGCAGCCGGTCCCCCTCCCGGGCCCTGCGCGGGGATTTCAGAAAGCCCTCGCGTCCGTTCCCGAGGTCCAGGAACACCGCGCCCAGCGCCTGCACGCGCCGCGTCACGCGGGCCAGATGCACCGCCTCCAGCCGCGGGGTGGGGTCGTCCCCGGGCGGGTCGGCATAGAGGTCCGTCAGCCGCCCGTCGTCGAGGCAGGCCGCCATGCGCGGCCGGCCGGCCTCCTCCAGCAGCGCCACCATCCGCCCCTTCATGCCGGGTCTCCGTCATAGGTCACCGGATAGCCGGCGCCGGCCAGCAGCCCCAGCGTCTCGGTCAGCGGCAGGCCGACCACGTTGGTGTAGCTGCCGTTGATCGCCGGCACGAAGGCCGCCCCGATCCCCTGGATCGCGTAGCCCCCCGCCTTGCCCCGCCATTCGCCGGAGCGCAGATAGGCCGCGATCTCGCCCTCCGAGAGCCGCTTCATCTTCACCTGCGTCTCCACCCGCCGGGTCCATTCCCGCGCGTCGCGCCGCAGCGCCACCGCCGTGATCACCCGGTGCCGCCGGCCCGAGAGCAGCGCCAGGAACCCCCGCGCCTCGTCCTCCGTCTCCGGCTTGCCCAGGATGCGCCGGCCCGCCGCCACCACCGTGTCGGCCGCCAGCACCAGCGCCCCGGGCTCGGCCTTTGCGATGGCCTCGGCCTTCTCCCGCGCCAGCCGCTCGGCGTAGAGGCGCGGCAGCTCCCCCCTGCGGGGCGTCTCGTCGATCTCGGCGGGGCGGATCGCGTCGGGCGCGACGCCGACGGCGGCCAGCAGGTCGCGCCGTCTCGGCGAGGCGGAGCCCAGGATCAGGCGGGGGGCGTCGGCCTGCGTCATCGCGCGCGGCGTCTCGGGCGCGGGGCGCCCTCGGCTCACTTGAAGCGGTAGGTGATGCGGCCCTTGGTCAGGTCGTAGGGGGTCATTTCCACCTGCACCTTGTCGCCGGCCAGCACCCGGATTCGGTTCTTGCGCATCTTGCCGGCGGTGTGGGCGATGATCTCATGGCCGTTCTCGAGCTTGACCCGGAAGGTCGCGTTGGGCAGCAGCTCGATCACGACCCCGGGGAATTCAAGCGTTTCTTCCTTGGCCATGCTGGCTCCATCTCGGGGACGCAAAAAATGGTCCGGGCGCGCCGCCGCGCCCGCCTTGGGCGTGGGTATGGCCCCGCGGCGCGCGGATTTCAAGACGCGCGGCGCCGCGCGCCCGTGCCGGCCTTCCGCCTCCGCCGGGCAGAACGCTCCGCAACCTTCGCCCGCCGGCCGGGGCGGGCGCGCCGGCCGGCGCGCCTCAGAAGGGCGGGAACTCCTCGCGGATCTTGCGGATGATCTGGTCGCGCGTCTCGCGATAGGCGGCCAGCTTCTGCTCGCGTCGCTCGCCGATGCCGGTGGGGTCCATGACGGGCCAGTAACGGACCTCGATGGCGAAGACGCGCGTCAGCTCCGTCGCCGCGTGGCGCGCGGCGGGGGACAGGGCCACGATCATGTCGTAGGCGTCCATCTGCTCGCCCAGCTCGGCCAGGTCCTGGAAGGAGCGGGACTTGTGGCTCTCCAGCCTCACCCCGATCTCCTCGCACACGGCGACGGCGAAGGGGTCCACCTCCCGGTCGTGCTTCACCCCGGCCGACTGCACATAGACGCGGTCCCCGTGCAGCCTCTTCATCAGCGCCTCCGCCATGGGCGAGCGCACCGCGTTGTGGTCGCAGCAGAAGAGGATGGATCGGGGCAGGGCGGCCATGCCTGCGCGCTCAGCCCTTGAAATGCAGGACGCAGATCAGCGTGAACAGCCGGCGCGAGGTGTCGTCATCCAGCTTCGCCTTGCCCTCCAGCCGCTCGCGCAGGATGCGCGCGCCCTCGTTGTGGATGCCGCGCCGGCCCATGTCGATGGCCTCGATCCTCGAGGGCGGCAGGCGCTTGACCGCGTCGAAGTAGCTCTCGCAGATCGCGAAGTAGTCCTTGATGATCTGCCGGAACGGGCCGAGCGAAAGGTGGAACTCCGCCGCCGGCTCGCCCCCTTCGGCGGTGAGGGTGAAGACCAGCCGGCGGTCGCGGATGGCCAGCTCCAGCGCGTAGGGCCCCTCCGGCGCCCCGTCGCGCTCGATCTCGAAGCTGTTCTCCTCCAGCAGGTCGAAGATGGCGACCTTGCGCTCCTGCTCGATCTCCGGCGTGGGCGGGGCGAGCCCCGTCTCGTCGAGCCGGACGGAGATCAGCCGGCTCATCCCTCGCCCCCCGCCTCGTTCAGCGCGTCGAGCCGCAGCCGGACCGAAAGCGCATGCGCCTCCAGGCTCTCGGCCAGGGCCAGCGTCTCCGCCGCCGGGCCGATCTTCGCCATCGCCCCGGGCGTCATCTTCGCCAGCGTCGTGCGCTTCATGAAGTCCAGCACCGACAGGCCCGAGGAGAAACGGGCCGAGCGCGCCGTGGGCAGCACGTGGTTGGGCCCGCCGACATAGTCGCCGATGGCCTCGGGCGTCCAGGCGCCCAGGAAGATCGCCCCCGCATGGCGCACCCGCGCGGCCACCCCCTCGGGGTCGGCGGTGCAGATCTCCAGATGCTCGGGCGCCACGCGGTCGGCGATCCCGGCGGCCTCGGCCATGTCGCGCACGATGACGACCGCGCCGTTGTCGCGCCAGCTCGCCCCCGCGATGTCCCCGCGCTGCAGCCGCTCCAGCAGCCGCCGGACCGAGGCCATGACCGCCTGCGCCATCTCCGCGCTGTCGGTCACCAGGATCGACTGGGCGCTCTCGTCGTGCTCGGCCTGGCTCATCAGGTCCATGGCGATCCAGTCGGGGTTCTGGTCCGCGTCCGCGATCACCAGGATTTCCGAGGGGCCGGCGATCATGTCGATGCCCACGGTCCCGAAGACCCGCCGCTTGGCCGCCGCGACATAGGCGTTGCCGGGCCCGACGATCTTGTCCACCGGGCGCACCGTCCGCGTCCCGTAGGCCATGGCCGCGATCGCCTGCGCGCCGCCGATGCGGAACATCTCCGTCACCCCGGCCAGCCGCGCGGCCAGCAGGACCAGCGGGTTCGCCCGCCCGCCCGGCGTGGGCATGCACACCGCCAGCCGCTCCACCCCAGCGACCCGGGCGGGGATGGCGTTCATCAGCAGCGAGGAGGGGTAGGAGGCCAGCCCCCCGGGCACGTAGAGCCCCGCCGCCTCCACCGGCGTCCAGCGCCAGCCCAGCGTCGCCCCGGCGGCGTCGGTGAAGCTCTCCCCCTGCGGAACCTGGCGGGCGTGATAGGCCTCGATCCGCTCGGCGGCGAGCTCCAGCGCGCGCACTTCCTCGGGGGGGACGGAGGCGGCGGCGGCCTCGATCTCCTCGGGCGAGACGGCCAGCGTGTCGGGGGCGAGGTCCTGGCGGTCGAAACGGGCGGTGTAGTCGATCAGCGCCGCGTCGCCGCGCGCGCGCACATCGGCGAGGATCTCGGCCACCGTCTCGTCCACCTCCGGCGCGGATTCGCGCTTGCGGGCCAGCAGATCGGCGAAGCGCGGCTCGAAATCCTCCGCGTCGGTGCGCAGCGTGACGGGCATGAGATCTCCCCCGGGGATCAGGACCGGCAGGCTTGATAGCGGGCGGGCGCGACGGTCACAACCGGCCCCGGCGGCCGCATCCCGGCCGCGCCTCCCGCCCGCCCGCCCCGGCGCGGCCGGGATGCGGCCTCACTCGACCGCGTGGCGCGGCGCCTTGCCGGTAGGAGCAAGATAGGGGCGGGTGACGTCCTCGAGCCGCAGATCGAGATACTCGACCTCCAGCGCCAGCTCCCCGTCCCCGGCCAGGATCACGCGCAGCACGCCCGAGGGGTCCTCGGGATCCTCCGCGGGCTCGAAGACCAGCCGCAGCACGCTCACCGACTGCTCCCGGTCGGCGGGGTCGATGCCGTTCGCACGGGCCGCCTGCACATGCTCCACCAGCGCCACGGCGCGCACCCGCTCGAAGGGGCGGCGGTCGCGCTCGGCGCGCGGCAGGTCCTCCCAGCGGAAGCGGTTGAGGAACAGCGCGAAGCGGCGCTTGCGGCGCATCCAGACCAGGTCGCCCGTCCTGCCGGCGGCGTCCTGCAGCAGCGCCGAAATCACCTCCAGGTCCTCGGGCCCCTGCGCCTGCAGGCGCAGCGGCCTCTCGTCGGCATCCTCGAAGCGCGCGTCGGTCATGGTTCTCTCCGTGATGGGCGACGTTCAGATGGCGTCGGGCCCGCCCCGGAACAAGCCCGTCAGTCGCCCTTCATCCGCGTCACCCGCGCCCCGCAGGCCGACAGCTTGTCCTCCAGCCGCTCATAGCCCCGGTCCAGGTGATAGACGCGGGAGACGACCGTCTCCCCCTCCGCCGCCAGCCCCGCCAGGATCAGCGAGACGGAGGCCCGCAGATCGGTCGCCATCACCGGTGCCCCGCGCAGCGACCCGACCCCGCGGATGCGCGCATGGCCCCCGTGCACCTCGATGTCGGCGCCCATGCGGATCAGCTCGGGGGCGTGCATGAAACGGTTCTCGAAGATCCGCTCCTCCAGCACGCTCTCGCCCTGCGCCAGCGTCAGCAGGGCCATCAGCTGGGCCTGAAGATCGGTCGGAAAGCCCGGATAGGGCTCCGTGACCACATGCAGCGGGCGCAGCGGCCCCTCGCCCCGGCGCACCGTCAGCCCGGCGGGGGTTTCCGACAGCTCCAGCCCCGCCTCCTCCAGCCGCTCCCACAGCGCGCCGACCAGCGCGCGCTCGCCGCCCGTCAGGGTCACCTCGCCCCCCGCGATGGCCGGCGCGATCATGTAGGTGCCCAGCTCGATGCGGTCGGCGATCACCCGGTGCGTGGCCCCCTCCAGCCGGTCCACGCCCTCCACCGTGATCTCGCCCGTCCCCGCGCCCTCGATGCGCGCGCCCATGGCGCTCAGGCAGCGGGCGAGGTCGATGATCTCCGGCTCCTGCGCCGCGTTGCGCAGCACGGTCGTGCCCCTGGCCAGCGTCGCGGCCATCAGCGCGTTCTCCGTCGCCCCGACCGAGACCAGCGGAAAGTCCACCACCGCGCCCTTCAGCCCGCCAGCCGGGGCCTGCGCGTGCACATAGCCGTCGCGCAGCTCCAGCTCGGCGCCCATCGCCTCCAGCGCGCGCAGATGCAGGTCCACCGGCCGCGCCCCGATCGCGCAGCCCCCGGGCAGCGACACCTCCGCATGCCCGTGGCGCGCCAGCAGCGGGCCCAGCACCAGGATGGAGGCGCGCATCTTGCGCACGATGTCGTAGTCCGCCCGGTGGGAGGCGATGCGCTCGGCCCCGATCGCCAGCACCCGGCCCGCCTGCAGCGCGGCGACCTCGCAGCCCAGCGATTCCAGAAGCTCGGCCATGGTGCGGATGTCGGCGAGCCGCGGCGCGTTGGTCAGCGTCAGCGGCGCGTCGGTCAGCAGCGCGGCGGGCATAAGCGCGAGGCAGGCGTTCTTCGCCCCGCTGACGGCGATCTCGCCGTGGAGGGGGACGCCGCCCCGAACCGCGATCCTGTCCATGCGTCCCTCCGACGACCCGCTGGGACCCGAGCCTCTAGCGCGCGGCGCGGGGCGGTTCAACGCCGCCGCGCCGGGGCAGGGGGCTCAGTCCCCGCCGCCCTCCTCGCGCCCGCCCTCCTTCGCGGCGCGCGCGCGCGCCTTGCGCCGGCGCAGATTGGCGCGCAGCGCCTCGGCCAGCCGCGCCTCGCGCTCGGCCTTGGGGTCGCGTTCAGGGGGCTCGCCGCCCCTGGAATCGTCCTTGTTGCGGCTCATGAGCCCCCCTCTAGCGGGGCGGGGCGAAGCGGTCCAGATCGGGTCTTGCGCTCGGGCCGCGAAACGGGCATAGGGCCCCGCGTCGCCGCAGTAGCTCAGTGGTAGAGCGCACCCTTGGTAAGGGTGAGGTCGGGAGTTCAATCCTCCCCTGCGGCACCACGCCGATCCCCTCGTCGCGCCGCGCCGGCCCCGTCTCGTTCATCTTCAGTTTCGCCGGCCGACAACTTCTCGCCCGATTTCCATTGATCCCGGCTTAACCATGCGTTAATCATTCGGTGTCTGTACCGCGTAACATATCAAGGCAAGCGTACCCATGCCTACGAGACTGCTCCCCATCTCGGCAGCTGCGGCGCTATGCGTTTTCGCCTCGCAAGCGCACGCCCTTTCCTTCGACGTCGCCCCGGCGCTGGAGAACGAATCGGATCTTCTCGTCACCTCGCACGGAAGCTTCGACATCCAGCTCAATTACCTGAACGGCACGCCGGACGCCCAGATCCACGACGCGTTCTCGGGCGCCGAGACGCTGTGGGAAAGCCAGATCTCCGGCTATCGCAGCAAGACCCTGGGTGACGCGATCTCCCATCTCGCGATCGACGTGGACCTGAGCTACATCGACGGCTCCGGCGGCACGCTCGGCAGCGCCGGCCCGCGGACTGCCGTCGGCGACGGCGACTTCTACACGCCCGACCTCGGCGCCATGACCTTCGACACCGCCGATCTCGACCGCCTCGCCTCCCAGGGCACGCTCGACGGCGTCATCGCCCACGAGATGGCGCATGTCATGGGGCTGGGCGGCTCCATCTGGCAGATCAACGACGTGCTCGACGGTCATAACGGCGAGGTCTACACACAGTATGTCGGCGAATCCGGCCTGGCCGCCTATCAGTCCGAATACGACCCTACCGCGGAGTTCGTCCCCCTCGAGGACGGCGGCGGCTCCGGCACCGCCGGCTCCCACTGGGACGAGGAGCTGTTCGGCAACAAGTACGCGCTGATGACCGGCTACTACCACACGCCGGCCATGCTCACCCAGACCTCGCGCTTCGCCCTGCAGGACATCGGCTACGCGCTCAGCCCGACCTCCTCCCTTGGCGGCGGCGACGGCTCGGGCGGCGACGGTCAGCCGACCGGCAGCGACAGCGATCTGACCGGCGCCACCGCGGTCCCGGTCCCGGCCGCGGGCTGGCTGCTCGCCTCCGCCCTCGGTCTCCTCGGCCTGCGCCGCGCGCGCGGCTGACCCCCGAGGCCCGGATCCGCACGGCCCGCTCCCTCCGGGGGCGGGCCGCGCCGCTTTCCGGCTCAGGCCGTCGCGCCGCGCGCCTCGGCATAGGCGACGAAGGCGTCGAAGGCGTCCGGGTTGGCCATCGAATCCCGGTTCACCGCCTTGCCCGACTCCGCGCCCAGCAGCAGCTTCTTGACCGGAACCTCCAGCTTCTTGCCCGACAGGGTGCGCGGGATCTCCGGCACTTCCACGATCTCGTCGGGCAGGTAGCGCGCGGACACCGCCTGCCGGATCGCGTCCAGGATCCGCGACTTCATCGCCTCGTCCAGCGCATGCCCCTCGCGCATCACCACGAAGAGCGGCATGAAGCTCTCGCGCCCCAGGAATTCCAGATCCACCACGAGGCTGTCCATCACCTCGTCCACCCCCTCCACGGCCCGGTAGATCTCCGAGGACCCGATGCGCAGCCCCCGCCGGTTGATGGTGGCGTCCGACCGACCGTAGATCACCGCGCCGCCCGAGGGCGTGATGCGGATCCAGTCGCCATGGCGCCACACGCCCGGATAGGTCTCGAAATAGCTCTCCCGCAGGCGGGAGCCGTCCTCGTCCCCCCAGAAGAAGAGCGGCATGGAGGGCATGGGCTTCGTGCAGACCAGCTCGCCCACCTGGTTCTCCAGCGGATTGCCCTGCTCGTCCCAGGCCTCCACCCGCGCGCCGAGGAAGCGGCACTGCATTTCCCCGCGCCTCAGCGGCAGCAGGATGCACCCGCCCACGAAGGCGCCGGCGAAGTCCGTCCCGCCCGAGATCGGGACGATCCAGACGCCGGGCTTCACCTTCTCCAGGATCCAGTCATAGGCCTCCGGCGCCAGCGGAGAGCCCGTGGCCCCCACCGCCCGCAGCTGCGAGAGGCCCGCGACCTCCCGCGGCACGACCCCGTCCTTGATGCAGGCCGCGAAATAGGCCGCGCCCGCCCCGAAGAAGGTCACGCCCGCCCGCTCCAGGAAGCGCCAGACCTCGCCCATGTCCGGCCGGTTCGGCGCGCCGTCGAAGATCGCCAGCGTCGCGCCGCGCGTCAGGGGCGTGAGCTGCGTGTTCCACATGATCCAGCCCGAGGCCGTGAGCCACATGAACACGTCATCGGCCCGGATGTCGTTGTGGAGCGGGAACTTCATCCCCTCCAGCAGCGCGCCGCCATGCCCGTGCACGATCGGCTTGGGGTTCCCCGTGGTGCCGGAGGAATAGACGATCCAGAGCGGATGCGCGAAATCCACCTGCTCCGTCTCGGGCGGCCCGTCCCCGCCCGCGACCATCTCCTCCCAGGCGACGGCGCCCTCGGGCAGGGGGGCGGGCTCGGGCAGCCTGGGCGCGAGGATCGTCGCCGCCAGCCCCGGCAGCCCCTCGCGCACCTGCGCGACCAGGTCCGTGCGGTTCACCGCCCGCCCGTTATGCACATAGCCGTCCGCCGTGATCAGGACCTTGGGGTCGATCTGGCGGAAGCGGTCGAGGATCGCCGTCGCCCCCATGTCGGGAGAGCACAGCGACCACACGCCCCCCACAGAGACCACGGCGAGGAAGGCGATCAGGCTCTCCGGCCCGTTCTGAAGGATCGCCGCCACGCGGTCCCCGGGTTTCACCCCCATCTTCCGCAGGTTCCGCGCCAGCGCCCCGGCCCGGTCGGCCATCTCGCCCCAGCTCAGCGCGCCCTCGGCGGTCTCCGTGCGCCAGCGGATCGCGTCGCGCTCCCGCGGCAGCGTCTCCAGATGGCGCCAGATCTGGTCGGCGTAGTTCAGCCGCGCCCCTTCGAACCATGTCGCGCCGGGCATCACCTCCCGGTCCAGCACCCGCCTCTCGGGGGCGGAGAAGCGCAGGTCCCAGAAGTCGCGGAGGGCGGTCCAGAACCCCTCCAGATCGGTCGTGGACCACTCCCACAGCGCCGCGTAGTCGGGGAAGTCGAGCCCCCGCGCCTCCTTCAGCCAGCGCATGAAGCGCATCATCTCGGAGCTTTCGACCGTCTCCCGGCTCGGGGTCCAGATGATCGGGGCTTCCTCGAAAGTCTCGGACATGGCGCTGCGTCTCCTCCCGTCGGCGTCCCTCGGTGGGCCGCCCTCGTGTCTAACCGCGCCGGCGCGGACGGAAAAGGGCGGCCGGCGCCGCGCCGGGCGGGCCGCGCCCGCACTTGCGATTCCCGCCGCCCCCGGCAAGGGTGTCGCCATGAACGCGCCCGCCGTCACCGTGGAGGAGGGCCGCGCGGGCGCCACCGTGCGCTTCGCCGGCCGGCTCGTCATCGCCGCGCTCGCCCCGCTGGAGCGGGCCGCCGCCGGCCTGAGCGCGCCCGGCCCCGAGATCACCCTCGACCTCTCCGAGACGGAGGCGCTGGACACCGCCGGCGCCTGGCTGGTCCTCCGCCTCAAGGCGCGGCTGGAGGGGGAGGGGGCCCGCGTCGCCCTCGCCCCCCGCGACGCCCACCAGGCCGCCCTGATCGCCCGCGTCGCCGAAAGCCTCCCCGCCGCCGAGGGCGAGGAGGCCCCGCCCGGCGGCCTCCTCCCCTGGCTCGCCGATATCGGCCGGCGCACGGCCGCGGTGTGGGAGAGCCTGGTGGGCGTCACCGGCTTTCTCGGCCTCGCCCTGCACCGCCTCGCCGGCGCCGTGATCCGCCCGCGCCGCCTGCGCGCCGCCGCCCTCGTCCATCACATGCAGGAGGCCGGCTTCAACGCCTTCCCCATCGTCGCCCTGATGGCCTTCCTGATCGGCGTGGTGCTGGCCTTCCAGGGCTCCGTCCAGCTTCGCCAGTTCGGGGCGGAGGTCTTCGTGGTGGACCTGATCGCCATCTCGCTCCTGCGCGAGCTCGGCATCCTGCTCACCGCCATCATCGTGGCCGGCCGCTCGGGCTCCGCCTTCGCCGCCTCCATCGGCTCCATGAAGATCCGCGAGGAGATCGACGCCATGCGCACCCTGGGCCTCGACCCCGCCGAGGTCCTGGTGCTGCCGCGCCTGCTGGCGCTCCTGATCATGCTTCCCGTCCTGGGCTTCATCGCCAACATCGCGGGCCTGATCGGCGGCGCGCTCATGTCCTGGATCGAGCTCGGCGTCTCGCCGGGGATGTTCCTCAGCCGTCTGCACCAGAACACCGATGTCTGGCACCTGGGCGTGGGCATGATAAAGGCGCCCTTCTTCGCCCTGATCATCGCCGTGGTGGGCTGCTGGCAGGGCATGCAGGTCACCGGCTCGGCCGAGAGCGTGGGCCAGCGCACCACCTCCGCCGTGGTCATGGCGATCTTCCTGGTGATCGTCACCGACGCCGTCTTCTCCGTCTTCTTCGCGGAGCTGGGGATATGAGCGACGCCGCCCCCGCCCCGGACGCCCCGGCCGAGGCGCGCGAGGCCGTCATCCGCGTGCGCGGCCTCGTCAACCGCTTCGGCCCCCAGGTCGTGCATGACGGCCTCGACCTCGACGTGCATCGCGGCGAGATCCTGGGCGTGGTCGGCGGCTCGGGCACCGGCAAGTCGGTGCTGCTGCGTTCCATCGTCGGCCTGCTGCGCCCCGCCGAGGGCGCCGTCGAGGTCTTCGGCACGGATGTCCTGACCGCCTCCGACGCCGAGCGCCGCGAGCTCGAGAAACGCTGGGGCGTCCTCTTCCAGGACGGCGCGCTGTTCTCCTCGCTCACCGTCCTGCAGAACGTCGAGGCCCCGATGCGCGAGCATCTGGACCTGCCGCGCCCGCTGATGAAGTCGCTGGCCGAGCTCAAGGTCGCGCTGACGGGCCTGCCGCCGGCGGCCTGCTCCAAGTTCCCCTCGGAGCTCTCGGGCGGCATGCGCAAGCGCGCCGGCCTCGCCCGCGCGCTGGCCCTCGACCCCGAGATCCTGTTCCTCGACGAGCCCACCGCCGGGCTCGACCCCGTCGGCGCCGCGGCCTTCGACGAGCTGATCGTGCAGCTTCGCGATTCCCTGGGCCTGACCGTCTTCATGGTCACCCACGACCTCGACAGCCTGCGCGCGGCCTGCGACCGCATCGCCGTGCTGGCCGAGAAGCGCGTGCTGGTCACCGGCACGCTCGACGACATGATGGACGTCGATCACCCTTGGGTGCACGAATATTTCCACGGGCCGCGAGCGCGCGCCGCCGCCGGCCGAGGCGAGGACTGAGCGAATGGAGACGCGGGCCAACTACGTCCTGATCGGGGCCTTCACCCTGCTGGGCATCCTGGGCGCGCTGGGCTTCCTGCTCTGGCTCGCCAAGGTGGAGGTG
>JBNJGE010000037.1:0-20132 GCA_051747505.1 Pseudomonadota bacterium | reverse complement strand
GCGCCGAAAGGGTGACCATCATGCCGTTGAGGCTGGGCAGGCCGAGCTTCGGGTTGTCGAAGAAGCCGGGCGAGATCTTCACGGCGAAGGCGTCGAAGCCGGGCAGGTAGGCGGTCTTCACGTCCACCTCGCCGTTGGCCTGCGGCAGGTGCATGGACAGGATCGGCGGCTGCACGGCGCCGGGGCCGGCGAGCGCGGCGAAGGCGTGCTCCACGACCTCGACCGCTGCGAGGTCGAGGGGGACGGCGCGGCGCAGCTCCGCCTCGTTGAGGATCAGTATGTCGTCCATTCGGGGCCTCCTGCGGGGCGGTCGCCGATCTCGACGGCGCGGCCTCCGGCGATGGCCTCCGCCTGCTCGGGCGGGAGGTTGGCGCCGGTGATGAGGGTTGCCGTGGGGCCGGTCAGGGTCACCCGGCCCGCGAGGATGGCGGCGTGGCCGACGGCGGCGGCGCCTTCCGCCCGGATGCCCTCGACGTGGAAGAGGGCGTGCATGCCGCGCCAGATCTCGTCCTCGGACAGCAGGATGACCTCGTCCAGAAGGTCCCGGCAGGCGGAGAAGGTCCAGCGGTTGGCCAGCCCCACGCCGCCGCCCAGAGAGTCGGCCAGCGAGGGCGCCTCCTCCGCCTCGACCGGGCGGCCGGCGCGCAGGGAGGCGTGCATGGCCGCGCCGCGCTCCATGCTCAGGCCGATGACGCGGCTGCCGGGCTTGAGGCCTTTCGCGGCGATGGCGACGCCGGCGGCGAGGCCGCCGCCCGACAGGGGGACGAGGATCGTCTCCAGGTCCGGCGCGTCCTCCAGCAGCTCCAGCCCGATCGTGCCCTGGCCGGCGATGACGTCGGGGTGATCGAAGGGGGGTATCGGGGTCAGCCCCTCGGCCTCGGCGAGCCGGTCGGCCTCGATCTGCGCCTCGTCCTGGGATCGGCCGATGCGCAGGACGCGCGCGCCCAGCGCCTCCACGGCGGCGACCTTGGCCTCGGGCACCAGGGTGGAGAGGCAGACGGTGGCCGGAACGCCCAGGCGCCGCGCCGCCCAGGCGACGGCGCGGCCGTGATTGCCGGTGGAGCAGCAGACCACGCCGCGGGCGCGTTGATCCTGCGACAGGCGGGAGAGCGCGTTGGCCGCGCCGCGAAGCTTGAAGGCCCCGGTGGGCTGGCGCGTCTCGTCCTTCAGCCAGAGCGGCGCGGGCAGGCCCGGCAGGCGGGAGCGGATCAGCGGCGTGCGCGCGGTCACGCCCTCGATTGCGCGCGCGGCGGCGCGGATGGCGGCGAGGTCCGGGGCGCGGTCGGTCACGGGCGAGGGTCCTCCGGGCGGGTCCGGGAATGACAGACCGCCCGGGCGGTGCGGGTCAAGAGGTCGAAACGCAAAGAGGGGCCGCCCCGTCTCGGGGGCGGCCCCTCCATTGCCCGCTCAGGCGCGGGTCATGCGGCTGCGCGCTCTCCCGTGGCGCGGGCGAGCATCAGCGCCGGCATGGCCAGCACGATCCCGATCCCAACCAGCGCCCAGTGCGAGAGCCCGATCTCGCCGCCGCCGGGCGCGGCCATGATCACCCCCCCGGCGAAGAGCAGAACGCGCAGGACCATCGCCTTGGCGTCGGCGCCCAGGTCGCCCAGCAGGCTGACATGCCCCTGCAGGGCGGCGGCGATGAACAGGATGCCCAGCAAAGCCGTGCTCAGCGTGAGGAACACCTCCCAGGCCGGGGCCTCGCCCACCAAGGCGGGGTTCAGCACGAAGAAGAAGGGGGCGATGTAGATCACCGCGCCGAGTTTCATCGCCTCGAACCCCGTGCGCATGGGCTTGGCGCCGGCGATGGTGGACGCCGCGAAGGCCCCCAGCGCGACCGGCGGGGTGATGTAGCTGACCATCCCCCAGTAGAGGATGAACAGATGCACGGCGAGCTGGTTGAGCCCCGCCTGCTCCAGCGCCGGGGCCAGCACCACGGCGAGGAAGATGTAGCAGGCCGTCACCGTCATCCCCATGCCGAAGACGAAGGCGGTCAGCGCCCCCATCAGCAGCAGCGCCAGCGTGGAGTCGCCGGCCAGGAAGATCAGCTCGTTGACCAGCGTGCCGGCGAGGCCCGTGGCCGAGAAGGCGCCCACGATCAGCCCGACGCCGAGCAGGATGGCGACCAGTTCGGCCAGCGCCCGGCCGATGCCGACAAAGAGGTCGCCGAAGGACTTCAGGCTGAAGCGGTGCGAGGGCAGGAACTGGTTGATGATGAGCAGCAGCGCCACCGAATAGAAGGGGGCGAGCGTCTCTCGCCGCAGCACCACCATCATGAAGAGCAGGACGCCGAAGACGAGGATGTAGGGCCAACCCTCCTTCGCCGTCTGCCGGACCGTCGGGGCCTCGCCCGGCGCCAGCCCCTTGAGCCCGCGCCGGGCGGCGTAGGCGTCGACCTGCGCGAACAGGCCGAAGTAGAAGAGGATCGACGGAATCGCCGCGGCGAGCATGATGTCGACATAGGGCCGCGACAGGAAGGAGGCCATGACGAAGGCGGTGGCCCCCATGACCGGCGGCATCAGCACGCCACCGGTGGACGCGCAGGCCTCGGTCGCGGCGGCGTAGCGGGGCTCGAACCCCGTGCGCTTCATGGCGGGGATCGAAACCGCGCCGGTGGTGAGCACGTTGGAGATCACCGAGCCGGACATCGAGCCCATGAAACCCGAGGCGAAGATCGCCACCTTGGCCGCGCCGCCCCGGAACTTGCCGACCAGCGCCAGCGCCAGGTCATTGAAGAACTTGCCGCCGCCGGTCTGCTGGAGCACCGCGCCGAAGACGATGAAGCCGATCACCAGGTTGCCGAAGGCCTTCATCGGGATGCCGAAGGAGCTTTCGGAGGAGATCATGTGATACGGCGCGAGATCCAGGAAGGGTTGCGAGAAGCCCGAAAGCGGATCCGGCACCACGTCCGCGAACGTCGGGTACAGCGAAAAGGCCAGCACGAAGAGGAACAGGACAAGCCCTCCCGCGCGGCGGGTCGCTTCCAGGATGAGCAGGTAGAAGAGGACCGAGACCCAGACCGCCGTCTCGGGCGGGGCGTATTCCCAGCCCTGGTCGAGGCTCGTCTCCGACGTCCACACGAAGAACCCGCCCGCCCCGAGCGTCAGCAGCGCCGGCAGCCAGTCGAGCGCGCCCGGCCCTCTGACCCGGTTCAGCGGGAAGACGATGAAAGCGAGGGCGAGGAAGCTCCCGCCCAGGATGTAGAGATAGCGGCCTTCGAGCAGGAGGATGCCGAAGAGCTGCCAGTTGAAGAGCTGGTGCGCGGCGATGGCGACCCCGGTCGCCGTCACCGCGATCGCGAAGACGCGGGCGATCAGCGGAAGGGTGGCGGGCGCAATCCCTTCGATTTCGCGTCGGTCGGCCTGGTCCATGTAAGGAGCCCTGTGGCTGGAGGTGGACGGGCGGCCCTCCGGCCGCCGGGCGACGGCGGGGAGGGGCGGCAAGCGAAAGGCCCCGGCTGCGAACCGGGGCCTGACGCGCGGTTCACGCGCCTGCGCGCAGGGTCAGAAGACGACCTGCATGTCGGCGTCCGCGAGGGCCTTGCGGCGATGCTCGGCCCAGGCGTCCTCCCAGTTGTCGGGGTCCTGCTCCTTGAGCTCCTCCCAGGCGGCCTGGAGGACCTTCTGGCGCTCGATCAGGGCGTCGTTGTGGGCGTCATGCTCGTCGGTCCAGACGCCGATCTCCTTGTAGTAGCGGATCGCGCCCTCGGCGAAGGGGACCACCCAGTCGAACTTCTGGTAGTCGAGACCCCAGCCGTCCACGCCCGGCGCGTCGCCGGAGTATTCGTCGTAGAGCTCGAACATGGCCTTGGTGAAGTTGTAGACCAGCTCCTGATCGCGGTCCGCGTAGGTGGACATGATCGGGTAGGGGTAGCCGGCGGAGCGCACGCCGCCCTCGATCTCGTCCACGGCGGCGCCAGTGTGGCCGGTCATCGGCAGGAAGTAGGGCGCGACGGCCTGCAGGCGCTCGAGCCCCTCCGTGTTGTCGGGGTCGATCTCGGGCCAGTGCACGCCGCGCGGCGAGGCCGCCGCCTGGTAGATCGGGCCGGAGCTCATGGAGCCGTAGGCCGCATCCACCTGGCCGTTGATGAAGCCTTCCCAGGAGGCGCCGTAGCCGCCGAACTCGACCCGCTCGACATCGTCCCAGGTCAGGCCGCCATAGGCGAGGAACGCCTCGGTCGCGACGTTGACGGCGGGCGCGCCCCTCACATAGGCGACCCGCTTGCCCTCGAGATCGGCGTAGGTCTCGATGTCGGCATCCTTGGCCACCGCGACCGCGAGCGGGCCGAAGGTGTTGACCGACATGATGCGCACGTCCTGGGGACCCCAGCGCTCGCCGCCGAACTCGAAGGCGCCTTCCTGCACCATGTAGATGCCCACGCCCATGGCAGAGATGTCCACCTTGCCCTGGCGCAGGGGCTCCATGCGGGCGATGTCGTTCTTGCCGGGCAGCACGCGCAGGTTTACGTCGGCGGCGTCCTTGAGCGCCTTTCCGACGGCGACCATCTGGTTGTAGCCGGCGGAGCCGGTGCCGTAGGCGGTGATGGCCAGCTGCTCGGGCAGCTCGAAATCCTGCGCGGCGGCCGGGCTGGCGAGCGCCGCCGCCAGGCCGGCCGCAGCGAGGGTTCTCGTATGGATCATGGTCTCCTCCCTTGGCTCGTCGCGCCGAGGGGCGCGCCGGTCGCCGGGCAACCTCATGGAATCGGGGGCGGGCGTCAAGACGCCCCGCCGCTGGCGGGGCGTCCTTTCGCGGGGTGGATCAGCCCGGAGTCAGAAGACGACCTGCATGTCGGCGTCCGCGAGGGCCTTGCGGCGATGCTCGGCCCAGGCTTCCTCCCAGTTGTCGGGGTCCTGCTCCTTGAGCTCCTCCCAGGCGGCCTGGAGGACCTTCTGGCGCTCGATCAGGGCGTCGTTGTGGGCGTCATGCTCGTCGGTCCAGGCGCCGATCTCCTTGTAGTAGCGGATCGCGCCCTCGGCGAAGGGGACCACCCAGTCGAACTTCTGGTAGTCGAGCCCCCAGCCCTCCACGCCCGGCGCGTCGCCGGAGTAATCGTCATGGAGCTCCTGCATCGCCTTGGTGAAGTTGTAGACCAGCTCCTGGTCCCGGTCGGCATAGGTCGCCATGATCGGATAGGGGTAGCCGGCGGAGTCCACGCCTCCCTCCGGGACGGCCGGGCCTTCGGTTCCGCGCATGGGCAGGAAGTAGGGGGCCACCTTCTGCATCCGGGCCAGCGCCTCGGTGTTCTCGGGGTCGATCGGCGGCCAGTAGAGACCGCGCGGCGACGCCTCGGTCTGGAAGGCCTGGCCGGCGCTGAAGGACACGAAGGCCGCGTCCACCTGGTCGTTGATGACGCCTTCCCAGGAGGCGCCGTAGCCGCCGAACTCGACCACCTCCACGTCGTCCCAGGTCAGGCCGCCATAGGCGAGGAACGCCTCCATGGCCACGTTCAGCGCCGGCGCTCCCTTGACGAAGGCCACGCGCTTGCCCTCGAGGTCGGAGTATTCCTCCACCCCCACGTCGCCCGCGACGCCGACGGCGAGCGGCGCGAAGGTGTTGACGGCCATGATGCGCACGTCCTGCGGACCCCAGCGCTCGCCGCCGAACTCGAAGGCGCCTTCCTGCACCATGTAGATGCCCACGCCCATGGCGGAGATGTCCACCTTGCCCTGGCGCAGGGGCTCCATGCGGGCGATGTCGTTCTTGCCGGGCAGCACGCGCAGGTTCACGTCGGCGGCGTCCTGCAGGGCCTTCCCGACGGCGACCATCTGGTTGTAGCCGGCGGAGCCGGTGCCGTAGGCGGTGATGGCCAACTGGCCGGGCAGCTCGAAGTCCTGAGCCGCGGCCGGGCCTGCGAGCGCCGCGGCCAGACCGGCGGCGGCGAGTGTTCTCGTGTGGATCATAGTCTCCTCCCTTGGCTCGTCGCACCGAGGGGCGCGCCGATTGTCGGACAAACTCACGGAATAGGGGGCGAGCGTCAAGGCGAAGCGGCCGTTGGCGGGGCGCGGTTCCGCGCAGAGGGGGATGGTGTTTTCCGATTGAAACTGTCGGGATTGACGTTTCCGAGTCTTTGAATCAGAAATGGGTCGCGCCAGCCACTCCGCCCCGCCCGGCTCCCGGGCGGGCGCTGGGAAGCCGGGCCGCGAGTGTTCCGCCGCAAGGACGGAGATCCGCAACATGAGCGACCTGACATCCGACGACCGCCCCGCCCGCGACGTCGCGGCGGCTTCGCCGCCGCCTCCCGACCGGCCCGAGTTTCCGCCCGCGAGCCTCCTGGAAGGGATCGGCGGGCTCGACTTCTCGCTCGAGCGCTGGCTCGACCGTCTGGAGGGGCGGCGATGAGCGTGATGCGCCCCCGGCCCGAGCCCGCCCGGGCGGCGCCGGCCGCTCCGGCCTCCGCCGGCGAGGCGCGCCCGGACGGCCCGCCCGAGCATGACGCGCGCAGCCTGACGGGGCGCGGCGGCGAGGCGCGGCTGTGGCTGGACGGCGTGCCCTACCGGTTGCGCGTGACCCGGCGGGGCAAGCTCATCCTGACCAAGTGAGGGGAGAGGGCCTCAGCCCTCCTCCTCATCCGGCAGATCCTGCCGCGGCGGCACGGTCGTCCCCCCGTCGTCGCGGCCCTCCGCGCCGGAGGGTCCGACCGGGGACGTCGTCCGGGCCCCTTCGCTGACCACGCGCAGGGGCGGCGCCTTTCCCTCCCGGTCCTCGCCGAAATAGATGGTCTGGTGCGGGAAGGGGATCTCGATGCCGCGCTCGTCGAAAATCCGCTTCAGCAGGCCGTTGTAGGCGCGCTTCAGCCCCCACTGTTTTCCGGGCACGGTCTTGATGCGCGCGCGCAGCATGACGGCGCTGTCGCCGAAGGAGTTGAGCCCGAACCATTCCAGCTCGTCGAGGATGTCGGGGCCCAGCTCGGGATCCGCGCGCAGCTCCTCGAAGGCGTCCGCCATCGCCTGGCGGACGTCCTCGACGTCCTCGCGATAGGCCACGCCCATGTCGACCAGCGCGTAGGAGAAGTCCCGCATGTAGTTGGAGACCATGTCGACCGAGGAGAACGGGATGACATGGAACACCCCCTCCAGGTCGCGCAGGGAGACGGAGCGGATGGTCAGCTTCTCCACCACGCCCGAGGTGCCGCCGACCGTGACCACGTCGCCCACGTTCATCGCGTTCTCGAGCTGGATGAAGATGCCGGTGATCACGTCCTGCACCATCTTCTGCGCGCCAAAGCCGATGGCCAGGCCGAGGACGCCGGCCGAGGCCAGCAGCGGCGCGATGTCCAGCCCCAGCTCCGAGAGCGCGAACATCAGCGTGATGACCAGCAGCGCGATCGCCGCCGCGTTGCGCAGCAGCGAGAGCAGCGTGGTCTCGCGCGAGGTCGGCGGGCGGCCGACCTCGGGGCTGAGCCGCCAGTCCACCCAGGAGGCGAAGGCGACCCAGACCAGAATGGCGAAGAGCAGGATCAGCGCGACGTTGAACAGCCCGCCGGTCAGCCGCAGCCCGATCTCCGACGCGAGCCAGCCCTGCGCGTCCCACGCCCCGGCGATCTGCAGGGCCGTGGCCAGCACGGCGGCGCCGATCAGCAGGCGCAGGACGAGTAGCGCCTTGGGCACGACCGCGTTTATGCGGCCCTCGAGCAGGGGCAGCTTCTCGGTCCACTGGCCGGGCAGGCGCACCCCCTTGCGCGTCCGGCGCGAGAGCAGCGCGTCGATCATCATGCCGACGATCACCGCCGCCGCGATCTTGCCCGAGGCCTCGAGAACCGGCATCAGCACGCCTCCGGGCCGGGCCAGGACGATCACGAAGAGGAAGCCCAGATAGATCAGGACGGGCAGATGCCACAGCCGGGCCAGCGCGGCCAGGCTGCGCCGCCCGTCCGGCAGGCCGCGGATCAGCCAGTCCGCGACCGCGCGCCTGTGGCGCAGCACCGCGACGATGCCGATCCCCACGGCGACGAGGGAGATCGCCGTGCCCAGCGCCCGGCTCGCGCGCCAGCCGGCCTCGGTGTAGACGATGGGCTCGGCCAGCAGCAGGCCGTAGCCCAGCAGGAGCGCCACGACGGACAGCCGCCCGGCGAGCCCCTGGGCCCCGGCGTCGGGGATGCGCAGCAGACGCAGGGACGGCGTGTCGGGGCGAAGGATCAGGCGGATGATCAGCCGCGCGGTCTCCACCGCCAGGAAGGCGTTGAGATAGAGCGTCTGGCGCAGCCCGAGCTGCCCGGCCTCGCCCAGCGCGAAGACCACGATGGCGTAGGCCGCCGCCCAGGCCGCCAGCACCGTGACCGCGTCCAGCGCCGCCACGCCCAGGCTGAGCACGAGCGTGCGCAGGAATCCCGCCGTCTCGCCCACCCGGGACAGGCGCGCGCGCAGGGGCCGCGCGGCGCGGCGCAAGGCGAGGAAGACGGCGTAGGTGACGAGGATCGCGAGACCCAGATCGCGCGCCGCGCGCGTCAGCACCGCCGGGTCCGCCACGCTCTCCAGCCCCGCCAGCCGTTGCGGGGCGTTGACGATCGCCCCCCAGGCGGCCAGGGCGGAGTCGGCGAGGCGCTCGACGCCCTGGCGCGTGCTCTCCCCGATCCGCTGGACCAGAGAACCCGGCGGCTCCTCGGCCGGGGCGGGCGCCTGGGCGCCCGCTTCCGTCTCGCCGCCGGCCTCGGCCTGCCCGGCGGCGGAGCGCAGCCGCTCGACCAGCGCGGCGCGGGCCTCGGGGTTCTCCAGCAGGCGGATGAGCGCGTCGGCCTCGGCCGCGCCGGGCGCAGCAGCCTCCGCCGCGGGCGTTTCGGAGGCGGGCGCGCCGCCCTCCTGGCTCTGCGCGAGGCCGATGGCCGGCAGAAGGAGGGCGAGCGCCGTCAGCAGCGCGGCGGTTCGGCGAAAGGTCAAACGTCCGTCTCCTTGTCGCGGTCGCGTCTTTCGCCGGAAGCTAGATCAGACGCGCGCCCGCGGCCAGACATCGCGTGAACGGGGCGTCCCGCCCCAGGCCGGGCGGCTGTGACGCGGGCCGCGGGCGGGGACGAGGCGTTACTCTCGCGCCGGCGCCGAAGAGGCGCGGGAAAAGGAGAGGAAGATGGCGGCCGACTGGATCCTGACGCTCAACGCCGGGTCGTCCTCGCTCAAGCTCGGCGTCTACGGGCGCGGAGGCGAGGCGATCGCCCATGACCAGGTCTCGGAGATCGACGTCATGCATCTCCCGCGGGAGCGCGTGGCGCAGGCGGTCTCCGCGCTGATCGCGGGGCGCGGGCTGGCCGAGCGGCCGGCGGCGGTCGGCCATCGGGTGGTGCACGGGCTGGACATCCACCAGCCCGGCGAGATCGACGCGCCGATGCGCGAGCGCATGGAGCGGGCCTGCGCCTTCGCCCCCCTGCACAACCCGCCGGCGCTGCATGTCATCGACCACGCCGAGGCGTTGTTTCCTCAGGCGCGCCATGTGGCCGGCTTCGACACCGCCTTTCACGCCGACAACCCGGCGGTGGAGACGACCTTCCCCATCCCCGAGGAGCTCCGCGCCCACGGCGTGCGCCGCTACGGGTTCCACGGCCTCTCCTACGCCTCCCTGACCCGGCGCTTCGAGGGGGAGACGGGCCGCCCGCTGCCGGGCCGGCTTCTGGCCTGCCATCTGGGCGCCGGCTCCTCCATGACCGCGATCCGGGACGGGCGGAGCGCGGCGACCACCATGGGATTCTCGCCCATGGAGGGGCTGGTGATGGCCACCCGCTGCGGGGAGCTCGACCCCGGCGTGATCTTCCACCTGATGCGCGAGGGCTGGTCGGCCGACGAGCTGGAGCGCAAGCTCAACCGCGAAAGCGGGCTGAAGGCGCTGGGGGGCACGGGCTCCATGAAGGAGCTGCTGGCGCGCGACGACGAGGCCGCGCGCTTCGCGGTTGAGCATTACTGCCACTGGGCGATCCGCCATGCCGGGGCGCTGATCGCGGTGCTGGGCGGCGTGGAGGCGATCGCCTTCACCGGCGGCATCGGAGAGCACGCGGAGGCGGTGCGCGCGCGCATCCTGAACGGGCTGCGCTGGGCGGGCCTGGGCGAGGAGACCTGCCACGTGATCCCCGCCGACGAGGCGGGGGAGCTGGCCGAGGCCGCGCGGAGGGTGCTGGACGAAGGGTGAGGCCGGCTGGCGCCGGCCCGGCCCCCTCCGGCGGCGCCCGCCCGCCCGCCCCGCCGCCGGAGGGGGCCGGGCGCGTGGCTGGCGCCTAGCCCTCCCGCTCCTCGAAGGCGCCCAGGTCGCGCCGGCTGACCGCCACCGCCTTGAGGATCGCCCAGCAGCGGGCCCCCGGCGTCAGGCTCAGCGCCTGCAGCGAGCGGCGCGTGACCCGCGCGCGCAGCCGGTCGTCGCCGCAGCGCAGGAGCAGCTCCACGATGGCGCCCTCGCCGTCATCCACCCGCTCCACGACCGCCTCCAGCACGTTGAGCGCGCTCAGCCCCTCGGGCCGCCGGTCGGCGAGCGTGACGTCCCGCGCGCGCACCCGGACGCGCAGCGCGGCGCCCGGAGGGGCCTCGAGGTTCGGAACCCACAGCCGCCCGCCGCTGACGGCCAGCTCGCTCAGCCCGTCCGCCTCGCGCCGCACCACCCGGGCGGGCAGGATGGCGCCGGCCTGCTGGCGGCCGGTCACCGGGAAGGCGGCGGCGTCCGATAGCACCTCCGCCGCCGGCCCCGCCCGCAGGACCCGCCCGCCCGAGAGCGCCACCACCGTCGTGGCGAGCCGCGCCACCTCCGGCAGCGAGTGGGAGACATAGACGATCGGCAGGCCCAGCTCGTCGCGCAGCCGCTCCACATAGGGCAGGATCTCCGCCTTGCGCGCCTCGTCCAGCGAGGCCAGCGGCTCGTCCATCAGGAGCAGCCGAGGGCCCGAGAGCAGCGCGCGCCCGATGGCCACCCGCTGCTTCTCCCCGCCCGAAAGCCCGCCGGGGCGGCGGTGGAGCAGGTCGGCGATCCCGAGCAGTTCCGTCACCTCCGCCAGCCCCGGGCGCGGCGCGGCGCGGGGCGCGAACCAGCGGCCGAACATCAGGTTGGCGCGCACCGAGAGATGCGGGAACAGCCGCCCCTCCTGGAAGACGTAACCGACGCGGCGACGATGGGCGGGCAGGTCCACGCCGCTGTCCGAGTCGAACAGGGTCAGCCCGTCGGCAACGATGCGGCCCGAATCCGGGCGCAGCAGGCCGGCGATGGCGTGGATCACCGTGGTCTTGCCTGCGCCGGAGCGGCCGAACAGGCAGGTGATCCCGGCCGGTGCCTCGAAGGCGACGTCGAGGTCGAGCTCGCCCAGGCGGGCGCGTATCGCGACCTGCAGGGTCACCGACCGGCCACCCGGCGCGCGGCGAAGCGCCCGACCGACTCCGAGAGCGCCAGCGCGCCCAGCGCGACGACCACCGAGACGACGGCGAGGCGCGCGGCGCTCTCCTCGCCGCCGGGGGTCTGCAGAAACCCCCAGATGGTCAGGGGCAGCGTGCGCGTCTCGCCGGGGATGGAGGAGACGAAGGCGATCGTCGCCCCGAACTCGCCCATCGCCTTGGCGAAGGCGAGCACGGCGCCGGCCAGGACCCCGGGCGCGATCAGGGGCAGGGTGACCAGCAGGAAGGTCGCCGCCCGCCCCGCGCCCAGCGTGGCGGCGGCGGCCTCCAGCTTCGGGTCCACCGCCTCCACGGCCAGCCGGATGGACCGCACCATCAGCGGAAAGCCCATCACGGCGCCGGCCAGCGCCGCGCCCGTCCAGCGGAAGGCGAGGACGAGGCCGAAGGTCTCCTCCAGGAAGGCGCCCGCCGGCCCGCGCCGGCCGAAGGCCAGCAGCAGCAGCCAGCCGGTGACGACCGGAGGGAGCACGAGGGGCAGATGGACGACCAGGTTGAGCAGCCCCCGGCCCCAGAACCGCCCCCGCGCCAGCACCACGGCGGCGGCGACGCCGAAGGGCAGGCTGCACAGCGTCGCCCAGACGGCGACGCGCAGCGAGAGGCGCAGCGCCTCCCACTCCGCGGGCGAGAGCCAGTCCGCCACCAGCTCAGTCCGAAAGCGGCGCGAAGCCGTGGCGGGCGAAGACCGCCTGCGCCTGCGGCCCCGCCAGCCAGTCCAGCAGGGCGGCGGCGCGCTCGCGCTCCGCCCTCTCCGGCACGGCGCCGGGATAGACGATCGGCGGGTGGCTGTCGGCGGGGAAGGTCGCGACGACCGAGACCGCGGGCTCGGCGGCCACGTCGGTGGCGTAGACGATCCCGAAAGGCGCCTCCCCGCGGGCGACCAGCGCCAGCGCCGCGCGCACGTTGTCGGCCTGCGCGACATGCGGCTCGGCCTGGGCCCAGAGGCCCAACGAGCTCAGCGCCGCCTTGCCGTAGATCCCCGCCGGCACGGCGTCCACGAAGGCCATGGCGAGGCGCCCGCCGTCGAGCAGCGCGCGAAGGTCGAGGCCGGGCGAGAGCGTCACCTCCGGCGCCTCGCCATGGGCGACCAGCACCAGGCGGTTGCGCAGCAGGTCGCGGCGCGAGCCGGGGAGGAGGCGGCCGCGATCCTCAAGCCAGTCCATCCAGTCGGCGTTGGCCGACAGGAACAGGTCGGCCGGCGCGCCCCGGTCGATCTGCCGCGCCAGCGCGGAGCTGCCGGCGTAGGAGACGCGCAGCTCGGTCCCCGTCTCCTTCGCGTAGAGCGCGGCGGCCTCGTCGAAGGCGTTGGTCAGGCTCGCGGCGGCAAAGACGGTCAACGGCGCCTCCGCGCGCGCCGCGGGGGCGGCGAGCAGCGCGAGGGCGAGGGCGGCGAGGCGCAGGGCGGCGTGGATCACGGGGCGGCCTCCGGTGCGATATATCCGCCGAAACATATCGCATCGCGGCCTCGGCGCTGGCAAGGCCGCCGGCCCGCTCATTCCCCGCCCGCCCGGCGCAGGGCGCGCAAGGCGGCGGCGTCCGGCTCCACGGCCTCGGCCGCCCGGGCCTCCAGCCGACGCCAGATGGCCGCGGCCTCGACGCCCAGGGCGGTGACCTGCGCCCCGCCGCCCGAGGCGCCGCCACGGGCGGAGGCGACCAGCGGCGCGCCGAACTCGGCGTTCATGGCCTCCACCAGCGACCAGGCGCGCTTGTAGCTCATGCCCATACGCCGGCCGGCGGCGGCGATGGAGCCGGTTTCGGCGATCAGCTCCAGGAGGCGCGCGCGGCCGGGGCCGAAGCGGGCGCCGCCGCCGAGGTCGAGGCGCAGGCGCAGGCCCGGCGGGCGGGGCGCGGGGCTCATACCACCGCGCCCTCGGTGAGGGGGCGGTTTTCGACGAGGCGCTCGACCGAGAGGGGCGAGAGGTCGAGGCTGCGCCAGCCGCCATGCAGGATCAGCTCGGCGATCCCGCGGCCCACGCCGGGGGCGTGCTGGAGGCCGTGGCCGGAAAAGCCGCAGGCGAGGACAAGGTCCGGCAGCTCGGGGTGCGGGCCGAGAAAAGCGTTCTGGTCCAGGGCGTTCCAGTCGTAGTGGCCGGCCCACATGCCGCGGAGCTTCAGGCGCTCGAAGACCGGGGCGCGGTGGGCGAGGGTCGGCCAGACGATCTCCTCGAACTCCTCGTGGCGGGGGTCGAAGTCGTCGGGGTTGACGTCGGGGTCCTCGACGGGGGGCGCGCCGGCGATGAAGCCGCGGCCCTCGGGGCGGCAGTAGACGCCGGTGGGGTCGATCATGAGGGGGAGGGGGCCCGCGGGCGGGTCGGCGGCGTCGAAGGCGAAAACGGTGCGTTTGCGGGGGGTTACGGGGACGGACAGGCCGGCGAACGCGGCGACCTCGCCCGAGCGGGGACCGGCGGCGAGGACGGCGCGGCCGCAGGCGAGGCGGGCGCCGGAGGACAGGAGCAGGGCGGTCAGGCGGGGGCCGTCGCGCTCGATTCCGGTGACGGACTCGGCCCGGTACTCGGCGCCGGCGGCGCGGGAGAGACGGCGCAAGTTGTTGAGAAGGCTCATATTGTCGAACCAGCCTTCGGCGGAGAGGCCGAGGCTGGCGAGGGCGAGGTCGTCGGTGCGCAGATGGGGGAAGCGCAGGGCGAGCTGGTCGGGGGTCAGCAGGGCGACCTCGGCGCCGGCGCGGGCCTGCAGGGCGTGGGCGTGGCGCAGGCGGTCGGCCCGGGAGTCGTCGGAGGCGAGGAAAAGATAGCCGTTTTCCAACAGGTTATGGGGGGTCAGCTCGGCGTCGGGGCCGGCGAGCTCGGGCAGGCGGCGCAGGAAATCGACGCCGTATTGCGAGAGGGCGATGTTGAGGGGGGTGTCGAACTGCTGGCGGATGCCGGAGGCCGAGAGGGCGGTGGAGGCGCGGGCGTAGGTGGGGTCGGGTTCGAGGACCGTCACGGAGCCCTTGAAGCCGTTGAAATATTTCAGGAAAGCGGCGACAGCGCTGCCGACCACGCCGCCGCCGATGATCGCGATATCCGTGCGTTCGCTCATGCCTTCGCCTCCCCGGAGCCTCCGCCAAGGGGTGGCGCCGCGGGGCGCGGCTGTCCAGCGCGGGATGGGCTGCGGATGGCATGCACGACCCGTGCGCGACCCGTGCACAAGCCGTATGCACAGGTCTTTCGAAAAGATTGCCGACGGCTTTGCGGCGACCGGGCCGGGCGCTACCCTCGGAGGGCGCCGCCGGAGGGGCGGCCCAGGCAGGGAGATCGGGATGTGGGGATCGGGACTCGCGCTGGCGCTGACGGCGGGTCTGGCGGCGGCGCTGACGGGCGCGCAGGCCCAGCATGCGGATCAGCGGCACGGCGACGGCCACGGGGCGGGATCCGCAGGCGGGGCCGCTCACGCCCCGGCGGCGGCTTCGCCGCGCGAGCCGGGGGAGGCGGCCTTCGCCGCCATCGCGGAAGTGGTCGCGCGGCTGCGGGCGGAGCCGGAGACGGACTGGTCTCGGGTCGATGTTGCGGCCCTGCGCCGGCACCTGATCGACATGAGCAACGTCACCCTGCGCGCCCGGGTCGAGGCGCAGGACCTGCCGGGCGGCGCGCGTTTCCGCGTCTGGTCGCCGGAGCCGGACGTGGCGGACTCGATCCGGCGCATGACGCTGGCCCATGCCCGGACGATGGACGGCGCGGGAGGCTGGCGCATGGAGGCGGAGCCGCGCGAGGACGGGGCGGTGCTTGAGGTCCGGGGCGAGGCGGCGGACGCCGCGCAGATCCGCGCGCTGGGCTTCGTCGGGGGGCTGACGGTGGGAATGCATCACCAGGCGCATCACCTCGCCATCGCGACGGGGAGGCGTCCGCACGGGGAGTGAGCGGCGCGGGGGCCTCGCGCCGCCTGCGGCGGCGCATCGCCCGCCCGGCCGCCCCTCCACCGTTCCAGAGGCGGTCGCGGCGCAGGACGGAGGCGGCGTGTCGCGGGCGGGGCCCCGAGATGGGCCGGCCGGGCGGGGCGAGGCGGCGCGGGACGCGACGCGAGGGCCGTCCCGGACGGGGCGCGGTTCAGACCGCGGTGACGCCGCCGTCGATGGCGATGGCCTGGCCGGTCATGAAGCCGTTGTCGGGCGCGGCGCACCAGACGATGGCCTGGGCGACCTCCTCGGCCGTTCCGAGGCGGCGCATGGGGACGCCCCGGGCGACGAAGGCCTCGGCCTCCTCCTCCGTCTTTCCGTCCGCCATGAGGGCCGCGATGGCCCCGTTCCGGAGGATGGGCGTGCGCGCGTAGGCGGGGCAGACGGCGTTGACGCGGATGCCGCGGCGGGCGTTCTCGGCTGCGGCGGTCTTCGTCAGCCCGACGACGCCGTGCTTGGCCGCCGAATAGATGCCGATCTGCGGCGCCCCGGCGATGCCCGCCAGCGAGGCGATGTTGACGATGGCGCCGCCCCGGCCGCCGCGGCGCGTGTCCATGGCCGGGATCTGGGCGCGCAGGGCGTGCCAGACGCCCATCAGGTCGACCTCGATGACCTGCCGGGCCTTGTCCTCGGGGATGTCCTCGATGCGGTGGCGGGCGTGGCTGATGCCGGCGTTGTTCACGGCCACGTCGATCCCGTCGAACTCGGACGCCGCCAGCGCCACCAGCTCGTCATGCAGTTTCGCGTCGGCCACGTCGCCGGCGAGCGTCCGGGCGCGGGCGCCGAACTCCGCCGCGAAGCCCTCGAGATCGGCGGAGGGCAGGTCGGAGAGGACCAGATTGGCCCCCTCCTGCGCGAACATGCGGGCGGAGACCGAGCCGAAGCCGCCGGTGGCGCCGGTGATCAGGACCGTGAGACCCTCGAAGCGGCTCATGCGTTGGCCTCCAGCCCCTCCACGGCGAGGCGGGCGATCAGGGGCACGTTCTTCCCCGAGCGGATCGCCCCCTCGGGGTCGGAGGCGTTGCCGTCCAGCCCCCGCTTGTAGACGCCCTGGATGATGGCGGCGTAGCGGAAGAAGGAGAAGGCGACGTAGAACTCCCAGTTGGCGGGGAAGTCGATGCCGCGGCGTTCGCAGTAGCGGGTGACGTACTCGGTCTCGTCGGGCAGGCCGGTCTTGCCGCCGCGCTCGACATTGCCCAGCCCGCGCAGGCTGCCCCCGTTGGGCAGGCGCCAGTAGGCGCACTGGTAGCCGAGATCGCCGAAGGGGTGGCCCTGGGTCGAAAGCTCCCAGTCCAGCACCGCGATGATCCGCGGCTCGGTCTTGTGATACATCACGTTGTCGAGCCGGTAGTCGCCGTGGACGAGGGAGACGACGCCGTCGTCCTCGGGCATGTTCTCGTCCAGCCACTTGATGAGGGCGTCCATGTCCTCGACCGTCTCGGTCTCGGAGGCCCGGTACTGCTTGGTCCAGCGGCCGAACTGCCGCTCGAAGTAGCTGCCGGGGCGGCCGAAATCGGACAGGCCCACGGCGGCCGGGTCCACGTCGTGCAGGGCGGCGAGGACCTTGTTCATCTGGTCGTAGGTCTCGGCGCGCTCCTCCACCGACAGGTCGGGCAGGAGGGGGTCCCAGAGCACGCGGCCGTCGAGGAACTCCATGATGTAGAACTGGCGGCCGAGCGGGTTGTCGGTCTCGTCCGAGAGATGGAGCATCTTCGGCACCGGCACGTCGGTGTTCGCGAGCGCAGACATGACGCGGTATTCGCGGTCCACCTGATGGGCCGATTTCAGCAGCTCGCCCGGCGGCTTGGCGCGCATCACGTAATCGCCGGACTCGGCCTCGATCCGGAAGGTGGGGTTGGACTGGCCCGAGGAGAACTTGGTGACCGAGCGCAGGCCGCGGAAGCCGGCGACGTGTTTCTCGAGATAGGGCGCGAGGGCCTTCTCGTCGATCTGGGCGGCGGCGTGGGCGGTCATGCCTCGTCTCCCTCTTTGCCGAGCACGGCGTATCCGCGGGTGGTGGCCACGAGGGCGGGCTTGCCGCCCGTCTCGACCTCCTGGCCCTCGATCTCCACCACGACGTCGTAGGCGGTCACAAGGGCGCCGTCCTTCTCCTGCACGTCCGCGAGCGTGTAGCGCCCGCGCACGCGCGAGCCCACGGGGACGGGGGAGAGGAAGCGCACGCGGTCCACGCCGTAGTTGTAGCCCATCACCGCGCCCTTCGTCATGGGCGTGACCTGGTAGGAGAAGCCCGCCAGCAGCGAAAGGGTGAAGAAGCCGTGGGCGATGGTCCCGGAAAGGCCGCCCTCGGAGCGCGCGCGCTCGGGGTTCACATGGATGTAGTTGCGGTCCTCGGTCGCGACGGCGAAGGCGTCCACGTCCTTCTGGGTGACCTCGTACCAGTCGGTGACGCCGATCTCCTTGCCCAGATGGGCCCGGTAGTCCTCGGGCGTCCAGTGGGGGACATGGGTGCGGGCGCGGGGATCGTAGTCCTCCACGCCGTTGGCGGTGACGGGCATCAGTCCCTCCCTTTCTCGAACAGGTCGCCGCCGGTGACGGTGCCGATGCCGCCGTCGAGCGGCAGGATGGCGCCGGTGACATAGGCGCCGGCCTTCGAGCACAGGAAGAGCGTGGCGCCGGCGATGTCGGTCGGGGCGCCGATGCGGCCCAGCGGGATGTCGGAGCCCACGGCCTCGGCCTTCTCCTCCGAGCCGGTGGCGAAGGCGGTCATCTTGGACTGGAAGGGGCCGGGGGCGAAGGCGTTGAAGGTGATGCGCCGGCCCGCGCATTCCTTGGCGAGGATGCGGGTGAGGTGGTGCACCGCGGCCTTGGAGGCGGAGTAGGAATAGGCGCCGTCGCCCAGCGGCCAGTAGCCCATGACCGAGCCGAGATTGACCACGCGGGCGGGGTCCTCGTCGGTGGCGGCCGCGTCGAGGGCGGGGAACAGGCGGCGGGTGAGCTCGAACAGGCCCATGACGTTGACCCGCATCACCTTTTCCCAGCCGTGCCAGGGGAAGTCGTCGAGGGGGGCGCCCCAGCTCACGCCGGCGTTGTTGAACAGGATGTGCAGCTTGTCGGTGCGCTGCATGACCGCCTGGGCGAGCTCGTCGGCGCCGGCTTCGGAGCCCACGTCGCCGGCGAAGCCGTCGGCGGAGCCGGGGGCGTCGAGGGCGTTGAGTTCGGCGGCGGCGCGCTCGCAGTCCTCGCCCTTGCGCGAGGCGATCATGACATGGGCGCCGCCCTGCACCAGCGCCTCGGCGATCATGCGGCCGATGCCGCTCGCGCCGCCGGTGACGAGCGCCGTCTTGCCGGCGACGCCGAACAGGTCGTCGAGATAGCTCAATTGGGTCCTCCCTCGGGGCGTGCGGCGGCCTGTCCCGGCAGGCCGCCGTTGACGACATACTCGGCAGTATGTAGGCTCTCCCCCATGAGCGCAACCCCGCAGGACGGTCCGGCCCCGGCGGCCGGGACCCAGACGGAGCGGGGCCCCGCCGGGGCCCGCGAGGAGGTTCTCGCCGCCGCCGCGCGGGCCTTCATGGAGCGGGGCTTCGCGGAGACCTCCATCGACGACGTGGCGCGGCGCATGGGGGCCACGAAGGGGCGCGTCTATCACTACTACCGCTCCAAGCTGGAGCTGTTCAACGACGTCACCCGCCGCTCGCTGGAGCGCATCCACGGCGAGGTGGCGGCGGCGGAGGCCGGGGGCGGGTCCCCGCGCGAGCGGCTGGAGCGGATGTGCCGGGCGCATGTGCGCTCCATCCTCGTCGACCAGCCCTGGCACCGCGCCGCCCTGCAGGGCGTGGAGATGCATCTGCGCCGCGACGCCAGCCCCGCGCAGCGCGCGGCGGTGGCCGACCTGATCCGCCTGCGCGACCGGCACGAGACGCTGTTCCGCAGGGTGATGGAGGAGGGGATCGCCGCCGGCGAGCTGCGCCCCTGCGATGTCGCCGTCACCGTGCGCACGCTCATGCCCGCGCTCAACGGCCCGGTCTTCTGGTATCGAAGCCGGGACGGCGAGGCGGAGGCGGACGTCGCCCGAATCACGAACGAGACCGTCGCGTTCGCCCTCGGCGGACTGGCGGCCCCACACCCCATTCCCGAGGGAGGAGACCCGAGATGAACAGGCCCGAGAAGATCAAGCCCGAGCTGGAGACGATGTCGCTCGGCATGACCGAGCGGCTCAAGCCGCTGCACGCGGCCGTCCGGCAGATGGTGGAGGAGGAGATCATCCCCGCCTCCGAGGAGTTCGAGGCCGAGGTCGGCAAGAGCGGGGACCTGTGGTCCTTCACCGACCGCCAGACGGAGATCCTGGAGGGGCTGAAGGCCAAGGCGCGCGAGCGCGGGCTGTGGAACTTCTTCCTTACGGATTCCGAGCGCGGCTACGGCCTCTCGACCGTGGAATACGCCTATCTCGCCGAGGAGATGGGCAAGGCCTCGCTGGGGGCGGAGACCTTCAACTGCTCGGCCCCCGACACCGGCAACATGGAGGTGCTGGAGCGCTACGGCACGGAGGCGCACAAGGAGAAGTGGCTCAAGCCGCTGCTCGACGGGAAGATCCGCTCCGCCTATCTCATGACGGAGCCGAACGTGGCCTCGTCGGACGCCACCAACATCGCCATGAAGTGCGAGCGGGACGGCGACGAGTACGTGCTGAACGGGGAGAAGTGGTGGTCCTCGGGCGCGGGCGATCCGCGCTGCAAGGTGTATATCACCATGGTCGCGACGCCGGATGCGAACCGGCCCAAGCACCAGCAGCACTCCCAGATCCTGGTGGACCCGGACACGCCGGGGATCACCAAGCTGCGGGCCATGCAGGTCTTCGGCAATCCCGACGCGCCGCACGGCCACCTGCACCTGAAGTTCGAGAACGTGCGGGTGCCGGCGGAGAACCTGCT
>JBNJGE010000036.1:0-20911 GCA_051747505.1 Pseudomonadota bacterium | reverse complement strand
GGTGCCGGGCTCGTCGGAGAAGGACGAGCGGACCATGAGGCGGGTCTTGTAGCGCAGGGCCAGCTCGACGGAGCGGGTCTGCAGGACCTTGGCGCCGAGCGAGGCGAGCTCCAGCATCTCCTCGTAGGCGATCTTCTCGAGCTTTCGGGCCTTCGACTCGATGCGCGGATCGGTGGTGTAGACGCCGTCCACGTCGGTGTAGATGTCGCAGCGCTCGGCGCCCAGCGCGGCGGCGAGCGCCACGGCGGTGGTGTCGGAGCCGCCGCGGCCGAGCGTGGTGATCCGCCCGTCGGGGGCCAGGCCCTGGAAGCCGGCGACGACGGCGTGGAGGCCCTCGGCGAACTTGCGCGACAGGTTGTCGGGGTCGATCCCCTCGATGCGCGCCGCGCCGTGGGCCATGGAGGTGCGGATGGGGATCTGCCAGCCCTGCCAGGAGCGGGCGGGCACGCCCATCTCCTGCAGGACGAGGGCCATGAGGCCGGCGGTCACCTGCTCCCCGCTCGCCACCACGGCGTCGTATTCGCGGGCGTCGTAGAGGGGGGAGACCTCGCGCACCCAGCCGACGAGCTCGTTGGTCCTGCCGGCCATGGCGGAGACGACCACGCAGACGTCCCAGCCGGCCTCGACCTCGCGCTTCACCTTCTCGGCGGCGGCGCGGATGCGGTCGAGGTCGGCGACGGAGGTGCCGCCGAATTTCATCACGAGCCTGGGCATGGCGGGCGGGATCCCCCGGGGCGCGGCGTGCAATCTGTCGCGGGCCTCATACGGGTTGGCGCGGGCGCGTGCAAGCGGGGGCGCGGCGTGGCAGGAGGGGGGCGCGAGCCGAGTGAACGCAAGGAGGGAGACGCGATGAGCGCGCAGGAATGGACCGTTTATCTGTCGGGGGAGATCCACACGGACTGGCGCGAGGAGATCGCCCGGGGCGTGGCGGAGAAGGGGCTGCCGGTGCGGCTGACCGGGCCGGTGACGGACCACGCGGCCTCCGACGACTGCGGCGCGGCGATCCTCGGCGCGGAGGCCGACAAGTTCTGGCACGACCGCAAGGGGGCGTCGCTGAACGCGATCCGCACCCAGATGGGGATCGCGAAGGCCGATCTGGTCGTGGTGCGCTTCGGGGAGAAGTACAGGCAGTGGAACGCGGCCTTCGACGCGGGTTACGCGGCCGCGCTGGGCAAGCCGCTGATCGTGCTGCATCCGCCGGAGCACGGCCATGCGCTGAAGGAGGTCGATGCGGCGGCCAACGCGGTGGCCGAGCGCCCGGAGCAGGTCGTCCAGGCGCTGGACTACGTGATCAACGGGCGTCTTCCCGGCTGAACAGGCCGGTTTCGAGGAGCACATAGAGCGCGAGGACCGCGAGCAGGCCCGCGCCGGGCGCCCAGAGCAGCGCGTTCTCGGGCAGGTGGAGGGCGATCCAGTCGGAGAGGCCGCGCGCGGAGGGGGCGGCCTGGAAGACGGGGCCCTCGGAAATCTCGTTGATGTCGGAGAAGAGGCGCATGTCGGAACTCCCTCGGCCCTGCGTCTTGTCTGGCCGTGGTCATGCGCTCTTCGATGAAAATTTGAAACGACTGTCAGGATTAATGAGCGGTATTTGAGGTTAATGGCGGGCGGGCCGGTCGCAGCCCGCCCCCTGCCCCGCTCATGCCAAGGCTCGATGAGTTTCACTCATCGAGCCTTGGAGCCGGCCGACCGGCCGGCGCGCGGATGCGCGGTCCCGATGATCCTGATGAATCAGGATCATCGGGACTTGGTATCAGTGGCCGAGGATCTGGCTGAGGAAGAGCTGGGTGCGCTCGCTCTGCGGATTGTGGAAGAATTCCTCGGGCTCGTTCTGCTCCACGATCTGGCCCTCGTCCATGAAGATGACGCGGTTCGCCACCTGGCGGGCGAAGCCCATCTCGTGCGTCACGCAGATCATGGTCATGCCCTCCTGCGCGAGGTCGATCATGGTGTCGAGCACCTCCTTGATCATCTCGGGGTCGAGGGCGGAGGTGGGCTCGTCGAACAGCATGATCTTGGGGCGCATGCACAGGGCGCGGGCGATGGCCACGCGCTGCTGCTGGCCGCCGGAGAGCTGGCCGGGATACTTGTGGGCCTGCTCGGGGATCCTGACCTTCTCGAGGAAGTGCATGGCGTCCTCCTCGGCCTCGCGCCGGGGGGTCTTGCGCACCCAGATGGGGGCAAGCGTGCAGTTCTCGAGGATGGTCAGGTGCGGGAACAGGTTGAAGTGCTGGAACACCATCCCGACCTCGGAGCGGATCTTGTCGATGTTCTTGATATCCGAAGTGAGCTCGATGCCGTCCACGACGATGCGGCCGGACTGATGCTCCTCCAGCCGGTTGATGCAGCGGATCAGGGTGGACTTGCCCGAGCCGGAGGGGCCGCAGACCACGATGCGCTCGCCGCGATGGACGGTGAGATTTATGTCGCGCAGGACGTGGAACTCTCCGAACCACTTGTTCATGCCGGCGATCTCGATGGCGATCTCGTCGCCCACGGTCATGACGGAGGGGACGGAGGCGGCGGCGGCGTCGGTCATGGCGGGTCTCCTGACGACGGTCAGCGGTTCTCGGTCTGGAGCTGACGCTCCAGCCACTGGGAATAGCGGGACATGCCGTAGCAGGCGGCGAAGAAGAACAGCGCGACGAAGACGTAGAACTCCCAGACGATGCCGTTCCAGGCCGTGTCGGCGCGGATGGTGTTGACCAGCCCCAGCGGGTCCAGAAGGCCGATCACGATCACCAGCGTGGTGTCCTTGAACAGCCCGATGAAGGTGTTGACGATGCCCGGGATCGAGATCTTGAGCGCCTGGGGCAGGATGATCAGGCGCATGCTCTTCCAGTAGTCGAGCCCCAGCGCGTCGGCGGCCTCGTACTGGCCGGAGGGCAGCGCGGCGAGGCCGCCCCGGATCACCTCCGCCATGTAGGCGGAGGCGAAGAAGGTCACCATGATGCACACGCGCAGGATCAGGTCGAGCGATGTGCCCGGCGGGAAGAAGTAGCTGAGCACCGAGGAGGCGACGAAGAGCAGCGTGATCAGCGGCACGCCGCGGATGAACTCGATGAAGACCACGGAGATGGTCTTGATGAAGATCAGGTCCGACTTGCGGCCCAGCGCCAGCAGCACGCCGAAGGGGAAGGAGGCGGCGATGCCGGTCACGCCGATGATGGAGGAGAGCAGGAAGCCGCCGAGACGGGAGCTTTCCACCGGCTGCAGGCCCAGCCCGCCCCAGATGAGGAAATAGGCGACCACCGGGTAGGCGAGCGAGAACCACAGCAGCACGCGCGGCAGCCTGGAGAAGAGGATCGGGGCCAGCGCCACGAAGAGCAGGACGAAGGCCAGGATCGGGCGCCAGTAGAACTCGGACGGGTAGAAGCCGAACAGGAACTGGGGGAAGCGCTCGGTGATCACGGCCCAGCAGGCGCCGAGGGGATGGCCCTGCGCCTCGGCGATCTGGCGGCATTCGTCGAGGCTGGAGGCCACCCAGACCGCGTCGAGGAAGGCCCACTGGATCAGCGGCGGGATCGCCATGAAGACGACGATGACCGAGAAGATCGTGAGCAGGGTGTTGAGCCAGGAGGAGAACAGGTTCTCGCGCAGCCACTTGATCGCGCCGGCCTCCCGCGCGGGCGGGGGGCTGGGCGGGATCTGGGAGGAGGCGACGAAGCGGACGGTGCGGGCGTGCACGTCGGACATCAGGCGGCCCTCCTCTCACGGGTGAGGTAGGTGAGGTTCGGGCGGGTCCCGATCACCAGATAGCCCAGCGCGGCGGCCTGGGCGGCGAAGCCGGCCGCGGCGGCGACGGAGCTCGACAGCCAGGGGATGACCCCGCCCATGTCCACGCCCGCGAAGACCGCCAGCGCCCACAGGACCAGGCTCAGCAGCGCGAAGTCGGCCACGCGGTGGTGCTTGAACAGCGCGGTGAGCAGCGCCGAGAGCATGCAGACCGTCAGCAGCAGGTAGATGATCTGCGTGCCGTAGGACCAGGTGATGAAGGGCTCGCGCATCTGGGGCGTCTGCGCCAGGAAAAGCCAGGACATAAGCCCGGCGAAAAGCCCGGCGTAGAGCAGCACCACGAGGTTGAGCCAGCCGCCCACGCCGTAGCCCTCGCGCTGGGCGGCGTCGCCCTTCTTGAGCAGGTCCCACGGGCCGGTGTAGGCGTCGAAGAACTTGGCGAAGGCGATCCCGACGCCGGCGGCGGAGCTGCGCTCCACCAGCTTCACCTGCTCGTTGTAGAGGTTCATGATCATCGAGATCGTGAGCGAGATGCACAGGTAGAAGCCCATCAGGAGCAGGAGCGTCTCGAACTCCCGCCCCGTCTGGTTGAGCGTGATGCCCCCCAGGGTGCCGGTCGCGTCCATGTAGCCCACGGCGATGGCCAGCGAGCTGTTCTTGGTCAGGTTGAGATACTGCGAGATCAGCGGCGGGATGATCACCCGCAGCGCCTGGGGCAGGATGATGAGGTTCATCGTGCGGTTGGCGCGCAGGCCCAGCGCGTAGGCGGCCTCCGTCTGACCCTTGGAGACCGAGAGGATGCCGGAGCGCACGATCTCGGCCACGAAGGCGCCGGTGTAGATGCCCAGCGCCAGCCACAGGGCGACGAGGCTGTTGCGCATGTAGACGCCGCCCTGGTAGTTGAAGCCGCCGAGCTCGGGATACTCCATTGCGATCGGCGGCTCGCCGACGGCCGACAGGGCCAGGTGGACGGCGAGCGGGGGCAGGATCCACAGGGCGAGGCGGACCCGGAAGACGGGCAGGATCCGGCCGGTGGCCTGCTGCACGCGCCTGGCGTGGCGGGCGTAGGCGATGGAGGCGACGACGCCCAGCACGAAGGCGGCGACCACCCAGGCCGAGCCCTCGCCCCAGATCGGGCCGGGGACGTAGAAGCCGCGGTTGGTGGCGACCACGCCGGTGTCCATGAGGCCGAAGAGGGTGAAGGGCTCGGACTGGCGGGGGGTGGGCAGAAGCCCGTCGAAAACCGCGGCGAAGAGCAGGATCTGGATCAGCACCGGGATGTTGCGCATCACCTCGACATAGACGCCCATCAGGCGCGCCACGATCCAGTTCTTCGACAGGCGCAGCACGCCCGCCGTGACGCCCAGCACGGTGGCCAGCGCGCAGCCCATCGCCGCCACCAGCAGCGTGTTGAGCATGCCCACCACCGCCGCCGTGGCGTGGGTGGAGCGGTTGGTGTATTCGATCAGCTTCTGGTTGATGTCGTAGCCCGCGGGCTGCGAGAGGAAGCCGAAGGTGAACTCCTTGCCCAGCGCTGCGAGGTTGGCGACCACGTTGCTGACGAGATAGCCCACGCCGAGCATCACCAGGATCAGCGCGATGATCTGGATGGTGATGGAGCGGTAGCGCGTGTCGGAAAGGAGCATTCCGAGGCGGAACTCCGCCTTCGGAGGCTCGGTGATGGCGGTCATGCGCCGGTTCCTTCGCCTGTGCGCCCGGTCCTCCCCCTGGGCCGCCGGTTGAGTCCGGCCCGCCTTTTCCGGGCGTTCTTGTTCGCGACCGAAGTGAGACGGGCGCGCCGAAGCGCGCCCGTCCGAACCCCGCCGATCAGCGGAAGGGCGGCGAGTACATCAGGCCGCCCTGGGTCCACAGCGCGTTGAGGCCGCGCTCCAGTCCGATGGGCGTGTCGGCGCCGATGTACTTGGCGAAGATCTCGCCGTAGTTGCCGTTGGCCTTGATGGCCTGCACGGCCCAGTCGGAGGGCAGGCCCAGCATCTCGCCGTACTGGCCCTCGGAGCCGAGCATGCGGTTGATCTCCGGGTTGTCGGTGCCTTCGGCCATTTCCTCGACATTGTCGGCGGTGATGCCCAGCTCCTCGGCGATGATCAGGGCGTTGAGCACCCAGCGCACGACGTCCGACCAGTCCTCGTCGCCCTGGCGCACCAGCGGGCCCAGCGGCTCCTTGGAGATGATCTCGGGCAGGATGACGTGATCCGAGGGGGTCTCGAAGGTCGAGCGGGTGGCCGCCAGACCGGAGGCGTCGGTGGTGTACACGTCGCAGGCGCGGTCGAGATACTTCTGCCGGGACTCGGCGTTGGTCTCGATCGGGACCGGCTCGTAGCTCATGTCGTTGACGCGGAAGAAGTCGGCGAGGTTGAGCTCGGTGGTGGTGCCGGTCTGGATGCAGACGGTGGCGCCGTCGAGCTGCTTGGCCGACTCGACGCCGAGCTCCTTGGGGATCATGAAGCCCTGGCCGTCATAGTAGTTGACGCCGACGAAGGTGTTCTTGAGGTCGACGTCGCGCGTCACCGTCCAGGTGGTGTTGCGCGCCAGCATGTCGATCTCGCCCGAGGCCAGCGCGGTGAAGCGGGTCTTGCCGGTCGTCGGGGTGAACTTGACGGCCATGGGATCGGCGAAGATCGCGGCGGCCACCGCGCGGCAGACGGCGACGTCGAAGCCGCGCCACTCGCCCTCGGCGTCGGTGTAGGAGAAGCCGGGCACGCCGGTGGAGACGCCGCACTGGACGAAGCTCTTCTCCTTGATGTCGTCGAGCGTGGCGGCCGAGGCGGCGCCGGCGGTCATGCCGACCGCGGCGAGCGCCCCGATGAGCAGGTTGCGTTTCATGTGTCTTGCACCTCTTCCTGATGGCGCGGTCCCGCCGTGGCGGAAACCGTCATGTGAGGGAATACGAGAACCGTCCCCGACGCCCCGCGCCGGGCGTCCGCAGAGCGGACCGGCGCAGACAGGAGACCCCCTCGGCCCCATCACGGACAATGAACGGGCCCGTCACAGGGCGTCAAGTGCCGCCGCCGGGATGCCCGGCGCGTTGCGCAAGCCTGTCGGGAATGCCGGGGCATGAGGCGCCCGGGGGCCTTTCGCGCCCGGTTTTTCGGCGCCGCGCGGAGCGCAGGCGCCGGGCGGGCCATAAATGATTCGCCCCGGGGCCTCAGACCTGACGGAAGCCCGAGAGGGGGGCACCGTCCGGCAGGCGGGCGGGCGGCGCGACGGCCTCGGCCTTGATGCCGGTGACGCGGGCCGCGGGCGGGCCCTGGCGGCAGGCCTCCAGCAGGGCGGCGACGCGATCCCCCTCGCCCTGCGCGAGCAGCTCCACGGCGCCGTCGGGGTTGTTGCGCACCCAGCCCTCGAGGCCGAGGCGGCGGGCGGCGTCCACGGTCCAGGCGCGGAAGCTGACGCCCTGCACCCGGCCGCGGATCACGGCGCGTCTGGCGATCTGGGTCATCGGCGGCCTCCCTGCGGTTGCGTGGGGCTCAGCCGCCCAGCGGCAGGCGGCGAAGCAGGCGGAAGGGGGCGCCGCCGCCGGGGTCGCCGCAAAGGGCGATCTCGCGCACCGGCAGGGGGGCGGCGCAGAGGGGCGCGACATGGGGGGCCAGCGCGCGGCGGGTCGCCTCGCGCGCCTCGGGCTCCAGCGCGCCGGTCAGGGTCAGGTGGAAGCGGAATTCGTCCATGACCCAAGGATAACCCCAGCGGGCGAGATTCGCCTCCTGCGCGGGGGTCAGGCCGGGGGCGGCGCGTTTCGCAAGCTCCGCCTCGGACGGGGGCGCGCGGAAGCCGTCGAGTTCGCGCACGCAGGCGGCGGCGAGGCCGCGCAGCCCGGGGCTGTCGGCCGAGGGGATCAGGGCGAGGAAGGAGCCGAGAGCGGAGAGGCGCAGGGGAGGCGCCTCGAAGGGGGCGAGGGCGGCGGCGAGGGCCTCGGCGGCGGTCTCCAGCGCCTGCGGGGCGCAGTCCTCCGCCAACGCGAAGGGCGGCTTGAGGGTGCCGTGGAAGCCGTAGCGGCGGGGGGTCCCGGTGAGGGTCTCCGCTGGGGCCGGCAGGCCGGGGATCTCGGGGCGCGGCGGGGCCTCGCCCGCCTCCGCGTCCCAGCCCAGCCAGGCGGATCCGAAGCGCCAGAGCGCGGAGTCCGCGGGCGGGGCGTAGTAGATCGCGTAGCGGGCGAAGCCGGCCATGCCCCCTGCCCCGCGCTCAGCCCGGGAAGGCCACGACCTGCTGGCGCTGGGTCCCGAGGCCCTGCACGGTCAGCTCCATCTCGTCGCCGGGCTTGAGGAAGCGCTGGGGGGAGAGGCCCATGCCCACCCCCTCCGGCGTGCCGGTGGCGATGACGTCGCCGGGTGCCAGGCGCATGAAGCGGCTCATGTAGCTGATGATCTCGGCCACCGAGAAGATCATGTCGGCGGTGGTGGAGTTCTGCATGGTCTCGCCGTTGAGCCTGAGCGAGAGGGACAGCGCCTGGGGGTCGGGGATCTCGTCGGCGGTGACCAGCCAGGGGCCGACGGGGCCGAAGCTGGGGGCGGACTTGCCCTTGATCCACTGGCCGCCGCGCTCGGTCTGGAAATGGCGTTCCGAGACGTCGTTGACCACGCAGTAGCCGGCGACGCGGGAGAGCGCCTCGGATTCGGAGACGTGCTCGGCCTCCTCGCCGATGACGACGCCGAACTCGACCTCCCAGTCGGTCTTCTGCGAACCCTTGGGGATGATCACGGGGTCGTCGGGGCCGCTGAGGCAGGAGGTGGCCTTGGAGAAGAGGATGGGCTCCTCCGGGCGCGGCATCCCGGCCTCGTCGGCATGCTTCGCGTAGTTGAGGCCGATGGCGTGGAAGTTGGGCACGAAGCCGAGGCAGGGGCCGAGGCGCTCGGGCTCCACCACCGGCAGGCGGTCAGCGTCCAGGCCGCGGAGCTGGTCGAGCGAGCGCAGCGAGACCGTGCGCCCGCCGAGATCGGCGACGGCGGCGGACAGGTCGCGGACCTTGCCCTGATCGTCCAGAAGTCCGGGTTTCTCGCGGCCCGGGCGGCCCCAGCGAAGCAGTTTCATGACGCGTGCTCTCCCCTCATCGGCGCGGCCTGCGACGCGCGCTCAGCCCAGTTCGAAGACGAGGCAGGTGGTGCTGCCGGTGGCGTAGACGCGGCCGTCCTGCGCGCCGACGATCCGCCCCTCGGCCGTGCCCGCGCGGCGGCCGACGCGCACGATCTCGCCGATGGCGAGAAGCTCGGCGTCGATCTCCGCGCCCCGCAGCAGGTTCACCTTGAATTCCAGCGTGGTGTAGCTGCGCCCGGCGGGCAGCGTGCTGTGCACCGCGCAGCCCATGCAGGAGTCGAGGATCGCGCCGTACCAGCCGCCATGCACCGTGCCCAGCGGGTTGAGATGGTCGAAGCGGGGGCGGCCGCGGAAGGTGACGCGGCCCTCCTCGACCTCGTCCACCCAGAAATCGAGGGCGCGGGCCATGGGCGCGGCCGGGAAACGGCCGTCGCGGATGCGCTGCATGTATTCGAAGCCCGAGAGCTGCGCGACCTCAGCGATCTCGGGGAAGTCCCGGGCGCTTTCGGGATAGCGGGCGGCGGGGGCGGTCTGCGACATGCGGGAGCCTCCGGGCTGTCAGGCGAGCAGGTCGAGCAGGCGGCGGGCGGCGAGGAAGTCCTGCCGCTTGGCCTCGGCCTGGGCGGCGGCCTCGGCGTCCACGCCCCAGAGCTCGGCCTGGTAGTCCTCGTCGATGCGCGAGCGCCGCCACCCCTCCTCCGGGTCCAGCTCGGCCTCGGAGACGGCGAGGCCGATGACGAGCGAGCCCGAGAGGGTGACGAGGTCGTGCAGGGCGGCGAGCGCGAAGGCGTCGTGGGCTTCGATCGCCGCGGTCAGGGCGGCGAGGCTTTCCTCGGGCTGGGCGACGTGCATGACGCCCTCGACGCGGTGGAGAGGGGCGGCGTAGCGGCGCTCCGCCCAGTCCAGCAGCGGGTCCCAGGCCTCGGCCTGGCGGCGGATCAGCGCCTCGGGGTGCGGGGCGCGGTAGCACAGCAGGTCCGAGCCGCCATAGGCGGCGATGACGGCGGCGACCTCGGCCTGCTGGGGGATCACCCGGTCGATCACCGTGTTGACGGTGCGGGTGAGCGGCATGGCGCGGGGGTCGAGCCGGGCCTCCTGCGCGTCCCACTCCGCGGCGGCGGCCTCGGCCAGCGCCTGCGTGGGCGCCGTGAAGGGACGCCCGGCGGGGGTGCGCACGGGGCGCGAGTCGAGGCGGACGGTCCAGCCGTCCTCTACGGGGACGGCGGCGGCCTCGGTCCAGAAGCGCTTGGGGGCGGTCTGCGTCTGCATGGTCAGGCGGGCTCCCAGATTTCGGAGAGCGCGGCGTCGAGCTCGGCGTAGTCGTGGATCACCGCCTGGGCGCCGGCGGCGCGCAGGCGGTCCTCGGGGTGGTAGCCCCAGGTGACGGCGACGGCGGCGAGGCCGGCGGCGCGGGCCATCTCCATGTCGAACTCGGTGTCGCCGATCATCACGGCGTCGCGGGGGTCGGCGCCCGTCTCCTCCAGCGCGGCGAGGAGCATGGAGGGGTGGGGCTTGGAGGGGTGGCCGTCGGCGGTCTGCAGGGTGTGGAAATAGCCGCCGAGGTCGTGGGCGGCCAGCGCGTGGTCGAGGCCGCGGCGGGCCTTGCCGGTGGCCACGCCCAGCAGCAGCTCGGGGCGGGCGGCGAGACGGTCGAGCGCGGCGCGGGTGCCGGGATAGAGGGGGGCGGCGGCCTCCCCGCCCGTCTCGGCGCGCACGGCGACGAAGCTCTGCTTGTAGAGGTCGGCGACTCGCGGGACCTCGTCCGCCGGCAAGTCGGGGGCGAGGCGGGCGATGGCCTGGGGCAGGGAGAGGCCGACGATCGAGAGGGTGTCCTCCGCCGAGGGCGGGGTCAGGCCGGCGGCCTCGAAGCCGCGCGACATGGCCTCGAGGATGATGAGCTGGCTGTCGATCAGGGTGCCGTCCATGTCGAAGACGGCGAGGCGGAGGGGGGCGGCGGCGGGCACGGCGGGGCGGCTCCAGGCTCGGGCGGACGAGGGCGAGAGGTATATATGCGGGGCGGCGGTGTCCAGCCGCCCCCCGGCCGGGCGTCCCGCCCGCCCGCCCCCGCCCGGCCGGGGGGCGGCGCGGTCAGTCCTCCTCGAAGGGGTCGAAGGGGGCCTCGCCGGGGTCCCAGCCGAAGACCTGCCAGGTGCGGGCCATGTGCTCGGGCAGGGGCGCGGTGAGGCGCAGGGTCCGGCCGGTGACCGGGTGGGCGATCTCCAGAGCGCGGGCGTGCAGGTGCAGCTTGCCGGAGATGGCGCCGCCGAGCTTCGCGCCCCAGCCCTCGCCCTCGTTGGTCTGGGAGGAGCCGCCATACTTGCCGTCGCCGGCGATGGGCGTGCCGAGGGCGGCCATGTGGGCGCGGAGCTGGTGGGTGCGCCCGGTGATCGGGCTCAGCGCCACCCAGGCGGCGCGCCGGGCGGCGGCCTCGATGACGATGTAGTCGGTCACCGCACGCTTGGCGCCCTCGGTCGCCTCCACCTCGTCGGGGTGGACGAGGCGCATCTTCTCGCCCTCGCCCCCGGCGCCGCGGCCCGGCGCCTTGACGAGGCCCCAGCGGATGGTCCCCGCGCGCGGCTCGGGCACGCCGGCGGTGACGGCCCAGTAGATCTTGCGCGTGGCGCGGGAGCGGAAGGCGCCGGCGAGCTTGCGCGCGGCGGTGGCTGAGCGGGCGAGCAGCAGGACGCCGGAGGTGTCGCGGTCGAGGCGGTGGACGAGGCGCGGGGCGTCGTCGCGGCCGAATTTCAGGGCCTCGGCGAGGGCGGCGACGTGGCGGCTCCCCTGCCCCGAGCCGCCCTGGACCGGCAGGCCGGCTGGCTTGTTCAGCGCGATGACGTGGTCGTCGCGCCAGAGGACGCAGGCGCGGATCATCCCGGCGTCGCGCTCCGGGATCGCTGGGCGGTCGGGGGGCGGCGGGGCCTCGTCGGGGATGGGCGGAACGCGGACGGTCTGGCCCTCGGCGAGGCGGGTGTCGGCCCTGGCGCGGGCGCCGTCCACGCGCAGCTCCCCCTTGCGGAGCATCTTCTGAATGCGGCCCTGGGTGAGCTGGGGGAAGCGCTTGCGCAGCCAGCGGTCGACGCGCTGGTCGGCGTCGTCCTCGCCGATGGTGAGGTGCTGGACGCCGGGCATGGGGCTCAGAGCGCCGTGCGGGCGAGGGCGAGGCCCGCGAAGAGGGCGAGGACGGACAGGGCCACCGAGCCGGCCATGTAGCCGGCGGCGGCGGCTAGGCGGCCGCGCTCGATCATGTAGAGGGCGTCGAGGGAGAAGGCGGAGAAGGTAGTGAAGCCGCCCAGCACGCCCGTCATCAGGAAGGGGGCGAAGCGGCCCCAGGAGCCAGGGAAGCGCTCCATCATGATGACAGCGGCGAGGCCCATGACGAGGGAGCCGATCACGTTCACCCCCAGCGTGCCCCACGGAAAGCCATGGCCGAGCGCACGGCCCGCCCAGCCCGTGAAGAGCCAGCGGAGGGTGGCGCCGAGGGCGCCGCCGAGGGCGACGGTGAGCCAGGTCATGCGCGGTGTCTGCGCCGGGCGGCGGGCCGCGTCAAGCCGCCCGGCGGGAGGTTCCGCCCCCGGCGGCGTCGGGGCGGGCGGGCGGGGACGTCGCCGGGGGCGGAACCGGGGTCAGTCCTCGCCGCGGCGCTGCGCGCGCAGCTTCTCGAAATACGCGATGCGTTTCGACAGCTCCCGCTCGAAGCCGCGCTCGACGGGGCGGTAAAGGGTCCGCCGCTCCATGTCGTCGGGGAAGTAGTGCTGGCCGGAGAAGGCGTCCTCGGCGTCGTGGTCGTAGGCGTAGCCCTCGGCGTAGCCCTGCTCCTTCATCAGCTTCGTGGGGGCGTTGAGGATGTGCTTCGGCGGCGGCTCGGAGCCCGTCTCCTTCGCCAGGCGCCGGGCCGCGCCCCAGGCCCTGTAGACGGCGTTGGACTTGGGCGCGAGGGCGAGATGGACCAGCGCCTCGGCCAGCGCCAGCTCGCCCTCGGGCGAGCCGAGGCGCTCATAGGTCTCCCAGGCGTCGAGGCACAGGCGCAGGGCGTCGGGGTCGGCCAGCCCGATGTCCTCGGAGGCCATGCGCGTGATGCGCCGGGCGAGGAAGCGGGGGTCCTCGCCGCCCTCGATCATGCGGGCGAGCCAGTAGAGCGCGGCGTCGGGATCCGAGCCGCGGACCGCCTTGTGGAGCGCGGAGATCAGGTTGTAGTGCGCGTCGCCCGTCTTGTCGTACTGCGCGGCGCGGCGGGTCAGGCGGCGCGTGAGCTGATCCGTGTCCACCGGGCCGGGGCCCATGCGCAGGGCCTGTTCCGCGAGGTTCAGCAGGGCGCGGCCGTCGCCGTCGGCCATGGCGATCATGGCGCTCCGGGCCTCGGGAGAGAGGGGGAGCGCGCCCTCCAGCGCCTCGGCGCGGGCCAGCAGCTTCTCCATCGCGGCCTCGTCCAGGCGGTGCAGGGTGAGGACCTGCGCGCGGGAGAGCAGCGCGGCGTTGAGCTCGAAGCTGGGGTTCTCGGTCGTGGCGCCGACCAGCGTGATCACGCCGGTCTCCATGTGGGGCAGGAAGCCGTCCTGCTGGGCCTTGTTGAAGCGGTGGACCTCGTCGACGAAGAGCAGCGTGCCGCGGCCGTTGTCGAAGCGGGCCTTGGCGGCGTCGAAGACCTTCCGCAGCTCCGCCACCCCGCTGAAGATGGCGGAGATCTGGACGAAGGCGAGATCCGTCGCCTCGGCCAGCAGGCGGGCGATGGTGGTCTTGCCGGTGCCGGGCGGGCCCCAGAGGATCAGGGAGGGCAGCTCGCGCGCGGCGACCATCTCGGCCAGCGGGCCGCCCTCCCCCAGCAGGTGGTCCTGGCCGACGACCTCGTCGAGGGATTGCGGGCGCAGGCGGTCGGCCAGCGGGCGCGGGCCGCTCTTGCGGGGCGCCTCCGGCTCGCCGGGCGTCTCCGGGCCCCGGTCGAAGAGGTCGGCGGCCATCGGCTCAGCGGCTGAAGCGCAGGGCGCCGCGGCGGCCGTCGCGCTCTATGGCGATCTCCAGCCGCTCGGGCGCGCGGCGGGCGATGCGCTCCAGCGCCGCGGTGTCGGCGACCGGCTCGCCGTTGATGGCGCGGATCAGGTCGCCCTTGCGGAAGCCGGCGCGGGCGGCGGCGCGGGGCAGGTCGAGGACGACGACGCCGCTCGCGGTGGCCGGCGCGCCGATCTCTGCGGCGAGCGCGGGGTTGAGATTGGCGACCTTGAGCCCCTCCATCGGGGTGGGGCCGGGCAGGCGGCGGACGTCGCGCGGGGGCTGCTCGGGGGCGGCGATCAGCTCGATCCCGGCGCGGCGCTCCTCCCCCTCGCGCAGATAGACGATCTCGGCCTCGCGCCCGACGCCGAGGGCGGCGAGGCGGAAGTCGAGCTCGGCCTGCGTGCCCACGGGCCGACCGCCGACGGAGAGCAGGACGTCGCCGCGGCCCAGCCCGGCCTCGGCGAAGGGGGAGCGGGGGTGGGCCTCGGCGATCACCAGGCCCTGGGGGAGGTCGAGGCCCATGGCCTCGGCCAGCGGGCCGTCCATGGGCTGCACGTCGAGGCCGGACCACGGGCGGGTGAGCTCGGAGCGGCCCTCGGCGGCCTGGGCGACCACCTGGCGCACCAGATTGGCGGGGATGGCGAAGCCGATGCCGATGGAGCCGCCCGTGCGCGACAGGATCGCGGTGTTCACCCCGACCAGCCGGCCGGCGGTGTCCACCAGCGCCCCGCCGGAGTTGCCGGGATTGATGGCAGCGTCCGTCTGCAGGTAGTAGCCCGGCCCGCCGTCGGGCGTCCTGCGGGTGCGCGCGGCGGCCGAGATGATGCCGGAGGTGACCGTCTGGCCCACGCCGAAGGGATTGCCGATGGCCAGCACCAGGTCCCCGACCTCGACGGTGTCGGAGTCGCGCAGGGGCAGCGTGGGCAGGCCCTCGGCCCCCTCCAGCCGCAGGACGGCGAGGTCGCTGTCGGGATCGGTCAGCACCACCTCCGCGTCGAACTCCCGCCGGTCGTGGAGGACCACGCGGATCTCGTCGGCGCCGCCGACCACGTGGTTGTTGGAGACGACGAGGCCGTCGGGGCTGACGATCACGCCGGAGCCGAGGCTGTTCTGCACCTGGCGGCCCCTCGGCAGCAGCTCGTCGAAGAACCGGCGGAAGAAGGGATCGTCGGCGAAGGGGTTCCTCCGCGTCTCGACCTCCCGCCGGGCGTAGATGTTGACCACGGCCGGGGCGGCGGCCTGCACGACGGGCGCGAAGGTGAGGTCGATCTCGCCGAGGCTCTGCGGCACGCGGGACTCGGCGGCCGCCGGGAGCGGGGCGAGCAGCGCGAGGGCCAGGAGCGCGGCCGCGGCGCGGCGCAGGGCTTGGGGCATGGGGGGCCTTTCCGGGGCGGGGGCCTGTCCGAGCTCAGGAGGCGAACCTAGGCGCCGGGGGCGGGAAACGCAAAGGGCCGCCCTCCCCGGCGGAGAGGGCGGCCCGTTGCAGGCGCGCGGGCGGGGGCGCGGGAGGTCAGTCCTCCTCGGCCTCCATCTCGGCCTCGACGCGGGCCTTGTCGGCGGCGCCCTTGGCGGAGGGGTCGCGCTCGACCAGCTCGATGAAGGCCATCGGGGCCATGTCGCCGTAGCGGAAGCCGGCCCTGAGCACGCGGCAGTAGCCGCCCTGACGCTCCGCGTAGCGGGGGCCGAGCACCTCCAACAGCTTCTTCACGGCAGCGTCCTGCTTGAGCTGGGAATGGGCCAGCCGGCGAGAATGCAGGTCGCCGCGCTTGCCGAGCGTGATGAGCTTGTCGATGACCCGCTTGAGCTCCTTGGCCTTGGGCAGGGTCGTCTTGATCTGCTCGTGCTCGATCAGCGAGGAGGCCATGTTGGCGAACATGGCCTTGCGGTGCTCGTGGGTGCGGTTGAGCTTGCGGTAGCCGTGACCGTGGCGCATGGGATCGATCCTTCCGGTTTATGCTTTGTCCGGGGCCCGTGCTTGGCGGACGCCCTCCTTGGGGCCGGAGCCCTTGTCGCGAGGGGGCGGATAGCGCAAGGCCCCACCCCCCGCAAGATCAGAACTGGTCCTCGTACTTGCGGGCCAGATCCTCGATGTTGTCGGGCGGCCAGTCCGGCACGTCCATGCCGAGATGGAGGCCCATCTGGGTGAGGACCTCCTTGATCTCGTTGAGGGACTTGCGGCCGAAGTTCGGGGTCCGCAGCATCTCGGCCTCGGTCTTCTGAACGAGATCGCCGATATAGACGATGTTGTCGTTCTTCAGACAGTTGGCCGAGCGCACGGACAGCTCCAGCTCATCCACCTTCTTGAGCAGGATCGGGTTGATCCCGCCCGGCAGCTCCTCCTCCTCGGCGCGGCCGGCGGATTCGGGCTCCTCGAAGGTGACGAAGATCGACAGCTGGTCCTGCAGGATGCGCGCGGCGTAGGCCACGGAGTCCTCGGGGGTCAGAGAGCCGTCGGTCTCCACGTTCAAGGTCAGCTTGTCGTAGTCGAGGACCTGGCCCTCGCGGGTCGGCTCGACCCTGTAGCTGACCTTCCTGACCGGGGAGAACAGCGCGTCGACCGGGATCAGGCCGATGGGGCTGTCCTCGGACTTGTTGCGGTCGGCGGGGACGTAGCCCTTGCCGGTGTCCACGGTCAACTCGGCGTGGAACTCCGCGCCCTCGTCCAGGTGGCAGATGACGTGGTCGGGATTGAGGATCTCGATCCCCGCGGATTCGGCGATGTCGCCGGCGGTGACCATGCCCGGCCCCTTGCCGCGCAGGGCGAGGCGCCTGGGCCCCTCGACCTCCATCTTCACCGCCACGCCCTTGATGTTGAGCACGATGTCGGTGACGTCCTCGCGCACGCCGGCGACGGAGGAGAACTCGTGCAGCACGCCGTCGATCTGGATCGAGGTGATGGCCGCGCCCTGCAGCGAGGAGAGCAGCACCCGGCGCAGGGCGTTGCCCAGCGTCAGGCCGAAGCCCCGCTCCAGCGGCTCGGCGACCAGCACGCCCTGGCGCGCCGGGTCGTCGCCGGCCCGGATGTCGAGCCCGTGCGGCCGGATAAGATCCTGCCAGTTCTTGTGGATCATGATGGGTCCTCCATCCGTGCCCGGGCGGGATCCATGACCGCGCCGGGGGTCCCGAGGAAATTCCTTCCGGCCCCTGAACGGCCACAGGCCCGCGCGCGCAGCGCGGGCCGTCGGCCGTCTCAGGAAGGCGGCCTCAGACGCGGCGGCGCTTGGGCGGGCGGCAGCCGTTATGGGCGATCGGCGTCACGTCGCGGATCGAGGTGATGGTGAACCCGACCGCCTGCAGCGCACGCAGCGCGCTCTCGCGGCCCGAGCCCGGCCCCTGCACCTCGACCTCGAGGGTGCGCATGCCGTGCTCCTGCGCCTTCTTGCCCGCGTCCTCGGCGGCGACCTGGGCGGCGTAGGGGGTGGACTTGCGCGACCCCTTGAAGCCCATGGCGCCCGACGAGGACCAGGAGATGGCGTTGCCCTGAGCGTCGGCGATCAGGATCTTGGTGTTGTTGAAGCTGGAGTTGACGTGCGCGACGCCGGAGGAAATGTTCTTCCGCTCCTTGCGCTTCACGCGGGTCTTGTCTCGCGCCATTCGGATGGATCCTTACTTCTTCCTGCCGGCGATCGGCTTCGCCTTGCCCTTGCGGGTGCGGGCGTTGGTGTGGGTGCGCTGGCCGCGGACGGGCAGCTGGCGACGGTGGCGCAGGCCGCGATAGCAGCCCAGATCCATCAGCCGCTTGACGTTCACGGCCACCTCGCGGCGAAGATCGCCTTCCACCGTGAAGTTGTTGTCGATGTATTCGCGGATCGCGAGCACATCGGCGTCGGAGAGCTCGTTCACGCGGCGGCTCTCATCGACGCCGACGGCGTTGATGATCTCCTTCGCGGTGCTCTGCCCGATGCCGTGGATGTAGGTGAGGGCGACTTGCGCCTTCTTGTTGGTCGGGATGTTCACGCCAGCGATGCGCGCCAAGGTCCGTCTCCGTGTCTCGTGCCGACACCCCGCCGGGGGGCCGAATGCCATCTCGTGGTCCGCGCCCCCGGCGGCCGAAGCCCCGGCCGGGCGCCAAATCCGTTTCGGGAAGGCCGGACCGCCGCCGGCCGGCCGCCGCGCCCCCATGATCGCGGGAGAGGTGCGACTCGCGCCCCGGACCGGCCGGGACGCCGCGACTCTCCTGCGTTGGAGGCGCGGAGTATAGGAACGGCCCCGGCGGCGTCAACCCTCTGTCAAGGGCTTCCGTCAGGAGGCCGTCCGGGTCAGCCGTCCAGCGCCTTGCGGAGCTGTCCGGCCACCTCGTCGGGCGAAGCCATGCCGTCGATCCGCGCCAGCTTGCCCTTGGCGTAGTAGTAGCCGATCAGGGGCGAGGTGTCGCGGTAGTAATTGAGCAGGCGCGTGCGCATGCTCTCCTCGTTGTCGTCGGGGCGCTTCTTGAACGAATCGCGCGCGCCGCACTCGTCGCACACGCCCGGCTCCTTCGGGGGGCGGGTCTTCTCGTGATAGACCGCCCCGCATTCGGAGCAGGTGAAGCGCCCGGTGACGCGCTCGATCAGCGACTCGTCATCCACCTGCATCTCGATCACCGCATCGAGCTTCAGGCCCTGGCTGTCCAGCAGCTCCTCCAGCGCGTCGGCCTGGGCAAGCGTGCGGGGGAAGCCGTCGAGGATGACGCCCTTCTGGGCGGCGCCGCTCTCCAGCTTCTCGCGGATCAGGCCGATGACGATGTCGTCGGTGACGAGATCGCCGCGGGCCATGACCGCCTTGACCGTCTCCCCCATCTCCGAGCCGGAGGCCTGGGCCTCGCGCAGCATGTCGCCGGTGGAGAGCTGGACCATGCCGCGCTCCTCGACCAGGCGGCGGGCCTGGGTGCCCTTTCCGGCGCCCGGCGGGCCGAGCAGAATGATGTTCATCGTTTCTTCTTCCCCCGTCGTCCGAGCCGGGACTTCTCGATGAGTCCTTCGTACTGGTGGGCCAGCAGGTGGCTCTGCACCTGGGTCACGGTGTCCATGGTCACCGAGACCACGATCAGCAGCGATGTGCCCCCGAAGTAGAACGGCACCGCCAGCTCCGAGATCAGGATCTCCGGCATCACGCAGATGATGGAGAGGTAGATCGCGCCCACGGTGGTCAGGCGGGTGAGGACGTAGTCCAGGTATTCCGCCGTCTTCTTGCCCGGGCGGATGCCCGGCACGTAGCCGCCGTTCTTCTTGAGGTTGTCGGCCACCTCGTCCGGGTTGAACACCACGGAGGTGTAGAAGAAGGCGAAGAACACGATCATCGCCACGAAGAACAGCAGGTGGAGCGGCTGCCCGCGGCCGAGATAGGCCCCGATATAGGACATGATCCCGCCGCCCCCGTCGCCGGAGAAGCCGGCGACCGTAGCGGGCAGCAGCAGCAGCGAGGAGGCGAAGATCGGCGGGATGACGCCGGCGGTGTTGACCTTCAGCGGCAGGAAGGAGTTCTCGCCGCCATACATCTTCTGGCCGACCTGGCGCTTGGGATACTGCACCAGGATCCGGCGCTGAGCCCGCTCGATATAGACGACCGCGGCGATCACCGCGATGGCGCCGACCAGGATCGCCACGATCAGCCCGGCGGCCAGCTGACCGGTGCGGCCGAGCTCGAAGAACTGCGCCAGCGCTCGGGGCAGCTCGGCGATGATGCCGGTGTAGATGATCAGCGAGATGCCGTTGCCGATGCCCCGGGCGGTGATCTGCTCGCCCAGCCACATCAGGAACATGGTGCCGCCGACCAGCGTGATGACGGTGGAGGCGCGGAAGAACCAGCCCGGATCGGTCGCCAGCCCCTGCCCCTCCAGCCCGACGGCGATGCCGTAGGCCTGGAAGGCGGCCAGCACCACGGTGCCGTAGCGGGTGTACTGGTTGATCTTGCGCCGGCCCTGCTCGCCCTCCTTCTTCAGCCGCTCAAGCTCGGGGACCATGGAGGTCATGAGCTGCATGATGATGGAGGCCGAGATGTAGGGCATGATGCCGAGGGCGAAGATCGCCATGCGGCTGACGGCGCCGCCGGCGAACATGTTGAAGACGCCCAGGATCCCGGACTGCGTCTGCTCGATGAACTGCTGGAGCTGGACGGGGTCGATGCCCGGCATCGGGATGTAGGTGCCGATCCGGTAGATGATGAGCAGGGCCAGAGCGAAGAGGATGCGGCTCTGCAGCTCCTTGGCCTTGCCGAAGGCGCTCCAGCTCAGGTTCTGGGCCATCTGCTCGGCGGCGGACGCCATGGCGGTCTCTCCGGTGTCATGGAGACGCCGCCGGCGGGAGGCGCCCGCGGCGGCGTCGCGCGACTTGCTTAAAGGACGGGCGGGCGCCCCGCAACATGGCGGGGCGCGCGGGCGGAGCGCCTCACTCCGAGGCCGCCTCGCCCCCGGGCTTCGCCGGCGCGGTCGTCTTGACGCTGCCGCCCGCGGCCTCCACGGCCGCCACCGCCGATTTCGAGGCGCCCGTGACCTCGATGGTCAGGGACTGCGTGACTTCGCCGCGGCCCAGCAGGCGCACGCCGTCCTTCTTGCGGCGGACCAGCCCGCAGGCGACCAGCGCGTCCTCGGTGATCGGCTGGGAGGCGTCGAGCTTGCCGGCCTCGATGAACTTCGCAAGGTTGTCGAGGTTCACCACGACATGCTCCTTGCCGAAGATGTTGTTGAAGCCGCGCTTGGGCAGACGGCGGTAGATGGGCATCTGCCCGCCCTCGAAGCCCTTGATGGCCACGCCGGAGCGCGAGCGCTGGCCCTTCATGCCGCGGCCGCCCATCTTGCCGAGGCCGGAGCCGGGGCCGCGGCCGACGCGCTTGGCGCGCTTGCTGGCGCCGGGATTGTCGCGGAGTTCGTTGAGTTTCATGACGCGTTCTTCCTTTTCGTCGGATCCGCCCTGCCCGCGTCGGGGGCGGGGGACCATCGACCTGAAAGGCAGGGGCGCGGATCGGCCGCGCCCCGTTGCCGGGAAGAGGAGCGGCTCAGCCGCGCTCCTCGATGATCTGCACCAGATGCGGGATGGAGTTGACCATGCCGCGCACGGCGGGGGTGTCCTCCAGCTCGCGGGTCTTGTGCATCTTGTTGAGCCCGAGGCCCTTCAGCGTCTCGCGCTGGACCTCCGGCCGACGGTTCGGCGAGCGAACCTGCTTCACA
>JBNJGE010000035.1:0-21423 GCA_051747505.1 Pseudomonadota bacterium | reverse complement strand
TTCGCCCGCATGCCCGCGCCCGAGCTCGCCCCCCACGACCTCGGGGAGCTGCTGCGCGAGGCGGTGCTGCTGCAGGCCGAGGCCGGCGGCCCCGTCCGCTTCGAGGCCCGCGAGGAAGGCGAGCCGCGCCCGGTGGTCTGCGACCGCAGCCTGATCGGGCAGGCGCTGACCAACCTGCTCAAGAACGCCGGCGAGGCGGTGGAGGCGCGGCTGGCCGAGCGCCCCGAGCCCGAGGGCCGGGTCGTGGCGGAGCTGATCCACGAGGACGACTCCGCCGTGATCCGCGTGATCGACAACGGCGTCGGCCTGCCCGAGACCGGCCGCTCGCGCCTGCTGGAGCCCTATGTGACCACGCGCGAGAAGGGCACCGGGCTGGGCCTGGCCATCGTCAAGAAGATCGCCGAGGAGCATGGCGGAAGCTTCGCGCTGGAGGACGCGCCCCCGGACGCCGACGGCGCGCGCGGGGCGATGACCGTGATCCGGCTGCCGCGGGGCGCGGCGGCCGCGGGGAGCGAGAGCGAGGACACGGGGGCGCCGACCCTCGGACAGAGGCAGGCGGGAGAGGCGCATGGCTGACATCCTGGTCGTGGACGACGAGGCGGACATCCGCGAGCTGATGGCCGACATCCTTGAGGACGAGGGGCACGAGACCCGCACGGCGAGCGACGCCGACGGCGCCTTCCGCGCCGTGGAATCGGCGCGCCCGGACCTGATGGTGCTCGACATCTGGCTGCAGGGCAGCCGCATGGACGGGATCGAGATCCTCAAGACCATGCGGCGCAACCAGCCCGACATCCCGGTGATCATCATCTCCGGCCACGGCAACATCGAGATCGCCGTGGCCGCCGTGAAGCAGGGCGCCTACGACTTCATCGAGAAGCCCTTCACCACCGACTCCCTGATGCTGGTGGTCACCCGCGCGCTGGAGACCTCGCGCCTGCGCCGGGAGAACGCGGCGCTGAAGGCCGCCGAGCGCGACTCGGCCGAGCTGGTCGGCGTCTCCCCCGCCATGGTCGCCCTGCGCCAGAAGCTCGACCGCGTGGCGCGCACGGCCTCGCGCGTGCTTCTCACCGGCCCCTCGGGCTCGGGCAAGGAGGTGGCCGCGCGCTACATCCATGTCGGCTCCGACCGCGGGCAAGCGCCCTTCCTGAGCCTCAACGCCGCGACCATCGAGCCCCACATGATGGAGGAGGTCCTCTTCGGGCGGGAGCGGGAGGACGGCTCCGTCGCCCCGGGCCTGTTCGAGCGCGCCCATGGCGGCACCCTCTTCCTCGACGAGGTGGCCGAGATGCCGCCCGGCACCCAGAGCAAGATCCTGCGCGTGCTGGTGGACCAGCAGTTCGCCCGCTCCGGCGGCTCGGACATGGTGCAGACCGACGTGCGCGTGGTCTCGGCGACCACGCGCGACATCGAGGGGCTCATCCGCGCCGGCCGGTTTCGCGAGGACCTCTATCACCGCCTCTCGGTGGTGCCGCTGGAGATGCCCTCGCTGGCCGCGCGGCGGGAGGACATCCCGATCCTCGCCAACCATTTCCTGTCGAAGCTGTCGGAGCAGGACGGGCTGCCGCTGCGCTCGCTGTCGGCCGACGCGGCGGCGCTGCTGCAGACGCAGAACTGGCCGGGCAACGTGCGCCAGCTGCGCAACGTCATGGAGCAGGTGCTGATCCTCGGCCAGGGGGCGGGCGAGATCTCGCCCGACGAGCTGCCGCTGGGCGGGCCGGAGGCCGGCGACGGGGGAGGGGGCCTGCCCCCGACCATGGCCACGCTGCCCCTGCGCGAGGCGCGCGAGCTGTTCGAGCGCGACTACCTCATCGCCCAGATCAACCGTTTCGGCGGCAACATCTCCAGGACCGCGGCCTTCGTGGGCATGGAGCGCTCCGCCCTGCACCGCAAGCTCAAGAGCCTCGGCGTCGCCACCGTGATCCGCGGCGGCGCGCGGGTGGCCGTGGCGGGCGAGCCGGGGGAGGCGGAGTTCGAGGACTGAACCCGTTTGACAGCCACGCGGGGCGGGGGCAGGGTCCGGCGAAGCGCGAGCGGGCTGAACGCAACAGGCCGGGGCCGCCTTTCGAGGACGCATGAAGATCATCATCTGCGGCGCGGGTCAGGTCGGCTCGCAGATCGCGCGCCACCTCTCCGGCGAGGCCAACGACATCACCATCGTGGACCAGGACCCGGGCCTGATCCGCCGGGTGACGGATTCCTTCGACGTCAACGGCGTGGTCGGCTTCGCCTCCCATCCCGACGTGCTGGAGCGCGCGGGGGCGGAGGACGCGGACATGATCATCGCCGCGACCTTCGCCGACGAGGTGAACATGGTCGCCTGCCAGGTGGCCCATTCCGTCTTCTCCGTGCCCCAGAAGATCGCGCGCATCCGCGCCCAGTCCTACCTCGAATCCCGATGGGCCGACCTCTTCCGGCGCGAGCACATGCCCATCGACGTCATCATCAGCCCCGAGCTGGAGGTGGCGCGGGTGGCCATGCGCCGGCTGTCGAGCCCCGAGGCCTTCGACATCGAGAACTTCCTGGACGAGCAGGTGCGCCTCGTCGGCACCCGGCTGGGCGAGGACTGCCCCGTCATCAACACGCCGCTGCGCCAGCTCTCGGAGCTGTTCTCCACCCTCAAGGCGATCGTGGTCGCCTTCCGGCGCGAGGGCGTGCTGCACGTCGCCTCGCCGGGCGACCAGCTCATGCCCCGCGACGACGTCTATTTCATCGCCGCGCGCGAGGACGTTCAGCGCACCCTCCACCTCTTCGGCCGCGAATCCCCCGCCCCCGAGCGCGTGGTGATCGTCGGCGCCGGCAATGTCGGCCTCTCGGTGGCGCGCATGCTGGAGGCCCGCGCCGGCCGCCCGCGGGTGAAGATGATCGAGGCCGACCGGACCAAGGCGGAGCGCGCGGCCGAGGCGCTGGAGCGGACCATCGTGCTGATGGGCGACGGGCTGGACCCCGCGCTGCTGGAGGAGGCGAACATCCGCGACGCCGACGCCATCCTGTGCCTGACAAACGACGACAAGACCAACCTGCTGGCCGCCGCGCGGGGCAAGGCCCTGGGCTGCCGGGTGGCGATCGCGCTCTCCAACGATCCCAGCTTCGGGCAGCTGATCTCCCGGCTGGGCATCGACGCGCTGCTCACCCCGCGCGCCACCACGGTCAGCTCCATCCTGCGCCATGTCCGGCGGGGCAGGGTGCGCGCCGTCTATTCCGTGGGCGACGCGGAGGCCGAAGTGATCGAGGCGCAGGTGCTCGCCACCTCGCCCATCGCGGGCAAGCCCCTGCGCCAGGCCGGCTTTCCGGAGAATTCGCTGGTCGGCGCCGTGCTGGGGCGGCGCGGCGTGATGATGCCCAGCGGCGATCTGGTGGTCGAGGAGGGCGACCGCGTCGTCGTCTTCGCCCGGCGCGACGTGGTGCGGGAGGTGGAGCAGCTCTTCCGCGTCTCGGTCGACTTCTTCTGAAGGCGGGGCGGCGCCATGCGCCTGCGCGGCGTTCCGGTCCTGATCCTCTTCATCCTCGCGCTGGGGGCGCTGATGGCCGTCCCCGCGCTGCACGCCGCGCTCGAGCGCGACTGGCGCGCGGCGCGGCTGTTCCTCTATTCGGGCCTGTTCGTGATGGCCGCCGCCGGCGTCCTGGGCGCGGCCGCGCGCAAGCGCCCCGGGGAGGACGTGCGCGCCATCCATGCGCGGGCGGAGCTTCTCACCCTGCTGGGCGTCTTCGCCGCCGCGCCCGTCTTCGCCGCCATCCCCATCGCCCTGCTGACGCCGGAGCTGGGCTGGTCGGGCGCCTATTTCGAGGCCGTCTCCTGCCTGACCACCACCGGCGCCACCCTCTTTTCGGAGCCCGGCGCCGCGCCCCCGGCGCTGCATCTGTGGCGGGCGATGCTGGGCTGGATCGGCGGGCTGGTCACGCTCGCCGCCGCCGCGGCGATCCTCGCCCCGCGGGAGCTGCTGGACCTGCCCGGCGCCGCCACCGCCCGCGCCGCGCATGAGCGCGTGGGCCGCGTGCTGGAGCTCGGCCCCGGCGGCCCGCGCCTGCTGCGCGCGGGACGGGCCGTCCTGCCGATCTACGCCGCGCTGACGCTCGCGCTGGCGCTGGCCCTCATGGCGCTGGGCTCGCGCGGCCTGCCGGCGGCGAGCCACGCCATGGGCGTGATGGCGACCTCGGGCATCTCGCCCCTGCCGGGCGGCCTTGCGGCGGAGCGCAACCTGCCCGCCGAGATGGCCGCGGCCGTCTTCCTCGTCCTGGCCGCGCTGCGCCTGACCTATGGCCGCCGCGGCCCCACGCCCGGCCCCGGGGCGGCGCGCGGCTGGACCGAGGCGCGGCGCGACCCCGAGGTTCGCCTCTTCGCCTTCGCCGCGGCCGTGGCGGCGCTGTGGCTGTTCGTCCACGGCGTCTGGGCGCGCCCCGCCGGGGCGGCCGGGGCGCTGGATCATCCGACGGAGGCGCTGCACGCCCTGTGGGGCAGCGTCTTCGCCTCGGTCAGCTTCCTGTCCACCGCCGGCTACGTCTCCGCCGACTGGACGGCGGCGGCGGCCTGGACGCGGGTGGAGGCGCCGGCGCTGATGCTCATGGGCCTCGCCACGCTGGGCGGGGGCGTGGCCACGACGGCGGGGGGCGTGAAGCTGTTCCGCGCCTACGCCCTATACCGCCACGGGGGCGCGGAGCTCGCGCGCCTGCCGCATCCCTCCATGGTGGACGTCGCGCGCACCTCCGGCGGCAAGCTGACCCGCCAGGCGATCGTCAACGCCTGGGTCTATGTCATGCTCTACATGGTCGCCGCGGGCGTCGCCCTGATGGCGCTGACGCTGACGGGCCTCGCCTTCGACCGCGCGCTGGCCGGGGCCGTGGCGGCGATGTCGAACACCGGCCCGCTCTTCCCGCTGGCCACGGGCCTCGGCTACGCCGAGATCCCCGAGGCCGCGCGCTGGGTGATGCTGGCGGCCATGATCCTGGGCCGGATCGAGGTGCTGGCGGCCGTGGCGCTGCTCAATCCCGCCTACTGGCGGCGCTGAGTCGCTTTCGCAGGTGCAGCATTGCGCCGCGGTTGCGGAAAACTCTGGCAATCCGGCTCCGCAATCCCCATCATCCGGGGGATCGTCCCAAGGGCGCCGGTGAGCGCCCGCCTATAAGACTGAGCCCAGCGAAAAAGGCGCGAAAAGAATGCCGGCCGACAAACAGAACCTCCAGGACGCGTTCCTCAATCACATCCGCAAGAACAAGGTTCCCGTCACGATCTTCCTGGTCAACGGCGTGAAGCTGCAGGGCGTCGTCACCTGGTTCGACAATTTCTGCGTCCTGCTGCGGCGGGACGGGCAGAGCCAGCTTGTCTACAAGCACGCCATCTCCACCGTCATGCCCTCGCAGCCGATCTCGCTCTACGAGCCCGAAGAGCAGGGCGCAGACGGAGCCAGATGACGCGCGCTCTCGTCCTTCACCCCGAAATCCGCGGCCCGGCGCGGGAGCGCGCCCGGCCGCCCGAGCGGGCGCTGGAGGAGGCAGTGGGCCTCGCCGAGGCGATCGATCTGGAGATCGCCGGGGCGGAGGTCGTGCCCCTCTCGAAACCGCGCCCCGGCCATCTCTTCGGCCCCGGCAAGGTCGAGGAGATCGCCGCGCGCATCCGCGAGGCGGAGGCCGAGCTGGTGGTGGTGGACGGGCCCCTCACGCCCGTCCAGCAGCGCAACCTTGAGCGCGCCTGGAAGGTCAAGATCCTCGACCGAACCGGCCTGATCCTCGAGATCTTCGGGGAGCGGGCCGCCACGCGCGAGGGCGTCCTGCAGGTCGAGCTGGCGCATCTCAACTACCAGAAGACCCGCCTCGTGCGCTCCTGGACGCATCTGGAGCGGCAGCGGGGCGGCCTCGGCTTCATCGGCGGGCCGGGCGAGACGCAGATCGAGGCGGACCGCCGCGCGTTGAGCGATCGCATCAAGAAGATCGAGCGACGCCTTGAAACGGTTGTGAAAACCCGGGAACTGCATCGCGGCGCCCGGCGCAAGGTCCCGTATCCGGTCGTCGCGCTGGTGGGCTACACCAACGCCGGCAAGTCCACGCTTTTCAACCGCATGACCGAGGCGAAGGTGATGGCCGAGGACATGCTCTTCGCCACGCTCGATCCGACCATGCGGGAGGTCGCGCTGCCTTCCGGGCGCAAGGTGATCCTGTCGGACACGGTCGGCTTCATCTCGGATCTTCCCACCCAGCTCGTCGCCGCCTTCCGCGCCACGCTGGAGGAGGTGCTGGAGGCCGATCTGATCCTCCATGTTCGCGACATGAGCCACCCCGACGCCGAGGCGCAGGCCGAGGACGTCATGTCCGTGCTCTCCGATCTCGGCGTGACCGACGACCGCCGCACCGGCATGCTGGAGGTGCGCAACAAGCTCGACCTTCTCGACGGCGAGCCCCGCCGCGCGCTGCTCAACGAAACCGCGCGCCGCCCCGACGCCGTGGCAGTCTCGGCCCTGACGGGGGAGGGGCTGCCCAACCTCCTCGCCGTGATGGAGGCGCGCCTCGGCGCCAACGAGGTCGCGCGCCGCCTTCTGGTCTCGGCCGAGAACGGCGCCGCGCTCGCCTGGCTGCACGCGCGCATGAAGGTGGACCGCAGCGAAACGACGGATGCCGGCGTGCTGCTGGACCTGCGCGGAGACCCGGAGGATTTCGGCCGCTTCTTCAAGCGCTTCCCGGACGCGGCCGAGGCGAAGGATCAGCCCGGGATGCCGCGCGCCGCGCAGTAGCGCCTCGCGCGCGTAACGGGTCGGCAATCTTTCTTAACATAATATTGATTACACGACTCCCGGACGGCACCGCCCCGCGCTCGCCCCGCCGCCTTTCCGGCAGGACGGCGCCCGGCGCGCGCGTCACAGCGTGCGGGAGGCGTCGCCGATCAGCACGAAGGGCGCCCAGAAGACGGGATGCGAGGTCCGCGGGGTCGCGCGCAGCTCGTCCTGCGCCGATTGCAGAGCCGTGGCAAAGTCTTCCCCGTCATCCTTCAGCCGTCGGAAGAAGCTTTCCATCAGCCCCGTGGTCTCCGCGTCCGCCACCGGCCAGTGCGTCGCCAGCACCGCCCGCGCCCCGGCCGCGAAGAAGGCCCGCGCCAGGCCCGACAGGCTCTCGCCCCCCGCGCCCGACATCCCTACCCCGCTGCGCGCCCCGTAGATGGAGCTCGAGGCGGAGGCCAGATAGCCCGAGGCCGTGTTGCACGCCGACAGGACGATCAGCTGCGCGTCGAAGTTCATCAGCCGGATCTCCGACGCCGTCAGCAGCCCGTCGCTGTCCTCCGAATCCGTCGCCGTGACGGTCAGCGCCGGGTCGGTGAAGCAGTCCGGCGTCGGCCACAGGATGCCGTGGGTGGCGAAGTGCAGCACCCGGTAATCGGCCAGCGTCCCGTCCTGCGCCGCTTGCTTGACCGCGTCCTCGTTGAACTCGTCCGCCGTGGCCAGCCGCGCCTGCGGCCCGAACAGCTCCGAGATCGCCTCGGCCTCCGCCGCCGTGCCCGGCAGCTCGCCCACCCCGTCCACGGCCTCGGCCAGCCGCCGGCAGGTGTCGGGCAGGCGCGAGATGCGCAGCACCTTGTCCGGGTCCACGCCGGAGCGGAAATCGCCGAAGGAGGCGACGGCGCGCCCCGCCTTCGACACGCCCGCGCGGGTGCGTATATCCACCAGGTTGCGCGGGCTCGGCACATAGCTGACGGCGCGCCGCGCGCCCAGCCACTCAATGCCGGTGTAGTCGCCCTGCTCCCAGGCCCCGCCCGGATCGCCTGTGACCAGCAGCTCCAGCGGCAGGCTCTGCAACGCGCCGGAGGTGGCGAAGATCAGCCGCTCATGCGACAGCAGCTCATCCTTGTAGCCGGGAAACAGCAGGTTGAAGAGCTGGAAGGCCACGTCCGCCCGGAAGGCGGGCACCCTGCCGTCGCGGTCGGTCTCCACCCCGCGGCGCAGCAGCCCGACCAGCACCGCCACCTGGTTGTCGCTGACCGGCATCGCGCCATAGGTCACGCCCTCCCGGTCGATGATCAGCAGCAGGCTGCGCGGCCGGCCCGGCAGGATCTGGACCATCGCCTCGCCGGGGGCCAGCGCCGCCTGCAGCCGCTCCAGCGAGACGGGGCTTGAGATGGCGGACTGGTATTCCGGCGCGATCTCGTCGCGCGCCGCGCGCAGCCGGGCCACCTCCTCCTGCGCCTCGGACACCGCCGCGGCCAGCTGGCGGGCCTGCTCCTCCTGGCGAAGCGGGTCGCGGGCCTGCAGGACCTGCAGCGCCTTGAGCGTGGCGTAGCGCTCGTTCGCCTCCCGCCAGTCGCGCACGGCGCGCGCCTTCTCGTCGTCCCCCTGCCCCAGCAGCGCCGCGGCGGCCGAGACCGTGCGCGCGGTGATCGACTGGCGCACGAGCTGCGCGGCGCGGAAGATCCGCGCGCCCATTTCCCGTTCTCTCTCCGGGACTTCCTCCGCGATGCCCAGCGCCAGCGAGAAGAACGGCCACAGCGAGCCGAACTCCACCACCACCGGGTTCTCCTCATAGACGCGGAAGGCCCGCTCGAAGGCGGTCAGCGCCTCCTCCGGCCGGCCCAGCGCGACCAGCGCGCGCCCTTCGCGCAGGCGCGCGCGGGCCTCCAGCGGGGTTTCGGGCATCAGCGCGGCGAAGTCCTCCGCGGCGCGGGCGGCGTCCGCGCGAGCCGCCTCCGGATCGCCGCGCTCCAGCTTGATCAGACTGCGCTGGGACAGGAAGCGCGGCCGGTAGGCCGCCGCCGCCGACGGGGCGAGCGAGATGAGATTCAGCGCCTCGTCGATCGCCGCCTCCGCTCCGGCGAGGTCCCCTTCCAGCAGCCGCACATGCGCCAGCGTGTGCTGGTTGGAGGCCTCGTCGATCACGGCGTGCTGCGCCTCGCCTCCGCCGCCCGAGAGCATCTCCGACAGCGCGCCGTCGCCCGGCGCGTTGAAGGCCAGCCCCGCGGAGCTCTCCAGCCCGCTGGCCGCCTGCTCCACGAAGGCCCGCGCGCCTTCCAGGAGCGAGCGGTTGAGCTGGTCCTGCGCCCGGTAGGCGGTCAGCAGCGCGCGGTCGCGCCCGGCGTCCGCGCGGCCGGCCTCCTCCGTCTCCAGCAGGTCCTCGGCCCGGTTGAACAGCCCGTCCGCGGTCACGAACCGCTCCTGGCTGGAATGGGCCAGCCCCTGGTTCATCAGCACGAAGGCGCGGGAGGGCGCGTCGGGGCACAGCGCCGTCACGTCCTCCAGATCGTAGAGCGAGAGCAGCTCCGCGAAGGCGTCCTCGGCGGCGCGGAAGTTCAGCCCGAAGCTGTTGCGCTGGCCGCGCAGCAGGGCGTCGTCCACCTTGCGGCAGACGGCGCCGGGCTCGTCGGAGGCGACCTGCCGCATGGGCGGGATCGAGCCCTCGCAGGCGACCAGGACCAGAGCCGCCGCCGCGGCGGCCAGACGGGCGAGCGCGCGCGGCATCATCTCTCCTCCTCTTCCTCCTGCGCCGGGGACGGGCGGGCGGACGCCTGGCGGTTGGCCGCGCGACGCACCTCGTCGAGGTCGATGTCGAGGAAGTAGCCCGGCGGCAGCCCCCACAGCTCCTCGTTGCCGTAGCTGACGAACAGCTCCAGCAGGTCCTCCTCCTCGACATTGAGGATCTCCGGCCGTTCCAGCCGCACGATGCTGAGCACCCGCGGCGCGCTGACCCCGGTGCAGTCCTGCACGTCGCCGATCACGCAGCCGTTGAGCTTGAACTCCGGCCCCCGCGGGCCGACCGGATAGAGGCCGGCCGCGCGCCGGCTGCTGTCGCCGATGAAGCCGAACAGGCTCAGGCTCTCGGGCTCGATGACGGCGCCGAAGGACAGCGCGGGGGCATTGACGCCGTAATAGTCGTTCACCCGCTCGTAGCCGTTCAGCAGCCCGCCGGGGGTGAAGATGCGCACCTCCCCGCTCGCTTCGAAGCTCTGCACGCCGGTGACCAGGATGTCGCGCTCGGCCTCCCGCCCGCGGCCCAGCAGGAAACGGGTGTCCGGCGCGTCGGGCCCGGGGCTGCGCGCGGCGTAGGTGTGGCCCAGCGAGACGTCGCCGGCCGAGACGATCTCGAAGCGCCCCAGCGGCGCCCCCGCCCCGAAATAATGCCGCAGCCGCACATGGCCCGAGCCGGCGACGAGTCGCACCGCCCCCAGCCCGCCGCGCTCCGACACGCTCTCGGCGCTGCGGTCGGGCGTCAGCGTGTTGGCGCCGTCCACCGGCCGGTCGAAGCGGATCAGGCCGCCCGCCGGGTCCGCGCCCCCCGCGGTCGTGTCGAGGGTGAGCCGGCGTCCGTCCGCGATGAACAGGCGCAGATCTGACAGCGCCAGCCCCGCCTCGCCCTGCTCGCGCCAGCCTTCCGGCCCCGCGGCGGCGGGAACATCGGGCCGTGAGACAGGCGTCTCGTCGTCGGTCAGCTCCGTCAGCGGCCCCAGCAGCACGATGTCGTCGGAGCTTCGCAGCGTGATGTCGCCGCCCGCCTCCAGGTTGCGCAGCCGCAGTTCGCCCAGGTCGCGGCCGTCCTGCGCCAGCGCGCCGGGCGCGGATTCCTCGACCAGAAGCACGTCCCCGAAGATGCGGCGCGCCGAGACCTCGCCCTCGAACAGGTTCTCCGGGTCGTCCAGCGTCAGGTCCCCGCCCGCATCCGTCGCGGTCCGCGAGCCCGGCGCCCCGGTCGCGAAGTCGGCCGCCCCGGCCACCCGCACCGGCCCCTCACGGCGGAGATAGGCCGCGTCGGGATCGGCGGAGAGCGCCGGCGCCTCCGCCGCGCCGACCTGCCGGATCGCCCCCGGCCCGGCCGCATCGCGTGCATTGGCGAGCGCCGAAAACGCGCCCCGCGCCTCCACCGGCCCCAGCCGCAGGTCCCCGCGCATGGCCAGCGCCACGTCCTCGCCGAAGGCCGCCGCCGTCCCGCCCAGGTCGTGCCGGCCGGAGGCGAGACGGATGTCTCCCCCCGCCTCCGCGATCAGGTCGCCCGACAGGCGGATCATCGCCTCCGACGTGTCGAGGATATCCCCGCCCGCCGACAGCCGCGCCGCCGCCGGACGCTCCCCGGCGATGCGGGAGAACAGGCCGCCCTCCCCGATCGCCCCCACGCCCGGAAGCTCCGTCGCCCCCGCGCCGATCAGCAGGTCGCCCGCGTCCTCGATGGCGATGTCGCGCGCCCGGCTGACCGTCACCGCGCCGCGCAGATCCACCTCGCGCCCCGCGCCCGCGTCGTGGACGAGCCGCAACGCCCCCGCGGCGTCGAACCAGGCCGGCCCGCCCACGCGCAGCTGAGTCTCGAAGGCCCGCGCGGCCACGGCGCCCGCCGGCGCCGGCGCGCCGCCCGGCGCCGCCGGGGCGAAGCCCGCCGCCTCGCCGGACCCGGCCCGCGTGAGGATGTCTCCGCCCTCCGCCACCGCCTTCAGTGTCCCGGCCTCCAGCGTGCCCAGCGTCAGGTCGCCCCGCCGCGCGCGCAGCGCCGCTTCGCCCGAGACGGCCGTCGCATCCACGTCCAGCCCGTCGCCCGAATCCGCCGACAGCGCCCCCAGCCGCAGGCCGGAGAGCGTCATCGCCGGCGCCGGCGCGCTCCCGTCGGGGTCCGCCGCGGCCTCCAGCCGCCCCCCGACCGAGAGCTGCGAGAGCGCCATCGCCTCTCCCGAGACAGCCGTCGCATCGCCCGAGATCACGCCCCGGGACGCCGACAGCGCCCCCTCTGCCGCGAGATCGGCGGAGGCCAGCGCGGCGTCGGTCAGCCGCAGATCGCCCCCGGCCCCGGCGGAAAACGCCTCCGCCCGCACCCGCGCGGCCTCCAGCCCGGCCTCCGCCGACAGGGCCGCCGCCCCGGAGACGTCGAGATCCTCCGCGCTCAGCGCGCCGGCCTCCCCCGCCCCTTCGACGGCCTCCGCCGTCAGCGCCCCGCCGGTCTCAGCGCCCGTCAGCCGCAGGTTCCCGGCGGCCGCCACGACCGCGTCCCCGCCGGCCGCGAGCGTCAGCGCCCCCGGCGCCCTCAGCCGCCGCTCGATCCCATCAACCGCCTCCGGCAGCCGGATGTCGCCCGCCGCCGCCAGCGCGACGTCGCCCCCGCTCTCCAGCAGGTGCTCGTAAGGCGCGAGCCCCGGCGCGGCCATGTCCCGCGCCCCCTCCGTCCCGAGATCGAGCGTCAGCGTCCCCGGCCCCGCGGCCGCCGCCGCCCCGTCGATCTCCGCATCGGCCAGCCTGGCCAGGTCCCCCGTCGCCGCCGTCAGCGACAGATCCCCCGAGGCCGCCACCAGCTCCACGCGCAGCGCCCCGGCCTGCGCCGTCAGATCGCCCGCCGCCCGCACCCGGTGCAGCGTGAGCGTCCCCGGCACGGAGGCGGACAGCGCGTCGTCGCCCAGCGAGACGCCCGACAGCGTCGCCTCCGGCGCCGAGAGCGTCAGCAGTCCCGAGACAACCGTCTCATGCAGCAGCGCCCCGTCCAGACCGCTGGCATCCCCCGCCGCCATCACCCTCAGCGGCCCCGCCGACACGCCGCTCAGCGCGATGTCGCCCTCGGCCTTCAGCCGCGCCGCCCCGGCGAGGACGTCGCGGACCGCGATCCCCCCCTCGGCCTCCGCATCCAGCGACCCGCCCAGGCCGGACCGCTCCACGACCAGCGCCGTCGCGACCGTCTCCCCGCCCAGCGTCACGGGCGTGGCCCCCGCCCCCGCCCGGGCCGTCAGGTCCCCGGCCAGATGGCTGTCGGACAGCCGCAGGTGATTCCGGTCGGCGATGGAGGCCGACTCCGCGCGCAGGCTCACCGCCCCGCCGAAATCGTTGCCCGCGTCCTCCAGCCGGACCGCGCCCGGCGTCTCGATGCGCGCCGCGCCCGAGACCTCGACCGCCCCCGTCTGGGTGACGTCGCCTCCGGCCGTCAGCGTCAGCTCGGAGAGATCGGCGCTCTCCAGCGTCACCCCCGCCATGGAGGTCAGCGTCGCCGCCCGGCCCGAGATCGCCAGCCGGTCCCCCAGCAGGTTGCCCGCCCCGCCCAGCGACACGTCCCCGCCCGCCTCGATGTCCAGCCGCCCGGAGGCGCGGAACCGCCCCCCGCCGGCGATCCCGCCCCCCGCCTTCAGCGTGACGTCGCGCCCCGCAACGATCCCCAGCGCCAGGTCCCCCTGCGCCGCCAGCGACACGTCCCCCGGCGCGGGCGCGGCGTCGCGGTCCGCGCGCGCGTTCACCGGCCCGTCGATGCGGTTGTCCGGGTTCAGAGCGACGATGTCGCCCCCCGCAGCGCCCAGCACGGCGGGCCCGGAGATCACCAGCGGCCCGGCCAGCGCCAGCCCGTCCGCCCCGATCAGGCGCAGGTCGTTGGCCTCGATCCGCCCGGCCTCGATCCGCCCGCCGGCCTCGATGTCCAGCCCGCCCGCCAGCGCCGCGTCCGGCAGCGCCAGCGCCGAGCCGGCGCCCGAGCGGATGGTCAGCCGCTCGTCGAAGCTCATCGCGGCGCCGTCAATTCCCTCGGGCGCCGACAGGGCCACCGGCCCGATTGAGGCCTCCAGCGTCACCCCGCGCCCGATCCGGATGGCGCCGGACCCGTCCCCCGCCCCGGTCGGAAGATCCGCGTCCGCGGTCAGCAGCATTCCCCCGGCCATCGACAGGTCCGCGTTCAGCAGGATGTCCTCGCCCGCCTCCAGCGTCAGGACCGCGTTGGGAATGTCGTTGTCCACCGCGGCCTCGACCACGATGTCGCGCCGCGCCTGCAGCGTGACCGCCCCGCCCACGCCCGACAGCGAGGCGGCGGAGACGTAGTAGTCCGTGTCCGGGTCGTCGTCGGCCGGAATGTCGCCGTCGCCCGGCATGGCGCCGGGCGCGTCCGTGATGAACAGGTCCCGCGGGTCGATCAGCAGCAGCCCCGCCGCCCCCGCCGGGGCGGAAAGATCGACCGCGCCGTCGAAGGTCAGCCCGCCCAGCGAGGACAGCTCGACGAAGCCGCCCCGCCCCGCCTCCGCGCCGCCCCGGGCGGAGGCCGACCCAAGCATGACGGTCCCCTGCGAGGACCACAGCGTGATCTCGCCTCCGTCGCCCGACGCCCCCGCATCGGCCGCGATCCGCGCCCCCTCCGCCACGCTCACCCGGCGCGGCGGCGGCGTCGCCTCCCCCGGCGCCGCGCCCAGCCGGACGCGCCCGCCCCCGGCCTCGCCGGAGGCGTCGAGCCGGGCGGTCTCCGCCAGCCGGATCTCGCCCGCATCGGCCTCGATGGTCCCGCCGGTCTCGCCCGAGACGTCGAGCCGCCCCGAAACCTCGGCCCGCCCCTCGCCCGCATCCAGCACGATGGCGCCGTCCTCGCCGACCCGCGCGCTGCGCGCCTCGACCACGCCCCCGACGGAGATCGCCGCCTCCACCGCGTCGCGCGCCGCGGCCGCCGTGATCAGCACCGCGCCCCCCTCGGCCGAGAGCCGCCCGCTGTTGATCGCGCGCCCGGCCTCCCCGGGCGCGGCGTCGCGCAGGTCCAGCTCGAACAGCCCCTCGCCGGAGATGTCGACCGAGAAGCTCTCGCGCCCCGCCACCACGATGCGCCCCAGCCGCCCCTCGATCACGCCGCGGTTCTCGGCATGGGGCGCCACCAGCCCGGCGAGCCCCGCCTCGCCGAAGGTCAGCCGCCCCTCGTTGATCACCTGCGCCCCGGCCTCCCCGGGCCGGTCGAAATCGTAGTCCCCGGCCATGAAGCGCCCGGTCTCGATATCCGCCGTTGTGGCCAGCAGCCCGCCGACATCGACGACCGAGCCCGCGTGGAACATCACCCCCGACGGGTTGACCAGCCACACGTTCCCGTTGGCCAGCAGCTGGCCGCGGATATGCGTCGGCAGCCCGTTCATGACCCGGTTGAGCGCGATGGCCTCGCGCCCCGGCTGGAGGAATCGCACCACCTCGTCCGCGTCGATGTCGAAGCTGCGCCAGTCGATCACCACCCGCTCGGAGCCCTGGCGGATCGTCGTCGTCCCCCCGTCGGTGACGATCTCCCCCGCCCCGGCGCGGACCTGCCCGCCCTCCGGCCCGGCCCCGGCGGGCGGCGCCAGCGCGAACGCGAGGGCGGCGCCCGCGAGAAGGCGGGCGCGAAGGCGGGGGGCGCGCGGCGCGGACATGTCTCAGAACTCCTTCGTGGCGCTGAAGAGCAGTCGCCACTTGTCGGACTGGTCGTATTGGAGCGGCTGATTGAGCGGTTTGGCAAGCTCCAAGTTCACCGCGAAGCGGCCGGGGAACTGCGCCCGCAGCCCCAGCCCGGCGGAGGCGATGTTCTCGTGGACCGGCTCGCCCCCGTCGAGATTGCGGATCTCGGCCGCGTCGGCGAAGCCGTAGGCCTCCCAGGGCGCCGAATAGCGCCGCCAGCGGAAGGTGTCGCCGTAGCGCAGCTCCACCGCGGCCCCGATCCCGACATCGCCCGCGTATTCGGAGGGGTGATAGGCCGCGCCCAGGTCGCCGCCCCCCACGCTCATCTCCTCGGAGGCCAGCAGCGGCCCGTCGGCCACCTGCCCCCACCCCTTGCCCCACAGGCTGAAATGCTCGTTCAGCGTCAGCGTGCGCTCGACCTCGCCGCGCAGCAGCGTGAAGCGCCCGCGCCCGTCCTCGCGGCTGAGATCGGCGTCGCCCTCCTCGCTGGCCCCCAGAAGGCCGAGCCCGTGGCGCAGCTCCAGCCGCCCCTCGGTGGCGCCGAGCGCGTCGCGCTGCTGCGCCTCGACGCCCAGGAAGACCACCCGCAGGCTGTCCTCCACCACCAGGTCCTCCCCGACCGGCTCGCCCAGGATCTCGAAGGCCGGGGTCAGCGAGTTGACCTCGATCGCCTCGAAGCCCCCGAAGACGTCGAGGCGCAGCGCGCGCCCCAGCAGCGCCGGGTAGCGCGCGGCGAGCGTCAGTTCGGTCTGGTCGGCGCTGATGTCGAAATCCGCGATGGTCCCGCCCGGCCGGCTCTCGGAGCGCAGGAAGGTCGCGTCCAGCCGCAGCCCGCTCGCGCCCACATAGTGGCTGTGGCTGACCTCCACCGTCCAGCGCTCGTGAAAGTCCCGGGCGAAGGCGTCGTCGAAATCGGCTGAGTTGAAGAGCGCGACCGAGGTCGTGTCGCCATAGGGCGACCAGGAGTTGAACGCCCCCACCGCCCCGATCAGCCCGCGCCCCAGAATGGGCGACTGCCGGTTGTCGGCGAAGACCGTCAGCGCCAGCGCGTCGCGCTCCACGTTGATGTAGAGCTCCACCGCCCCCCGCTCGCCCTCCCCCAGCTTGGGCACGGCGGCCGCGCGGGTGATGCCGGGGATGTCGTTGATCAGCAGCAGCACCCGCTCCAGCTCGGCCAGCGTGGGGTTGCGCCGCCCTTCCAGCGGCGCGGCGTAGCGGCGCGCGAGCTCGGCCACGGGGCCGATCGGGGCGGCCGGCTCCTCGACCTCCACCACCGTCAGCACCGCCTCGATGATCTCGAGCCGCGCCACGCCGTCCTCGATGCGCTGGGCGGGCACGACCACGCGGGTGAACAGGTAGCCGTCCTCGCGGTGGCGCGCCTGGATCCGGCCGGCGATGGAGAACAGCTCCGCCAGCGTGATCCGCTCCCCCAGCCGGTCGGCCCAGATGTCGTCCAGCTCCCCCGGCGGATAGATCGTGCCGCCCTCCAGCACGATCTCCTCCAGCGCGAAGGCGATCTCGCCCGCGTTGGCCGGCGGGGTCTGGGAGGTGAAGGTCAGCTCCGGCACGCCCTCGAGCGGGCGGGCGCGGCGCTCCAGGTCCTGCGTGCGGCGCAGCTCGCGCGCGGCGTCGGGCAGGCTGAAGACGGCCGAGGGCGGCGCCCCGACCTGCGCCGCGGCGGGCGGAGGCGCGGCGACGGCCAGCGCGGCGGCGACGAACGCCCCGGCGCGCGCGCCCGCGCGGCGCCTCGAGTCTGTCGCGCTCTCCACCCGGAGTCCCCCCGCGTCAAGAAATCGGCAAGTTTCGTTCCGATTACCACCGGCTGCGCGCAACGGTCAAACGCGAAGCGCCCGCCGAAGGGCGGGCGCGATCGGTTTTTTTCATTTCGTGTCAATGCCTTGCCGGATGATCTGCAACGTCCGAATCACCCGGGGGACCGCCCCCGGGCGACGTCCGACGCCCGGTCCGAAGACCGGCTCAGTCCTGGCCCTGCTCCTGATCCCAGGCGGGGGCGCGGATGGCGCCGACCACGTGGTTGGAGTCCTCGCGCTCGGTCGTGAGGCGCTCCAGCGCGCCCGGCGCGTCCGCGCCCGCCTCGCCGATGGCGCCGTTGTACGGGCCGGTGATCTCGCGCGTGGAGCCGTCCGCGGCGATCATCACCAGCCGCGCGGAGCCGCCGAGCGACACCGCCTGATCGGCCGGGATCACCGAGCCGGGGGCGTAGTCGGACACGTTGCTCTCCAGCACCACGAGATCCGAGGCCGCTGCGGGCAGGGCCGTCAGCGCGACGGCGGCGGCGCCGAGCAGGGCTGTGACGGACCGTTTCATGGCCACTCTCCAATCTCTTCCGGACACGCGGTCCGGCTCGCCCGGAAAACGCGCGGGCCGCCTCGGCCCGCAGGCCGGGCACAAACACGAAGGGGAAAGTCTACACCAACTCGGGCAACGTAAGGTGAAGCCGGGGCGGACCCCCGTCACCCCAGCAGCACTATCCGCTGTTGCAGGCCGCTACGTCAAGCGTTTCCCGCCCTATCCCGACAGCCGGGTTCCCGTCTCCCCCGCCGCAAGGCGCACCAGATGCAGCTGCGTCAGCGGGTCCAGCGCCCCCGCCTGCGTCTCGGCCAGCGCCTCCAGCCGGGCCCGCGCGCCCTCGGGGTCGCTGTCCAGCAGCGCCCAGGCCTCGGCATAGGCCTCGCGCGTCTCCTCCGGGGTGCCGGCGTCGAGGTTGAAGACCTCCACCGCCTCCGCCTTGCCCTTCAGCATCACCTCCCCCACCGGGCGCAGGGGCGGCAGCGGGCGGGCCGGGTCGGACCAGCGCAGCGCCGCCTCCCGCGCGGCGGCGGAGACGGTCACCCGCGTCCCAAGGCTCTTGTTCACGCTCTCCAGCCGCGCGGCGGTGTTCATCGCGTCGCCCATCGCGGTGTAGTCGAAGCGCCTGCGCCCGCCGAAATTGCCCACCGAGGCCACGCCCGTATGCACGCCGATGCGCGTGATCCCCAGCCCCAGATGCGCCATCTCGCGCCGGTAGCGCTGGGCGAACTCGTCCATCTCCGCGGCGCAGCGGATGGCGTTCAGCGCATGGTCCGGGTCGTCGGTCAGCGCCCCGAACAGCGCCACCACCGCGTCCCCGATGAACTTGTCGATGGATCCGTTGTGGCGCGCGATGATGTCCGCGATGCCGTCGAAATAGCCGTTGAGCAGCTCCGACAGCGCCTCCGGGTCCAGGGTCTCGGACATGTCCGTGAAGCCGGCGACGTCGGTGAAGATGAAGGAGATCTCCCTGCGCTCTCCCCCCAGCCGCAGGGAGGAGCGGTCCTTCGCCAGCCGGTCCACCATCGCCGGCTCCAGGTAGTGGGAGAAGGCGGCGCGGATGAACTGCTTCTCCCGGCTCGACAGGAAGGCCTCCGCCGCGCCCCCCAGCCCGAAGGCGACCGTAAGCCCCAGCAGCGGGGGCGCGAAGGGCAGATACGGCCCCCCCTGCCCCGCCAGCGCGACGGCCAGCGCGACATATCCCGCCCCGAGCGCCACCAGCCCCGCGCCCCGCCACAACAACGAGACCGAGGCGATCCCGACCGCCGCCCCCAGCAGCGCCATCGCCGCGCCCACGGCCAGCCCCGCGGGCGTGCGCAGGTTCCAGTCCTCCACCACCCGCTGATCCAGAAGCTGGCTGAGCACATGGGCGTGCAGGATCACTCCCGCCGCGGTGCGGTTGGAGGTGAAGGGATCCACCGCCAGCGAGGTCTGGTGCCGGTCCGTCTGCTCCAGATTGGCGCCGATCATCACGTAGCGCCCGCCGAACCAGCCCCTGAACATGGCCTTCGGCAGCGCGGGGTTTAGCAGCGTGTGCGCCGGGATCTCCTGGAAGGTGGTCTTGCCGTCCGCCGTCTCGCGCCGCCAGTCCACCAGCCCCTTCTTCGGCTCGATCTCCCGCCCGCTGGCCTGCAGCAGTGCGGCGGGAATGCCCGGGGGCAGGCCGGGCTCGCGCAGGGCGTCGAAGCGGCGCACCACCCCGTCGTCGTCGTAGATCACCGTGGCGAAGCCCGGCGTCGCCCCGCTCTTCTCGGCGAACTCCGCCAGATAGGCCTCCTGCTGCGGGCGCAGCCCCGCGCGCGCGTCCGCCCAGGCGAGGATCAGCGCCCCGTCGAAGTCGCGGATCGCCTGTATCAGCGCCTCGTCCTTCTCCGGCTCCGTCGGCTGGTCGATCAGGATGTCGAGCGCGATCGCCTCCACCCCCGCGTCGCCCAGCAGCCCGATCAGCTCCGCGAGAAATCCCCGGTCCACCGGCGAGCGGTAGGGAAAGCGCGCCAGCGTGTCCTCGGTGATCGTGAGCACCGAGATGCGCGGGTCCTGCTCCTGTGAATAGGGCGAGAGGATCACCCGCAGCCGGTCGTTCAGCCCCGCCTCCAGCGAGACGAGCGACTGCACGCTCCGGAACCCCGATATCACGGCCAGCGAGACCGCCAGCGTGATCAGCAGCCCGATGACGCGGCGCGCCGTGGCGAGGGCCGTCAGGCGCGAAAGCGTTTCGCGCCAGCCGGGCCTTGCGCCCGCCGCATCGCCGCTGACGGCCATCCGCCGCTCCCCCCGCCGATCGCCGCCCGCAGGCGGCCCCTCGCATTGCGTCCCACGCCCGGGCGCGCGCCGTCAAGCTGGCGGCGAGGGCGGGGGCGCGGAGATCAGCGGCATCAGCGCGGCCATCTCGGGCCCCGAGTCGCGCCCGGTCAGCAGCCGGCGCAGCGGCAGGAACAGCCCGCGGCCCTTGCGCCCCGTGGCCGCCTTCGCCGCCGCGGTCCATTCCTCCCAGCTCTCCGGGCCCCAGGGCTGCGGCGGCAGCAGCTCCAGCGCCTGCGCCACGAACTCCCGGTCCTCCGGCGCCACCTTCGGCTCGGCGCCTTCCCGGCAGATCGCCCACCACTCCGCCGCCTCGTCGAGACGGGAGAGGTTGCCGCGCACCGCCTCCCAGAAGGCGCGCGCCTGCGGCCCCTCGATCCCCAGCGCCGCCAGCCGCCCCGCCGCCTGCTCGTAGGGCATGGCGTGCAGGACGCGCGCCGAAAGCGGCCCCAGCTCCGCCGGGTCCAGCCGCGTCGGCGCCGCCCCGAAGCGCGACAGATCGAACCCCTCGACCAGCGCCGAGGGCTCCGTGCGCGCCTCCACCGGGTCGGCCGAGCCCAGCCGCGCGATCAGCGACAGCACGGCCATCGGCTCCACCCCCTGCTCGCGCAACGCCCGCAGGGTCAGCGACTCCGCGCGCTTGGACAACGGCTCCCCCTCCGGCCCCGTCAGCAGCGAGTGATGGGCAAAGCGCGGCGGCGCCGCCCCCAGCGCCCGCATGATCTGGATCTGCGCCGCGGTGTTGGTCACATGGTCCGCCCCGCGCACCACGTCCGTGATCCCCATCTCCGCATCGTCCACCGCCGAGGCCAGCGTGTAGAGCACCTGCCCGTCCTCCCGGATCAGCACCGGGTCGGAGACGGAGGCCGCATCCACGCTCCGCGGCCCGAGGATTCCGTCCTCCCACTCCACCCGTTCGTGATCCAGCCGGAACCGCCAGTGCGGCGAGCGTTCGGCGGCCAGCGCCGCCCGCTCGTCCTCGCCCAGCTCCAGCGCCGCCCGGTCATAGACCGGCGGTCGCCCCCGCGCGCGCTGGAGGCGGCGCTTCGTCTCCAGCTCCTCCGCCGTCTCCCAGCAGGGATAGAGCCGCCCGGCCGCGCGCAGCCGCTCCGCCGCGGCCTCGTAACGGTCCAGCCGGGCCGACTGGCGCGCTTCCGCGTCCGGCGTCAGCCCCAGCCAGTCCAGATCCTCCCGGATCGCTTCCACGAACTCCTCGCGCGAGCGCCCCGCATCCGTGTCGTCGATGCGCAGCAGGAAGCGCCCGCCCGCCCTGCGCGCGATCGCCCAGTTGAAGAAGGCCGCGCGCAGGTTGCCCAGATGCAGAAGGCCCGTCGGCGAGGGCGCGAAGCGGGTCAGCGTCATCACATCTCCAGATCCGGCCGCGCGGCGCGGCAGGCCAGCAGCATCGGCTCCGTCCCGCCCGCGATCATCTGCTTGCGAAACACCCGCTGCGGCAGGCCGGAGGACTTGTTGATCACCGTCAGGACCCGGAACAGCCCCGCGTTGCGCGGCGGCCGGACGCCCGGCTTCAGGTCGTAGCCGAAGCCGGGATGGATGATCGAGCTTCGCAGCCGGTAGCCCCTTATGTCCGACCACGGGATCGCCCCGAACAGCCGGTCCTCCAGCCCCTCCCGGCTCACCCGCAGCAGCGGCCGCCGGTCGTCGGCCATCCGCCACAGCACGACGGCGGCGGCGAGAAACCCCGCCCCCGCCGCCC
>JBNJGE010000034.1:6791-21495 GCA_051747505.1 Pseudomonadota bacterium | reverse complement strand
GGGCCCGCCGCGAGGTCGGCGCCTGCTGATCAGCCGCGCCGGCCAGACCACGCGCCGCGTGCTGAACGAAGCCGACCTGGCGGCCCGGCTGGCGCCGCTTGGCTTCGAGACCGTGCGACCGGAGACGTATTCTCATGCCGAGCAGGTCCGCCTGTTCCACGACGCGGAGCTCGTGATCGCCGTCACCGGCGCGGCGTTGACCAACCTGCTGTTCTGCCCGCCCTCCTGCACGGTGATCGAGCTGCGGGCCCGTGACTCCGGGCAGTCGCTCTATGCCGGCCTTTCGCTTCAGCTCGGCCTGCGCCATCGCATGGTGGATTGCGAAAGCCATGGCTCCGCGCGCGACGTCACCGTCGATCCGGAGGTCGTCGTCTCCGTCGCGCGTGATCTGCTGGAGGACGCGCCGGACGAGCAGCGCCGACCCGTGGGGGACGGCCGCTGACCCTCGCCTGCCGCGTCCCGCCCGCGCAGGGCCGGCTGGCCGCACTCCGTCCTTGACTTCGCCTCCCAGCTTTGCCGTGTTGTGGCAACAATCGTTCGCAGGCCGAACGAATGATGAAACGGGCCGCACGCGGCCCGATGGGGAGGAGACGCAATGACCCGCAGGATCACATCCTGGCTGGCCGCCGGCGCGCTGGCGCTGGGCGGCCTGGCCGCGCCCGCTCAGGCGCAGGAGGACCCCGAGGTCTTCCGCTTCGGCGCCATCCTGGCGATGAGCGGCAAGGCCGACTGGTACGGCAAGGTGATGTCGCAGGGCATCCAGCAGGCCGTCGACGAGATCAACGCCGAGGGCGGCATCGACGGCATCAAGCTCGAGGCCGTGATCGAGGACCACAAGTCCGGGATCGCCAAGGAAGGCGTCTCGGCCATGAACCGCCTGATCAACATTCACGGGGTGGAGGCGGTGCTCACCTCCTTCTCGCCGCCCACGCTCGCCATCGCGCCCATCGCCGACGAGAAGGGCATCCTGCTGATGAACGGCGGCGGCGTGTCCCAGGCGCTGGTCGGCGCCTCCAAGTACCTGTTCCACAACCGCTCGCTCGCCTCCGACCTCGGCAAGGCGGCCGCGGCGCGGGCGCTGGAGCTCGACCTCGAGAGCATGGCCCAGCTCGCCTGGAAGTCCGACGCGGGCGAGAGCATCGTGGAGAACGTCGCCCCCTACTGGGAGGAGAACGGCGGCGAGGTCGTGGCGACCGAGTACATGGAGGTCGGCGCCGCGAACATCGACACGCAGGTGGCCAAGATCCGCGCCTCCAATCCCGACTGGCTGGCGCTGTGGCTGTTCTCGCCCGACCCGGGCCTGGCGCTGAAGAAGGCGCGCGAGTTCGGCATGGACCAGCCGATCATCGGCATCGAGTACAACAGCGACATCCAGTCGGTCGCCGGCAAGCATTCGGACGGCTACGAGTACACCTCCGACTACTTCAAGCCGACCGACGCGTGGTCCGAGCAGTTCGCGGCCGACTACGAGGAGCGCTACGGCGAGGCCCCGGAGTTCTACGCCGCCAACTACTACGAGAACGTCTACGTCCTCGCCGAGGCCATCCGCCGGGCGAAGGCCAAGGGCGGCGACTACTGGGACGGCGCGAAACTGGCCGAGGCGATGCGGGACAACCCGACCTTCGACAGCGTCTATGGCGGCGAGATGACCTACCAGGACAACGGGGTGGCGTCGAAGAACGTCGCGCTCTTCGAGGTCCAGGATGGCGAATCCACCTTCGTCAAGTACCTCTCCGCCGAGTGACCCCGCAGCGCGAGGCAGGACGGCGGGCGGCCCAGGCCGCCCGCCCCGCCGGCTCGCGCGCGTCTTGAAGGCCGATCCATGGACCTGCTGCTCCAGCTCTTCGTCAACGGGGTGATCAACGGCAGCCACTATGCGCTGCTGGGGATCGGCTTCGGGCTGATCTTCGCCACCACCCGCATCGTTCACTTCGCCTACGGGCCGATCTTCACCTTCGCCGCCTACATCGCATGGGCGCTCTCGGGCGCGCTCGGCCTGCCGATCTGGATCGGGCTGCTGGGCGCCGTCGCCGCGGCCGTGGGGCTGGGCGTGCTCAGCTACCTCGCCCTCTACCGCCCGCTGGAGATCAACCGCGCGCCCCCGCTGGTGCCGCTGATCGCCTCGCTGGGCCTCTACATCGTGCTCGAGAACCTCGTCGGCGTGCTGTTCGGCACCGGCGTGCGGGTGGTCGAGATCGAGTACGGCATCTTCTTCCTCGGCCCGGTCTTCTTCACCTCGATCCATCTGTGGCAGGTGGGCAGCTTCGTGGTCCTCGCCCTCGGCCTCGCCCTGTTCCTGCGCCGCTCGCGCTACGGCAAGGCGATCCTGGCCATGACGGACGACCCCGACATGGCCCGCGTCGTGGGCATCGACACCTTCCGCATCAGCCTGCTGGTCTTCGTCATCGGCTCCCTGATCGCGGCCTTCCCCGCCACCCTCATCCTGCTCAAGGACGGCGCCAGCTCCCACATGGGCTTCGACGCCGTGTTCATGGGCTTCGTGGCTGTGATCGTGGGCGGCGTGGGCTCGCTGCGCGGCGCCGCCGCGGGGGGCTTCCTCGTCGGCCTGGTGGAGAGCCTCGGCCTCTGGCAAATCCCGACGGAGTGGCAGAACTCCATCGCCTTCGTCGTCCTCTACCTCGTGATCATGCTGCGCCCCGAAGGGCTGTTCAGCATGGCCCGGCGCTGAGGAGGGCGCGCAATGGAATACCTCCTCCACATCGCGGTGATGCTCAGCCTCTACGCGATCCTCGCGACGAGCTTCAATCTGCTGATCGGCTTCGCCGGGCTGTTCGCGCTGTCCCACGCCGCCTTCTACGCGCTGGGCGCCTACGTCACCGCCATCCTCACGGTCACGCTGGGCCTGCCCTTCCCGCTGCCCCTGATCGCCGCGGTGGTCTTCACCGCCGTGATGAGCGCGCTGATCGCCGTGCCCGCGCTCAGGATCAGCGGGCACTATCTGGTGGTGATCTCGCTGGCCATGCAGATCATCGTCCTCGAGGTCATCCTGAACTGGAAGGGCCTGACGGGCGGCACCGACGGCATCTCAGGCGTGCCGGCCTACGACCTGCTCGGCCTGATGCGGCTCGACACCCCCGACCGCTTCCTGATCGCCGCCCTGCCGGCGGCGGCCATCTGCTTCTGGTTCTCCTGGCGGCTCACCCGCTCGCCCTTCGGCCGCGCCCTGCGGGCGATGCGGGAGAACGAGGCCGCCGCCCAGGCCGTGGGCAAGAACATCCTGTTCATGAAGGTCACGGTCTTCGCGCTGGCCGCCGGCCTCGCCGCCGTCGCGGGCGGGCTGTTCGCGCGCTACTTCACCTATGTCGGCGTCGACAGCTTCACCATCGACGAGACCATCTACATCCTCGCCATGGTCATCCTGGGCGGCACCGGCAATCTCTGGGGCTCGGTCGTCGGCGCCGCGATCCTGGTCATCGCGCCGGAGCTTCTGAAGTTCCTGCCCCTGCCGGTGGACATCGCCGACAAGATGCGCCTGATCGCCTACGGCGTGGTGCTGATGGTGATCCTGCTCTTCCGCCCCCAGGGCCTTCTGCCCGAGCCCCGCGGCCGGCGCGCCATGTTCGTCCCCGTGGAGGCGGAGAAGGAGGAGAGCGACGCCGAGAAGCTCTTCGAGGGCGACTCCGGCGCGAAGGGCGAAGTCGTCATGGAGGGGCGCAACCTGCGCAAGCAGTTCGGCGGCATCACCGCCATCGACGACTTCTCCATCGAGCTGAAACGCGGCGTCATCACCGGCCTGCTCGGCCCCAACGGCGCGGGCAAGACCACGGCCTTCAACCTGCTCACCGGCTTCCTCCAGCCCACGGCCGGGGAGATCATTCTGCGCGGCCAGCCCATCGGCAACGCCAAGCCGCACGAACTGGTGGGACGGGGCGTCGCCCGCTCCTTCCAGGACCTGCGGCTGTTCACCCGCATGACGGTGATCGAGAACGTCATCGTCGCGCTCCCGAACCAGACCGGCGACCGCGTCCTGCCCCTCTATCTCCGCCCCGGCAGGGTGCGGGCGGAGGAGCGCGCCAACGCCGCCCGGGCCATGGAGATCCTGCGCTTCGTGGAGCTCGACGAGAAGGCCCACGAGACCGCCGAGGACCTCTCCTACGCCGAGGAGAAGCTGCTGGTGGTCGCCCGCCTTCTCGCCACCGGCGCCGAGGTCCTGCTGTTCGACGAGCCGATGTCCGGCCTCGACAAGAACACGCTCGAGGAGGTGTTCCCCGTCATCCGCAAGCTGGCGGAGAACGGCAAGACCATCTGCATCATCGAGCACAACCTCGACGTCATAAAGGAGCTCTGCGACGTGGTCTGGTTCCTCGACGAGGGCCGCGCCATGGCCACCGGCACGCCGGAGGAGCTGATGAACGACCCCGAGCTCGCGGAGAGGTACTTCAAATGAGCGACTCCTCCGCGACCCCCATCCTCGAGACCCGCGGCCTCGCCGCCGGCTACGGCAAGAAGCGCGCGGTGCACGGCGTGGACCTGGCCCTGTCGGACGGCGAGGTCCTGCTCGTCCTCGGCCACAACGGCGCGGGCAAGACGACCCTGCTTCGCTCCATCTTCGGCCTCATCAAGCCGATGGAGGGCGAGGTCCGGCTCGAGGGCCGCGACATCACCGGCCGGACGCCGGCGGCCAACGTGGCCGACGGCATCGCCTTCGTCCCCCAGGGCCACGGCATCTTCAAGAGCCTGACGGTCCGCGACAACCTCCAGCTCGGCGCCTTCGCCGAGACCGACCACTCGAAGCTCCCCGAGCGCCTCGAGGCCGTCCACGAGCTCTTCCCGATCCTCAAGGAGCGGGAGCGCCAGGTGGCCGGCACCTTCTCCGGCGGCCAGCAGCAGATGCTCGCCATCGGCATGGCGCTGATGCACGGCCCCCGCGTGCTGATCCTGGACGAGCCCTCCATCGGCCTCGCCCCCAACCTGGTCGAGCGCGTGATGCAGTCCGTCTCCACCATCAACCAGAAGCTCGGCGCCTCCATCCTGATCGTGGAGCAGAACGTGCAGCTCTCCCTGCCCATCGCCGACCGCGCCATGGTCATCAAGACCGGCGGCGTCGTCTACGAGGGCTCGCCGGAGCCGCTGCACGACCATGTCGAGCTCATGAAGCTGTTCTGAGGCCGCCCATGACCAAGCGCTGGACCAACCGCCCCGAGGGCTCCACCTGGGGCGATTTCGGCGAGGACGACCAGACCGGCCGTCTCGCCCTCCTGACCCCCGAGCACGTGCGCCGCGCGGCTAGGGAGGTCCGCGAGGGCCGCGTCTTCTGCCTTTCGCTGCCCCTCGACTATCCCGGCGGCAACCTTCTCAACGCCCGCCGCCACCCGCCCCGCCTCTTCGCCACCATCCGCCCGGAGGATTCCGCCCCCGTCTACAACCGGCCCATGGCGGAGCTGATCCCCGACAAGACCGACGTCATCTCCGACGACGCCGTGCTGCTGCACACCCAGTACTCCACCCAGTGGGACGCGCTGGCCCATGTCGGGGGCCTCTTCGACGCCGACGGCGACGGGGAGGCGGAGGTCGTCTACTACAACGGCTGGCGGGGCGGGGAGCACATCCACGGCCCCGAGGGGCACGGCCCCGAAAGCCACGGGGAGGGCTGCTCCGCCTACGAGGGCTCCCACGCCGACCGGCTGGGCATCGAGAACATGGCCGCCACCGGCGTCCAGGGCCGCGGCGTCATGGTCGATCTCGCCGCCCATTTCCCCGAGACCCCGCGGAAATTCGTCGGCTACGACGACCTCATGCAGGTCATGGATGCCGACGGCGTGACGGTGGAGGAGGGCGACATGCTCTGCCTGCACACCGGCTTCGCCCGCAAGGTTCTGGAGATGCGGCGCAACCCCGACCCCGACATCCTGCACGAGGCCTGCGCCGTCCTCGACGGCCGTGACCCGAAGCTCCAGCAATGGATCACCGACAGCGGCGTGGCCGTCATCATCGCCGACAACTACGCCGTGGAAGGCCACCCCTCCCGACCCGGCGAGGGCAAGCACGCCGCCCTGCCGCTGCACGAGCACTGCCTGTTCAGACTCGGCGTCCATCTGGGCGAGCTGTGGCATCTCAGCGAACTCGCCGCCTGGCTGCGCGAGAACGGGCGCAACCGCTTCCTGCTCACGGCGCCGCCCCTGCGCCTGCCCGGCGCCGTCGGCTCCCCCGTGACGCCGGTGGCGACCGTCTGAGCGCGGCTCGACGCGGCCCGTCCGATGCGGCATTCTCCCGCCCGCGCGCGTCGGCGCGGGGCGCAGATCCCGTCCGGCGGCCGCGCCATGAGCCAAGGGAGGATCGCATGAACCGCATCGCCGCCGCGGCGCTGGCCGGGCTGGTCGTCGCCGCCCCCGCCCGGGCGCCGGCCGAGGACGTCTCCGCCACCGTCGCCGCCGGACATCCGCCGGTCTTCCGCTGGGTGCGGATGATCGAAGAGTCGTTCGAGCCCGCCGTGCAGGCCGCGCTTGAGGTCTCCGGCCACTCCATCACGTTCACCAACCAGTTCGGCGGCGCCATCGCCGGCGTGGGGGAGGAGCTGGAGGCCGTGGGCATGGGCCTCGCCGAGATCGGCGTCTGCCAGTCGCTCTTCGACCCCGCCAAGCTGGCCGTGCAGAACGTCACCTACTACACGCCCTTCGTCACCGACGACGTGCGCCTCGTCTCGGACACCATGGACCGGCTCCACGAGGAGGAGCCTGCCATGACCCGCGCCTACGCCGAGAACGACGTCGTCTATCTCGGCGCCCCCGTGGGCATCGACGACTACCTGCTGATGACCACCTTCCCCGTGGACGGGCTGGAGGACCTGGAGGGCCGCAAGATCGCCGCCCCCGGCCCGGCCATAAACTGGCTGTCGGGGACCGGGGCGGTCGGCGTCTCCGGCAACCTCACGACCTATTACAACGAGATCAAGACGGGCGTTTACGACGGCGTCATCGTCTTCGCCTCCGCCGCCCTGCCGGGCAAGCTGCACGAGGTGGCGCCCCACGTCACCCGCGTCGGCCTCGGCGCCCAGTACGCCGGCGCGCTCTGCGCCAACCAGGCGTGGTATGACGGTTTGCCGGAGGAGGTGCGGACGGCCCTGAAGGACGGCGCCGACACCGCGCAGACCTGGTATCACGACCAGCTGGAAGCGGCGGTCGAGAACGCCTTCAAGACCATGGCCGAGCAGGGCGCCACGATCCAGGACGCCCCCGAGGGCATGCGCGAGGCCTGGGCCGAGGGCATGGACAACGCCGCGAAGACCTGGGCCGAGCAGCTCGACGAGCAGGGCAGGCCCGGCACCGAGATTCTGTCCCTCTACATGGAGGCGATGCGCGAGGCCGGGGCCGAGCCGCTGCGCGACTGGGACAAGGAATGACCCACCCGCCCGGGGCGGAGGACGGCGCGGCGCGGGACCCCCTCGCGCTGCGCTGGCTCGACGGCTTCGCGCAGGCGCTGAACGTCGCCGGATCCCTCCTCATCCTCGCCCTGACCGCGCTGGTCGGCCTCGACGTGGCCGGGCGCAACCTCTTCGGCGCGCCGGTCTCCGGCGTGCCGGAGATCGTCTCGCTGTCCATCGTCGCTATCGTCTTCCTGCAGATCCCGCGGGCCGTCCGCGCCGGGCGCATGACCCGCTCCGAGGCCCTGCCGCGCTTGCTGGAGGTCCGCGCCCCCCGCCTGGGCCGGGCGCTCGACACGCTCTTCGACCTCGTCTCCGCCGCGGTGGTGCTGATCATCGTCCACGCCACCTGGCCCCTGTTCCTGCGCGCCTGGCAGCGGGGCGAGTTCGTCGGCGCCGTGGGCGACTTCACCGCCCCCACCTGGCCGGTGAAGGCGGTCATCCTGATCGGCGGAACGATGCTGGCCCTCCAGTTCCTGGCCCGCATCGCCCGCCGTCACATGGGGCGCGCATGACGCCCTTCGAGATCGGGCTCGCCGCGCTGGCCGCCATGGGCGTGCTCGTCATGGCGGGCCTGTTCGTGCCCGTCGCCCTGATCCTGTGCTCCTTCCTCGGCGTCTGGGCCATCAAGGGCTCGCCCGAGCTCGCCTCCAAGCTGCTGGCGCTGGCGGCCAACGACGCCATCTCCAGCTACTTCTTCGGGGTCGTCCCCCTCTTCGTGCTGATGGGCTTCATCGTCTCGGAGGCCGGGCTGGGCCGCGACGCCTTCGACGTCGCCAACGCCCTGTTCCGCCGCGTCCGCGGCGGCCTCGGCGTGGGCACGGTCGGCGCCAACGCCATCTTCGCGGCCATCACCGGCATCTCCATCGCCTCGGCCGCAGTCTTCACCCGCATCGCCGTGCCCCAGATGATCCGCCACGGCTACGCCCCCCGCTTCGCCGTCGGCGTGGTGGCCGGCTCCTCGGTCCTGGGCATGCTGATCCCGCCCTCCCTGCTCCTGATCCTCTACGGCATCATCACCGAGCAATCGATCGGCGACCTGTTCCTCGCCGGCATCGGCCCCGGCCTCGCGCTGGCGGCCATCTTCGCCGTCGGCATCGTGGCGCTCGCCACCTTCGCCCCGCGCTTCGTCGGCCGCCCCGACGCCGAGCCGGAGGCGGGCCTGTCCGGCGCCGACCTCCTGCGCCGCGGCGCCCCCATCGCCGCCCTCATCCTGCTGGTCCTCGGCGGCATCTACGCCGGCGTCTTCACGCCCGTGGAGGCCGGCGCCATGGGCGCCATCGGCGGCCTCGCCATCGGCTTCGCCCGCCGCCGCCTGACGCTCGCCGGCCTCTGGCGCGTGCTGGTCGAGACGGGGCTGGTCACCGCCTCCGTCTGCTTCCTGCTGATCGCCGCGCAGATGTATTCGCGCATGCTCGCCTTCTCCGGCGTGCCCGCCGGGCTGGGCGAGGCCGCCTTCGCCGCCGATCTCGGCTTGTGGGGCCTGATGCTGGTCTATCTCGCGGTGGTCATCGCGATGGGGATGATCCTCGATTCCGCCTCCATCATGCTCATCCTCGTGCCCCTGATGCTGCCGGTGATCCAGCCCATGGGCGTGGACCTGGTCTGGTTCGGCATCGTCACCGTCATCGCCGTGGAGATCGGCCTGCTGACGCCTCCCTTCGGCATCTCCGTCTATGTCATCAAGTCCACGCTGGACGACCCCTCCATCGGGCTCGGCGACATCTTCCTCGGCGCCGCGCCCTTCGTGGCCATGATGCTCGTCGTGCTCGGCCTCGTCCTCGTCTTCCCCGGCCTCGCCACCGGCCTCGTCCCCTGAGAAAGGAGCCGAAAATGCCCCGCCGCCTCATAGACATCTCCGTGGCGCTGGAGGCCGACATCGCCTCCGACCCGCCGATCATGTTGCCCGAGATCGACTACCACGCCCACGCCGACACCGCCGGGCAGGTCGCCTCCTTCTTCCCCGGCCTGAAGAAGGAGGACCTTCCGGGCGGGGAAGGCTGGGCCGTCGAGTTCCTGCGCGTGGCCACCCACAACGGCACGCATCTCGACGCGCCCTACCACCACCACTCCACCATGAACAAAGGCGAGCGCGCCTGGACCATCGACGAGGTTCCGCTGGAGTGGTGCATGAACCCCGGCGTGAAGCTCGACTTCCGCCATTTCGAGGACGGCTACGTCGCCTCCCGCGCCGACGTGGAGGCCGAGCTCAAGCGCATCGGCCACGCCCTCCAGCCGCTGGACATCGTGCTGGTCAACACCTCCGCCGGCGCCGCCTACGGCCAGCCCGACTACGTGGACCGCGGCTGCGGCGTGGGCCGCGAGGCGACGCTGTGGCTGCTGGAGCAGGGCGTGCGCGTCACCGGCACCGACGCCTGGAGCTGGGACGCCCCCTTCTCCCACACCGCGAAGCGCTGGGCGGAGACCCACGACCCCTCCATCATCTGGGAGGGCCACCGCGCCTCGATGGAGATCGGCTACTGCCACATGGAAAAGCTGTCGAACCTCGAAAGCCTGCCCCCCAGCGGCTTCACGGTCTGCTGCTTTCCGGTGAAGATCAAGGCGGCCTCCGCCGGCTTCACCCGCGCCGTGGCGATCATGGAGGACTGACCGGGGGACGCCGGACCGGTCGCAGGCGGGCTCGGCGAAGGAAGGCGAACATGCCGCTTGAGGCGGCGGACGCCGGGCTACAGGATGAAGCGAGCGTCCCGCCGCCCGCAGGGAGGACCGCGCATGTCCGCGAAGGGCACTCAGTCCGAACCCGTCGATCTCTTCGTGATCGGCGGCGGCGTGAACGGCTGCGGCATCGCCCGCGACGCCGCCGGCCGCGGCCTCTCGGTCACCCTGGCCGAGCAGGGCGACCTCGCCCGGGCGACCTCGTCCGCCTCCACCAAGCTGTTCCACGGCGGGCTCCGCTACCTGGAGCATTTCGAGCTGCGCCTCGTGCGCGAGGCGCTGGAGGAGCGCGAGGCGCTGCTGCGCGCCATGCCCCACATCTCCTGGCCCATGCGCTTCGTCCTGCCCCTGCGGCCGGACATGCGCTTCGACGCCGAGACCCCCGCCTCGCGCCTCGTCTCCCGGCTCATGCCCTGGCTGAAGGGCCGCCGCCCCGCCTGGATGATCCGTCTGGGGCTCTTCCTCTACGACCATCTCGGCGGCCGCCGCATCCTGCCCGGAACCCGCAGCCTCGACCTGACGAAGGACCCCGCCGGCCGCCCCCTCAAGGACGTCTATCGCAGGGCCTTCGAGTATTCCGACTGCTGGGTGGAGGACTCGCGCCTCGTCGTCCTCAACGCCCGCGACGCCGAGGCCCGCGGCGCGCGCATCCTCACCCGCGCCCGCGTCGCCGCCGCCGAGCGCCGCGACGGCCTCTGGCGCGTGAGCCTGGAGCGCGCCGGGGGCGGCGAGGAGACGGTCTTCGCCCGCGCCCTGGTCAACGCCGCCGGCCCCTGGGCCGGGCGGGTGATCCGCGACGTCGCCGGCCTCGACAGCCGGGAGCGTCTGCGCCTCGTGCGCGGCTCGCACATCGTGACCCGCCGCCTGTTCGACCATGACCGCGCCTACTTCTTCCAGGGAACCGACGGCCGGATCATCTTCGCCATTCCCTACGAGGGCGACTTCACCCTGATCGGCACCACCGACGAGGAGCATCACGCCCCCCCCTCCGAGGCCGTCTGCACCCCGGAAGAACAAGACTACCTCCTGCGCTTCGCCTCCGAATACTTTCGCGAGCCGGTGACCGAGGACGACATCGTCTGGACCTATTCCGGCGTGCGCCCGCTGCATGACGACAACGCCAGCTCCGCCACCGCCGCCACCCGCGACTACGTCCTGTCGCTGGACACGGACGGCCCTGCCTGTCTCAGCGTCTTCGGCGGCAAGATCACCACCTATCGCCGCCTGGCCGAGAGCGCGATGGACCGCCTGCGCGCCGTCTTCCCCGACCTGCCGGGCCCCTGGACCGCCGGCGCGCCCCTGCCGGGCGGGGACTTCCCGGTGGACGGGGTCGAGGCGCTTGTCAGCGATCTGCGCGCCCGCTTCCCCTTCCTGGACGAGGGCTGGGCCCGCCGGCTCGTCCGCGCCTACGGCACGGAGGCGCCCGAGGTCGTGGGCGAGGCCCGGACCGCCGCGGATCTGGGCGAGGATTTCGGCGCCACGCTCACCGCCGCCGAGGTCGACTGGCTGATGTCGCGCGAATACGCGCGCACGGCCGAGGACGTGCTGTGGCGGCGCAGCAAGCTCGGCCTGCGCCTCGACGCCGCCGCCGCCGACCGGCTCGAGGCCTGGATGGCCGCCCGGCGCGAAACCCTCCCGCCCCGCGCCGCCGCGGGCTGAAACGCGCCGCCTCCGCCCGCGGCGCCCCGGTCGGCTTGAGCTTCGACGTCGCGCAACCGATATTCCCCCTGCGCCGCCCCGGGTCGGGGACGCGCCCACGGGGCAGGGCGCCGCCGCCCCGACGCCGCCCGCGACGAAAGACGACCTGCGAAGGAGCCCGGATGCAGAGCCGCGAAAATCCGCACGCCCGCGCCCGGCCCGTGGAGAGGCGCCTGTCCGTCGCCCCGATGATGGACTGGACCGACCGGCACTGCCGCGTCCTCCATCGGATGCTTTCGCGCCGGACGCTGCTCTACACGGAGATGGTGGTGGCTTCGGCCATTGCGCGCGGCGACGCCGACCGCCTGCTAAGCTTCTCGCCCGAGCGCGAGGGGCCGGTGGCGCTGCAACTCGGCGGCTCGGACCCCGCGACGCTGGCCGAGGCCACGCGCATCGCCGCGCGGTATCCTTACGTCGAGATCAACCTCAATGTCGGCTGCCCCTCGGACAAGGTGCAGGGCGGCGACTTCGGCGCCTGCCTGATGCGCGAGCCGCAGCGCGTCGCCGACTGCCTCTCCGCGATGCAGGAGGCCAGCGCCGCCGCCGGCGGGCCGGAGGTGACCGTCAAGAGCCGCATCGGCGTGGACGACCAGGACCCCGCCCATGTCCTGCCCGACTTCATCGACCGCATGGCAGCGGCCGGCGTGCGCAGCTTCGCCGTTCACGCCCGCAAGGCCTGGCTGCAGGGGCTCAGCCCCAAGCAGAACCGCGACGTCCCGCCCCTCGACTACGCCCTCGTCATCGCCCAGAAGCGCCGCCGCCCGGATCTGGAGATCGTCGTCAACGGCGGCGTCGCGAGCCTCGATCAGGCCGAGGCGCTCCTGGCCGAGGGGCTCGACGGCGTGATGATCGGCCGCGCCGCCTATCACGAGCCCGGCGCGATCCTGGCCGCCGCCGACCGCCGCCTCTTCGGCGCGCCCGGCCCGGACCCGGACGAGACCGCCGTGGCCCGCGCCATGACGGACTACATAGAGGAGGAGATGGCCGCGGGCGAGCGGCTGCACCGCATCACCCGCCACATGCTCGGCCTCTTCCACGGCCGCCCCGGCGCGCGCCGCTGGCGCCGCGTCCTGTCCGAGGCCTCCCACCGTCCCGGGGCTGGGCCGGAGCTGGTCGAGGAGGCGCTGGCGGAAGTGGTCCCGAAGGCGGCCTGAGACCCGCGCCCGCGGCCGCCGCCTCAGCGGCGGCGGCGCGCGGAGGGCCGGTTGGCCGGCGCCCTCAGCCGCGACGCGCGCCCCGGAAGCTCGGCCATGATCTCGCGCCGCCGCTCGGGGCTGAGGCGCGACCAGGCCGCGATCTCCTCGCCCGTGCGATAGCAGCCCACGCAGAGTCCCGCCCCCGGATGCAGCACGCAGACCTGCACGCAGGGGCTCTCGATCTCGTCGCGCTTCCAGACCTCGTCGCTCATCCCCGCCCCTCCAGCGCCGCCAGCCGGTCCAGCGCGCCCTGCAGGATATAGGCGGCGGCGACGTGGTCGATCACCTCCGCGCGACGCTTTCGGGATGTATCCGCCTCCAGCAGCGCCCGTTCGGCGGCCACCGTGGACAGCCGCTCGTCCCACAGCGCGATCGGCGCCTCGACCAGGCGCGAGAAGTTGCGCGCGAAGGCGCGGGCGGACTGGGCGCGCGGGCCCTCGTCGCCGCTCATGTTCACCGGCAGGCCGATGATCCAGCCGCCGACCTCGCGGCCCTCCACGGCCTCCAGCACCTTCATCGCGTCCTGCGTGAACTTCTTCCGGCGCACCGTGGTCAGCGGCGTCGCGATCCGGCGCATCCCGTCGGAGACGGCCACACCGATCGTCTTGTCGCCCAGATCCAGCCCCGCCAGCTGGGCGCCGGGGCGGAGGCGGGGCAGAAGCTCCGCCACATCCCCGAGGATGTCGGCGCTCATTGTTTCGTCTCGACGCCGGCCTCGCGCGCCGCCGCCTCCAGCCGCTCCAGCACCTCGGGCGGCGCCTCGGCGAAGGCGCGCTGCGCGTCGGTCCAGATGCGCGCGGCGTCCTCCATGCGCCCCAGCACCCCGTAGGCGCGGATCAGCCGGGCCCAGTCCTGCGGCGGGCCGCCCTCCTCGGCCAGGCGCCCCTCCAGCCGGGCCACCATCCCCTCGATCATCGCCGCCCGGTCCTCGGGCGCCATGTCGCGCGCGGCCTCCATGTCCCCGGCGTCCGGCCCCCGCATGGCCGGCGCGGCCGGCGCGCCGGAGGCCTCCCGCGCCGCCTGCTCCAGCTCGCCGATCTGGGCGCGGATCGGGGCGATCCAGGGCGCGTCCTCCGGCCCCTCCTCCAGCAGCCCGCGCCAGAAGTTCAGGGCCAGCTCGTAGTTTCCGCCCTGGGCGGAGGCGAGCCCGGCGTAGTAACGCGCCACCGGCTCGGACTGGTCCGCCTGCAGCGCCAGCCGCAGCTGCCGCTCGGCCTCCGGCGAGACATAGCCCCCGGCGGCGAGCACCATCGCCTCGGCCAGCGCCGCGCGGTCCCCGGCGGGCGCGCCCTCGCCCTGCAGGTCCACCACCTCCTGCAGCGCCGCGCGCGCCCCGGAAAGGTCGTCGAGGCGCATCAGGCTGTCGGCCAGCAGCCGGCGGCCGCGGATGTCCTTCGGCCGCTCCTCCAGGATGCCGCGCAGCCGGCCGACCAGCTCGCGCAGGCGCTCGTCGTCGGCGGTGGCGGGCGGCTCGGGCAGCTCGCCCTGCTGCGTTTCGAGGCGTTCGGCGTAAAGCCGCTCGGCCTCGGCCTGGGAGGGGCGGCGCGACTGCGCCTCGCGCATCTCCTCCATGCGCGCGGCCAGCGGCCGGTCCGGCGCGCCGGGCTGGCCGATCACGGCGTAAAGCGCCCCGCCCCCGCCCAGAACGGCGATCACCAGCACGGCGGCCAGCGCCCGGGAAGCCCCCCGCGGCGCCGGCGCGGCGACGGCCTCGCGCTCGGCCTGCGAGGCGGCGGCGAGCAGGCGGCGCGAG
>JBNJGE010000034.1:0-6781 GCA_051747505.1 Pseudomonadota bacterium | reverse complement strand
CGCCTCGGCCAGCACGCCGCGCTCCAGGTCCCGGTCCACGGCCCGGAGCTGGTCGCGGAACACCTGCAGGTCGTGCGCCGCGCGCGGGGCGGCCTCGCGGCGGGCGAGCAGCAGCGGGCGGATGAGCCATAGCGCGGCGATCAGGGCGGCGCCGGCGGCGGCGATCCAGAAGAGCATGAGCGTCCGGTTTCTTGTCCTCGACGGACGGGCGGGCCGTCCGGGCCGCGCGACCCTAGCCGGGGGGCGCGGCGGCGTCCACTGAACGGGGCGTGAGGCGCTCCGCCGCGCCGGCGGCGGCCCCGCAGGGGCCTCGCGCCGGGCTGCGCCCGCCGCCTCGCCCGCCCGCGGGACCGCCCCGCTCCGGGGCCGCCGCGAAGCCCTGCGAAAGCCTGTCGCTTTCAGGGACCGAGGCGGCGCTTCCGTGACCGCGGCCCGTCCGGCGCTGGGGCATTGCTGCGCGAAGCGGGCCCCGAGCGCCCCGCGCCGCCTTTCGCAGCCCCGGGAGGGTTCGCCGCCCATGATGCGCTACTCGGTCTTCGCCCTCGCGCGCCATGCGCTCTCGGGTCATGACGGCTGGCGCCGGGCCTGGCGCTCTCCCGAGCCGCAGGCCGAGTACGACGTGGTCATCGTCGGCGGCGGCGGCCACGGGCTGGCCACCGCCTACTACCTGGCGAAGGAGCACGGGATCCGCCGCGTGGCGGTGCTGGAGAAGGGCTGGCTCGGCGGCGGCAACACCGGGCGCAACACCACCATCATCCGCTCCAACTACCTCCGCGATCCCTCCACCGCGATCTACGAGCTTTCGCGGCGCCTCTACGAGACGCTGAGCCAGGAGCTGAACTTCAACATCATGTTCTCGCCGCGCGGCGTCCTCATGCTCGCCCAGACGGAGCATGAGCGCCGCGCCTTCCACCGCACCGCCCACGCTAACCGCCTGCAGGGGATCGAGACCGCGATGATCTCGCCCCGTGAGGCGAAGCGGCTCTGCCCCATCCTCAATATCGAGGGCCCGCGCTACCCCGTCCTCGGCGGCTTCTGGCAGCCCCGCGCGGGCACGGCCCGCCACGACGCCGTCGCTTGGGGCTATGCCCGCGCGGCCTCCGCGCTCGGCGTGGACATCATCGAGAACTGCGAGGTCACCGGCATCGACCGCGACGCCGAAGGGGTGCGCGGCGTGCGCACCGCGCGCGGGGAGATCCGGACCCGCAAGCTCTGCCTGATCGTCGCCGGCCATTCCGGCGTTCTGGCGGAGATGGCGGGCTTCCGCCTGCCGGTCGAGTCCGTCGCCCTCCAGGCCCTCGTCTCCGAGCCGGTCAAGCCCGCCATGGACATCGTGGTGATGGCCAACACCGTCCACGGCTATCTCAGCCAGTCCGACAAGGGCGAGATGGTCATCGGCGGCGGCGCCGACGGGTTCAACAACTACACCCAGCGCGGCTCCTTCCAGCACGCCGAGGAGACGGTGCGCGCCCTGTGCGAGACCTTCCCGATCCTCTCCCGCCTGCGGATGCTGCGCCAGTGGGGCGGGATCGTGGACATGACCGGAGACCGCTCCCCCATCATCGGCAGGACGCCGGTTCCGGGCGTCTTCATCAACTGCGGCTGGGGCACGGGCGGTTTCAAGGCCATCCCCGGCTCCGGCTTCTCCATGGCGCGGCTGGTGGCGACGGGCGAGGACCCTGTCGCCGCGCCGTTCGGGCTGGAGCGCTTCCGGGAGGGGCGGATGATCGACGAGTCGGTCGCCGCCGCGGTGGCGCATTGACGGCCCCGGCGGCGAGCCGGCGCCTGCGATCGTTCCGGAACGAAACCGGGCGCGGACGTGTTTCGCGCCGGAACGAAACCACGGAGGACCCTGAATGCCCGACGACGGCAATCGATCCAATTCCGCGCTCGCCTTCCTGGCCGGCGCCGCGCTGGTGCTGGCCATCGGCATCGGCGTCCTCGCCTACACCGACAATCTTCCGTTCCAGGAGGACGAGCCCTCCCTCGAGATCAAGCTGCCCGATATCGAGGCCGAGGGCGGCTGAGCCCGCCGCGCGGACAGGCGTGGCGCCCCCGCCCGGATCGCTCCGCCTGGGCCGCGGACCCGCCTCAATCGGGCCCGTCTCCGTCCGCATCTCCGTCGGGCCCGGGCTCGCCCGGCTCGCCCCGGCCCGGTCCGACCCCCGGCCCGCGGCGGCGCCGGCCGCGCCGGCGCAGGCTGCGCCGCCTGCGCAGGATCAGGCCGCCCGCAAGCAGCACGAGCAGCGCCAGGGCGATAAAAGGCGCGTTCGCCTCGAGGAAGGCGGAAAGCGAGGTCATGGGCGGCTCCGTCCGGCGGCGCGAATCGCGGCGGCGCCCCGGCGCCGCCCTGCCACCCTCGCATGGACGGGCGCCCCCGGGCCCCGCTCAGTCGCCGAATGGCTCGTCCGGCCAGCCGTCCGAATCCTCCTCCCCGGCCGCCTCGTCGTCGCGCAGGGCGCACAGCCGGCGATGGGCCGCCCGGAAGACCTCCCGCGCCGCGTCGAAGGCGGGGTCGCGGGGCTCGGCCTCCATCCAGTTCACTCCGGGGGGCAGGCGGCGCGAGAGCGCGAGCTCCGCCTCCCGCGCCTCGGCCGCAAGCGCCGCGAGATCGGCCGCGGGGGCGTGGAAACCGTCGAGGGGCATGGCGGATCCTCCGTTGTGTTCCTTCTTTGTTCTTATCTCGATTCTTCACTGGAACGCAACAAGAACATCGAGGGCGCGCATCCATGCTGCTGCTGACCTGCCCGCATTGCGGCGTCTCGGCGGAGGAGACGGAGTTCCACCCCGGCGGCGAGGCGCACCTGACGCGCGAGGGGCCCGGCGCCTCCCCGGACGCCTTCGCCGCATACCTCTACGAGCGCGCCAACCCGAAGGGCGTGCATTTCGAGCGCTGGCGCCATGTCTTCGGCTGCGGGAAATGGTTCCACCTCGCCCGGTGCACCGCCACGCTGGAGGTCTTCGGCGCCTACCCCGCCGACAGGCGCCGCCCGCCCGAGGCGATTCTGGAGCGCATCCGGGCCCGCCGCCCGGACTGGGCCTCACCGTTCGGGGAGGGCTGAGCCATGGCCCATCGTCTGCCCGAAGGCGGCCGCCTGATCGACCGCTCCACCCCGCGCCCCTTCCGCTGGAACGGGGCGCCCCTGCAGGGCCTTGAAGGCGACACCCTCGCCTCCGCCCTGCTGGCCGCCGACCACGTCCTGATGGGCCGCAGCTTCAAGTATCACCGCCCGCGCGGCGCCGTGGCCGCCGGCGCGGAGGAGCCCAACGCACTGGCGACCATCGGCGCCGGCGCCCGGCGCACCCCGAACACTCGCGCCACGACCCAGCCCCTGCGCCCCGGCCTGATCGCCGAGAGCCAGAACCACTGGCCCAGCCTCGAGTTCGACGTCGGCGAGGCCAACGCCGCCCTCGCCCCCCTCGTCCCCGCAGGTTTCTACTACAAGACCTTCATCAACCCCCGCGCCGCGTGGAAGCACCTCTTCGAGCCTGTCATCCGCCGCGCCGCCGGCCTCGGACGCGCGCCGGACAAGCCCGACCCCGACCGCTACGAGCACTTTTGCGTCGAGTGCGACGTGCTGGTGGCGGGCGGCGGCACGGCGGGCCTCGCCGCCGCCCTCGCTGCCGGCCGCGCCGGCGCCCGCGTCCTGCTGGCCGAGCAGAACGCCTGGTGGGGCGGCCGCGCCCCCACCGACGGCGTGGAGATCGACGGCCGCCCCGCCGCCGACTGGGTCGCCGACGCGCTGGCGGAGCTGGAGCGCCTGCCCAACGTCACCCTGCGCCCCCGCACCCAGGCCGCCGGCGTCTACGACCACGGCTACGCCCTGCTGCTGGAAAGCTGCGGGGAGGCGGCCCCCGAGGGGGCCGACCTGCCGCGCGAGCGCCTCTGGCGCGTCCGCGCCCGGCGCATCGTCGCCGCCACCGGCGCGCTGGAGCGTCCGCTCGCCTTCGCCGGCAACGACCGCCCCGGCGTCATGCTCGCCAGCGCCGTGCGCGACTACCTGGACCTCTGGGCCGTCGCCTGCGGCGAGCGCACCGTCATCGCCACCAACAACGACGACGGCTACCGCACCGCGCTGGCCCTCCACGCCGCCGGCCTCTCCGTCCCCGCCGTGCTCGACGCCCGCCCGGACCCCCGCGGCGCCCTTCCCGAGAAGGCCCGCGCCGCCGGCATCCGCATCCTCGCCGGCCGCGGCCCCGTCCGCGCGCTGGGCCGCCGGCGCCTTACGGGCGTGGAGGTCGGTCCCGTGGACGGCGACGGCCGCGTCGACCGCGCCATTCGCTGCGACTGCCTCGCCGTCTCCGGCGGCTGGTCGCCGGCCGTCCATCTCTGGAGCCACTGCGGCGGCAAGCTGATCTGGGACGACGCCCGCGCCCTCTTCCGCCCCGACCCCGCGCGCCCGCCCCACGGCGCCGACGGAACCGGATTCGTCCTCCCCGCCGGCGCCGCCACGGGCCATATCGAGGCCGAGGGCGCCCTCGCCGACGCCTTCGACGCCGGCCTGCGCGCCGCCATCGAGGCGGGGGTGGAGCGCGGCCCCGACCATGCCGGAACCGCCCCCCGCGCCACGGCCGACCCCGAAGAGCCCCTCGCCCCCGTCTGGACCGTCCCGGCGAAGATCCCGCCGAAGCTCGCCGCCAAGGCCTTCGTGGACTTCCAGAACGACGTGAAGGTCTCCGACATCCGCCTCGCCGCGCAGGAGGGCTACCACAGCGTCGAGCACGCCAAGCGCTACACCACACTCGGCATGGCCACCGACCAGGGGAAGCTCTCCAACGTCCCCGGCCTCGCCGTGCTGGCGCAGGCCCGCGGCGCCCCCATCCCGCAGGTCGGAACCACCACCTTCCGCCCGCCCTGGACCCCCTTCAGCCTCGGCGCCATCGCCGGGGAGGCCCGCGGCCCCCTCTTCAAACCCACCCGCAGGACCCCCATGGACGCCTGGCACGCCGCCCACGGCGCCTCCTGGGAGCCGGTCGGCGACTGGCGCCGCCCCTTCGCCTATCTCCGCGAGGGCGAGGACCGCGCGAAGGCCGTGAACCGTGAGATCCTGACGGTCCGCCAGCGCGTCGGCCTCCTTGACGCCTCCACGCTCGGCAAGCTGCTGGTCAAGGGTCCCGACGCCCCCGCCTTCCTCGACCGCATTTACACCAACATGATGTCGTCCCTGAAGCCGGGCCGCTGCCGCTACGGCCTGATGTGCGACGAGCAGGGCTTCCTCTTCGACGACGGCGTGGTCGCCCGCCTGTCGGAGGAGTCCTACCTCCTCCACACCACCACCGGCGGCGCCCCGCGCGTCCACGCCTGGCTGGAGGAATGGCTGCAGACCGAGTGGTGGGACCTGCGCGTCTGGGTCGCCGACCTCACCGAGCAATACGCCCAGGTCGCCGTCGCCGGCCCGAAGGCCCGCGACGTCCTCGCCACCCTCGGCGGCCTGCCGCTCGACGACGAAACCCTCCCCTTCCTCGGCTGGACGGAAGGCGAGCTCGCCGGCCTCCCCGCCCGCGTCTACCGCATCAGCTTTTCCGCTGAGCTCTCCTACGAGATCGCCGTCCCCGCCTCCCGCGGCCGAGAGCTGTGGGACAGGCTGCTGGAGGCCGGCGCCGCCCACGACATCCAGCCCTACGGCACCGAGGCGCTGCACGTCATGCGCGCCGAGCAGGGCTTCATCATGATCGGCGACGAGACCGACGGAACCGTCACCCCCCACGACCTCGGCCTCTCCTGGGCGGTGTCGAGAAAGAAGGCCGACTTCATCGGCAAGCGCGGGCTGGAAAGCCCGGACCTGAACCGGCCCGGCCGCCTCCAGCTCGTCGGGCTGGAAACGGAGGATCCGAACACGGTCCTTCCCGAAGGCGCCCAAGCCGTGGAGGACGGCCGCGGCATCGGCCACGTCACCTCCGCCTACTGGTCGCCCACGCTCGGCCGCTCCATCGCCATGGCGCTGATCGCCGGCGGGGCGGGGCGGTTGGGCGAAACCTTCGCCTTCACGGGCGAAAGGAAGGGCGAGACGATCCGCGCGAGGGCCGTCACGCCCGACTTCCTCGACCGCCACAGGGAGGCGCGCAATGGCTGACGCCGCCGCCGGAACCCGCCGCGCCCGCGTCTCGCGCCCCGAGGCGCCCGGCATGATAACCCTGCGCCTCGACCTCGCCGACGCGCCCGCCCGCGCCGCCGCCGCCCGGGCCGCCGGCCTCGACCTGCCCGACACCCGCCGCTGGACGGGGCAGGGGGGGCGCCGCCTGGTCTGGATGAGCCCCGACGAGCTTCTGCTCTTCCTGCCGCGCGGGGAGGTCCCCGCCGCCCTCGACGCCGCGGCGCAGGCTTTCGGCGAGCTGCATCACCTCGCCGCCGACGTCTCGGACGCCCGCGCCCTCTTCCGCATCGAGGGCGACGGCGCCCGCGAGGTGCTGGCCAAGGGCGCTCCCGTCGATCTCTCCCGCGCCGCCTTCGCCCCCGGCGACGCCCGGCGCACGCGCCTGGGCCAGCTCGCCGTCGCCTTCCTCATGGTCTCGGCCGACCCGGACGCCTTCGAGCTGATCTGCTTCCGCTCCGTCGCCCACCATGTCGAGGCCTGGCTGGAGACCGCCGCGCGCCCCGGAAGCCTGCCCGGCGTTCTGTGATCCCGCGCTGCGGCGCACCATGACCTTCCTTGATCCTCGCTGAACCGCCCCGGCGTCGATTGGCCATGTCCGCATTGCGTGTTGGTCATGCCGCGAGCATGTCGGGCCATGGGTCCTCTCGATGCTGGCGGGCGATGAACCAGGCGAGATAGCCGGAGAG
>JBNJGE010000033.1:0-21683 GCA_051747505.1 Pseudomonadota bacterium | reverse complement strand
CGACGCGCTGTTCGGCTACCGCATCGGCCACCGCCGGGAGGACCTCTCCTTCGACCGGCGCGATTCCGCCTTCGTCATGCCCAAATGCGTGGTGGTGGACCCCGCCCACACCTGGGGCGTGGACGTCCGCCCGCAGATCCCCTGGGCGAAGACCGTGATCTACGAGGCCCATGTCAAGGGCATGACCGCACGGCGCGAGGACCTGCCCCCGCAGCTGCGCGGCGCCTTCGAGGGGCTGGCCGACCCCGACGTCATCGACCACCTCGTGAAGCTCGGCGTCACGACGCTGGAGCTGATGCCCGTGCAGGCCTTCTTCGACGACCGCTACCTCGTGGACCGCGGCCTGACCAACTACTGGGGCTACAACACCATCGGCTTCTTCGCCCCCGCGCCGCGCTACCTCACCCGCGACGGCACGCCCAACGAGTTCAAGCTGATGGTCCGCCGCCTGCACGAGGTGGGCATCGAGGTGATCCTCGACGTCGTCTACAATCACACCGCCGAGGGCAACCAGCTCGGCCCCACGCTCAGCTTCCGGGGCATCGACAACGCCAGCTACTACCAGCTGGACGATAACCCGCGCTACTACTTCGACACCACCGGCACCGGCAACGCGCTCAACCTCCGCTCCACCCGCGTGCTCCAGATGGTGATGGATTCCCTGCGCTACTGGGTCGAGGAATGCCATGTGGACGGCTTCCGCTTCGACCTCGCCACCACGCTGGGGCGGGAGGCGAACGGCTTCTCCCCCGACGCGGTGTTCCTGGAGGCCACCCGCCAGGACCCGGTGCTGTCCCGCGTCAAGCTGATCGCGGAGCCCTGGGACACCGGCCCGGACGGCTACCAGCGGGGGTCCTTCCCGCCGGGCTGGGCGGAGTGGAACGACCGCTACCGCGACTCCGTGCGCGGCTACTGGCGCGGCGACCCGGGCGCCGCGCCGGGCGTCGCCGAATGCCTGCTGGGCTGCGCCGGGACCTTCCAGCGCCGCGGCCGCCGCCCCTGGGCGAGCGTCAACTTCGTCACCGCCCATGACGGCTACACCCTCATGGACCTCGTCAGCTACGAGCGGAAGCACAACGAGGCCAACGGCGAGAACAACCAGGACGGCCACGACCACAACCTGTCGCGCAATTTCGGCGCGGAGGGGCCGACCGACGACCCCGAGATCAACGCCATCCGCGACCGCCAGCGCCGCAGCCTCATGGCCACCCTGCTGATGTCCCAGGGCACGCCCATGATCCTGATGGGCGACGAGGCCAGGCGCTCCCAGCTCGGCAACAACAACGCCTACTGCCAGGACGCGGAGATCAACTGGCTGGACTGGCAGGCCGCCGAGGGCGAATTCGCCCGCTTCCTCCGCGGCCTGATCGACATCTATCACAGCCGCCCGCTGCTGACCCGCGACCGCTTCCTCCACGCCGAGCCCGCCGGACCCGGGGCCGCCTGCGCCCGCTGGCTGCGCCTCGACGGCGGGGAGATGACCCCCGAGGACTGGGAGAACCCCGAGACCCGCGCCCTCGCCCTGCTCCTCCACGCGGCCGGGGAGCGCCTGCTGATCCTGCTCAACCCCTCCGAGGAGGACCTGGACTGGACCCTGCCCGAGGCCGAGGGCGCCCCCTGGACGCGCCTGGTGGACACCGCCGAGGGCTTCGCCACCCCCCGCGCCCGGGGCGGGCCGGAGGGCCCGACGGTCGCCCTGCCCGCCCACGCCCTGCTGGCGCTGGAGAGCGCCGCGCGATGACCCCCCGCCCGGTCGAGACCCTCTGGGGCGCCGCCCTCGATCCTGCCGGCGGCGCCCGGCTGCGCCTCTGGGCGCCGGGCCTCGCCACCCTCTTCCTGCGCGCGAACGACCGCGACCGCCGCATGCGCGGGGCGGGGGGCGGCTGGTTCGAGATCGAGACCGACGCCCTCGCGCCGGGCGACGCCTATTCCTTCGTCCTCCCCGACGGCCGCGCCGTGCCCGACCCGGCCTCCCGCGCCCAGGCCGGCGACGTGCACGGCCCCTCCCTTCTCGTGGACCCGAGAGCCTATCGCTGGCGCACGGACTGGCCCGGCCGCCCCTGGGAGGAGGCGGTCATCTACGAGCTTCATGTCGGAACCTTCACCGGGGCCGGAACCTTCGCCGCCGCGCGCGGCAGACTCCCCCATCTCGCCCGCCTCGGCGTCACCGTCGTCGAGCTGATGCCGGTGGCCCATTTCGCCGGAGCGCGGGGCTGGGGCTATGACGGCGTCCTGCCCTACGCCCCCCACCCCGCCTACGGCGCGCCCGACGACCTGAAGGCGCTCATCGACGCCGCCCATGCCGAGGGGCTGATGGTGCTGCTGGACGTCGTCCACAACCATTTCGGGCCGGAGGCGAACCACCTCCACGACTACGCGCCCGCCTTCTTCGACGAGACGCGCCGCACCCCCTGGGGCCCCGCCATGGCCTGGGAGCGCCCCGAGGTCCGCCGCTTCTTCGCCGACAACGCCCTCTACTGGCTGTCGGAATACAACCTCGACGGCCTGCGCTTCGACGCCATAGACCACATCCGGGACCCCTCTTCCCCCGACATCCTGGAGGAGATCGCAACCCGCGCCCGCGCCGAGCTGCCCGGCCGCCCCCTTCACCTGACCACGGAGGACGAGCGCAACGTCACCCATCTGCACGAGCGCGACCCGAGCGGCGTCCCCCGCCTCTACACCGCCGAGTGGAACGACGACTTCCACAACGCCGCCCATGTCGCGGCGACGGGCGAGACCGACGGCTACTACGCCGATTTCGCCGACGACCCCTTGGCCCTCTTGGCCCGCGCCCTGGCCGAGGGCTTCGCCTTTCAGGGCGAGCCCGTGCCGCGCACCGGCCGCCCGCGCGGCGAGCCCTCCGCCCATCTCCCGCCCGCGGCCTTCATCGACTTCCTCCAGAACCACGACCAGATCGGCAACCGGGCGCTGGGAGAGCGGCTGACGGTCCTGATCCCCGACGACCTCCTGTCGGCGTTTCAGACCGTCCTCCTTCTCTCCCCCCACATCCCGCTGATCTTCATGGGCGAGGAGTTCGCCGAGACCCGCCCCTTCCTCTTCTTCACCGACTTCGAGGGCGAGCTCGCCGACGCCGTCCGCCAGGGCCGCCTGCGCGAGTTCGCGGACTTTCCCGCCTATGCCGGCCACCCCGAGGCGCTCGCGGAGATCACCGACCCCAACGCCACGACCACCTTCCTCGCCAGCAAGCTGGACTGGCGCCGCCTCGAAGCCCCCGAGGGCGAGGCGACCTTCGCCCGCCTGCGCGAGCTGCTGGCCCTGCGCCGCCAGCGCCTCGTCCCCCGCCTCTCCGGCGCCGGGGCCGGGACCGTGCTGGCCGCCGAGGCCGGCGCGCTGGCCGTGGACTGGCCGCTGGCCGGCGCCGCCTGGCGCCTGCGCGCCAACCTCTCGGACACGCCCCGGCCCCTTCCGGAGACGACCGGCGAGCTCATCCACGCAACCCATCCCGAGGCCGGCCCGGAGGCCCCGCCCCGCTCCGTCACCGTCCGCCTGGACGAGACCCCGTGACCGCCCGCATCGCGACCTATCGCCTCCAGTTCCGCGAAGGCATGACCTTCGACGCCTCGATCGACCTGGTCCCCTACCTCTCCCGCCTCGGCGTCAGCCACCTCTACGCCTCCCCCCTCTTCACCGCGACGACCGGCTCGACCCACGGCTACGACGTCACCGATTGCAACGAGATCGACCCCGCCCTCGGCGGCCGCGAGGGGTTCGAGCGCCTGTCGGAGGCCCTGCGCCGCCACGGCCTCGCGCTCATGCTCGACATCGTCCCCAACCACATGGCCGCCTCCCCCGAGAACGGCTGGTGGCGCGACGCCGCCGAATGGGGCGAGGCCGCCGCCCATGCCTGCCATTTCGACATCGACTGGTCCGAGCCCCTGACGCTGCCCGTCCTCGGCGCCACGTTCGAGGAAACCCTCGCAACGGGGGACCTCTCGCTGCGCCGGGACGAGCAGTCCTGCGGCCTGACCCTCGCCTTCCACGAGCACGCCTACCCCCTGACCCCGCCCAGCTATTCCCTGCTTGCCGGGGCGGCCGACCACCCCGCCCTCAACGCGCTGGCCGAGGCCGCCGCCCGCGCCCGGCCGGAGGCCGCGCCTGCCTTCCACGCCGAGGCCGCAGCGATCCTCGCGGAGGCGCCGGACCTGCCCGGAACTCTCGCCCGCCTCTCCGAGGACCGCGCCCTCCTCACCCGCCTGCACGAGGCCCAGCCCTGGCGCCTCCTCCACTGGCAGGAGGGCCGCCGCAATCTCTCCTACCGCCGCTTCTTCGAGATCACCGGCCTCGCCGGAACCCGCGTCGAGGACCCGCAGGTCTTCGACGACATCCACCGCCTCGCCCTCGCCCTCCTCCGCGAGGGCCATGTCGACGCCCTGCGCATCGACCATGTCGACGGCCTGCGCGACCCCGCCGCCTATCTCCGCCGCCTCCGCGCCGAGGCCCCCGACGCATGGATCGTCGTCGAGAAGATCCTCGAAGGCGCCGAGCCCCTCCCCGACTGGCCCGTCGAGGGCGCCACCGGCTACGAGTTCATCGAGACCCTGCGCCACCTCCACGTCGCCCCCGAGGGCGCCGCGCGCCTCGACGCCGCCTTCAGGGCGCTGGACCACGCGCCCCCCGTCGAGACCCGCCGCGACCACGCCAAGCGCCGCATCCTCACCCGCAACTTCGAGGGCGAGCTGACCCGCCTGACCGCGAGCCTCGCCCCCCGCCTGCCCGGCGAGGACCCCGCCGAGCTGCGCGAGGCGCTGACCGCCCTGATCACCGCCCTGCCCGTCTACCGGACCTACGGCGACGCCGCCGGCTTCCCGGACACCGACGCCCCCGTCCTGGCCGAGGCCGCCGCCCGCGCCGCCGAGATGGCCGACGCCCCCCTCGTCCGCCGCCTCGTCGCCGCGCTCTCCGCGCCGGAGGCGGGGGACCCCCGCGCCCGCTTCCAGCAGCTCTCCGGCGCCGTCATGGCCAAGGCGGTGGAGGACACCCTCTTCTACCGCCACACGCCGCACCTGTCGCAGAACGAGGTCGGCTGCGACCCGGCCGAGCCTCCCGAGGGCGCCGCCGAGGCCCATCGCCGCCTGATCTCGCGCGCGCCCTTCGCCCTCAACGCCACCGCCACCCACGACACCAAGCGCGGCGAGGACGCCCGCGCCCGCCTCCACGCGCTGGCCGAGGACCCCGAGACCTGGATCGCCGCCGTGGCCCGCTGGCGCGTCCTCAACGCCCCGCTGCGCGGGCCCGAGGGCCCGGACGCCGCCACCGAATGGACCCTGCTGCAGGGCCTCGCCGGCGTCTGGCCCGACGCCCCCGGCCTCCCCGACGCGCAGACGCTCGAGGCCCTGCGCGCCCGCTTCGCCCCCTACATCGTCAAGGCCCTGCGCGAGGCCAAGCTGCGCACCAGCTGGACCGCCCCCGACGAGGCCCACGAGGCCGCCGTCACGGCCTGGGCCGAGGCCCTCCTCTCCCCCGACAACCGCCCTTTCCTGGAGGAGTTCGCCGCCACCCTGCGCCCGTATCTGGAGGCCGGGCGAACCCTCTCCCTCGCCCAGCTCCTCCTGAAGCTGACGGCGCCGGGCGTCCCCGACCTCTACCAGGGCGCCGAGGGCGGCGATTTCTCGCTGGTGGACCCCGACAACCGCCGCCCCCCCGACTGGCCCGTCCTCTCCGAAAACCTCGCGAAGGCCGCCCCCGACCCCGCCGACCTCGCCCGCGCCAAGCCCTTCCTGATCGCCGCCGCGCTGGCCGAGCGCCGCCGCGCCCCCGACCTGTTCGCGCGCGGCGCCTATCTCCCCCTGCAGGCCGCCGGCCCCCGCGCGGGAGACCTCTTCGCCTTCCTGCGAACCGACGGCCCCGCCCGCGCCCTCGTCGCCGTCCCGACCCGCGCGCTCCGCGCCCGGGAGGCTTCGCCCGCCGCCCGCTGGGCGGGCACAACCCTGCTGGTGCCGCCCGGCGCCCGCCCCCTGCAGGACCGCCTCGCCCCCGGGCGCGCCTTCGACGCCCCGGAGATCGCCGCCTCCGAGCTGTTCGAAACCTTCCCCGTCGCCCTGCTGGGCGCGCCGCGGGACTGAGCCCGCGCTACCGCGCGAAGCCCGCCGCCTCCGCCGCCGCCTCGGCCAGCGTGGCGGCCAGCGACTCCAGCGTCTCCGCCCCCATGGGCAGCGACAGGAACACGTCGCCGCGCGGCGTCAGCGCCACCCCGCTCTCCAGGCAGAGCAGATGCAGGATGCGCCGCATCCGGGCCGTGCGCGGATCGACCTCGGCCGCGTTGCGCGGCGCCCGCTCCCCCATGTGCAGGCTGAGGATGGAGCCCAGCCCCGTCACCCGCACCGGCAGCCCCCGCGCCTCCAGCCGCCGGGAAAGGTCGTGCCGGAACCCCTCGCACAGCGCCAGGAACGCCTCCGCCCGCTCCGGCGTGAACACCTCCGACAGCCCGGCGATCCCCGCAGCCAGCGACAGCGGGCTGTTGTTGAAGGTCCCCGCATGCTTGAGCGCGTCCGGCCGGGCCGGGTCGAAGCGGTCCATGATCTCCGCCGGCCCCCCGAAGGCGCCGAAATGCAGGCCCCCGCCCAGATACTTGCCCAGCGTGGTCATGTCCGGGACCACCCCGGTCAGCCCCTGCATCCCGCCCGCGCCGAGGCGCGAGGTCTTCACCTCGTCGAAGATCAGCAGCGCCCCGGCCTCGCGCGTGGCCTCCCGCAGGGCGGCCAGGAACTCCGGCTCCGCGGGCATGTTGCCCGCCGCGCCCAGGATCGGCTCCACGATCACCGCCGCGATCTCCGCGCCCTCGCGCGCCAGCGTCTCCCGCACGGCCTGCGCGTCGTTGAAGGGCAGCGCCGTGACCGGGAAGGGGACGTTCAGCGGGTTCGCCCCTTCCTCGGGGAAGGTCAGCACGCCCCCGTGATAGGCCCCGCGGAAGACCACGATGCGCTCGCGCCCCGTCACCGCCCGCGCCGTGGCCAGCGCCATCAGGTTCGCCTCGGTCCCCGAGTTGCAGAAGCGCAGCTTCTCGACGGAGGCGAAGCGCCCCGCGATCAGCGCCGCCAGCCGCCCTTCGGCCTGCGTCGGCGCCCCCAGCACCAGCCCGCGCGACAGCGCCTCGCGCACCGCCTCCAGGATCCGCGACTCGCTGTGGCCGTAGAGCCCGGCGGAGAACTCCCCCGCGCAGTCGAGATACTGGTGCCCGTCCACGCAGGTCAGCCGGTCCTCGCGCCCGCTTTCCATCACGATGGGGAAGGGCTCGAAATGCAGCACGCTGCGGGTGTTGCCGCCCGGCAGCGCCGCCGCCGCCTCCCGCACCAGCTCGGCGGAGCGGGGATGGGCGGCCGCGTAGCGGTCCCTCAGCTCCGCAAGACGAAGGTCATGTCGCGTCACAGGCCCCGATCTCCTCCAGCGCGGCGTCCAGCGCCCCGGCAAGGCGCGCCGCGATCTCGTCAAGCTCGTCCCCCGAGGCGACGAAGGCCGGCGCCAGCAGGACATGGTCCCCCCGCCGCCCGTCGATCGTCCCGCCCGAGGGGTAGATCATCAGCCCCCGCGCCATCGCCGCCGCCTTGAGGCGGGCGTGCAGGCGCAGCTCCGGGCGGAAGGGCGTCCGGCACGCCCGGTCGCGCACCAGCTCGACGCCGAGAAACAGCCCCCGCCCGCGAATGTCCCCGACATGCGGGTGATCGGCGAGGCGCGCCTCCAGCGCCGCGCGCAGCCGCGCGCCCCTGGCGCGCACGCCCTCCAGCAGCCCGTCCTCGCGCAGGATGGTCTGGGCGGCCAGCGCCGCGGCGCAGGCGACGGGATGGCCCATATAGGTGAAGCCGTGGCGCAGCGCGCCCCCGCGCCGGATCGCCCCGGCCACACGGCCCGAGACCAGAACGGCCCCGACCGGAACCGCCCCCGCGCCCAGCCCCTTGGCCATCACCAGCAGGTCGGGCGCGACGCCGTCCTCCAGGCAGGCATGGGCGAAGCCGGTGCGCCCGGCGCCGCACATCACCTCGTCGAGGATCAGCAGCACGTCGTGACGATTGCAGATCGCCCGGATCTCGCGCAGATACCCCTCCACGGCGGGCGCGCAGCCCAGCGTGGCGCCGACCACCGGCTCCGCGACGAAGGCGGCCACGCTCTCCGGCCCGGCCTCCAGAATCGCGGCCTCCAGCTCCTGCGCCGCGCGGCGGCCGTAATCGGCCTCGCTCTCGCCCTCCCATTGCAGGCGGTAGGCGTAGCAGGGCTCGATGAAGCGCGCCTCGAACAGCATCGGGGCATAGAGCTCGCGGCGGGGCATGTTGCCCCCCACCGACAGCGCCCCCAGCGTGGCGCCGTGATAGCTCTGCCGGCGGGAGATGACGCGCCGCTTCTCCGGCCGCCCCTCCTCCACCCAGTATTGCCGGGCGAGCTTGAGCGCGGACTCGACCGCCTCCGACCCGCCCGAGCAGGGCAGCATCTCCGTGAGCCCCTCCGGCGCGTCGGAGATCAGCAGCTCCGCCAGCGCGTCCGCCGCGGGCGCGCCGAAGAAGGAGCCGTGCGCGAAGCCCACCCGGTCCAGCTGGTCGTCGATCGCCGCCTTCAGCCGCGGCTCCCCGTGGCCGAGGCAGGCCACCGCCGCCCCGCCCGAGACGGCGTCGAGGTATTCACGCCCCTGATCGTCGCGCATCCACAGCCCGCGGGCGGAGACGACGCGGGGAAGCCCGGCTCCCGCCGTCCGCTCCAGCACCCGGCCGCGGGGGCGCTCCGTCACGCCGCGCCCCCCTCGTCCTCGCCGTAATAGCCCTGCGCCCGGTCGGCGGCCCGCGCCTCGGCCGACCGCTCCGCCGGGTCGCCGTAGCCGCCCCCGCCCGGGGTCTCCACGTCGATCCAGTCCCCGGCCGAAAGCGCGTAGCCCTCGCCCTTGGAGATGTGCTCGGGCGTGTCGATCCCGCCCGCGCGGGAGATGTGGATGCGGTTCGGCGCGCCCGCCTTGCCGCCCAGGATCCCCGGCGGCCCCGTGCGTCCGTGCTCCATCAGGAAGGAGGCCTTGCCCTCCCCGCGCAGGAGCCGCACCCGGTAGCTGACCCCGAAGCCGCCGCGATAGCGCCCGTCGCCGCCCGAGCCCTCGCGCAGGGCGTAGCGGTCGAACAGCAGCGGATAGCGCTGCTCCAGGATCTCGACCGGCTGGCTCTTGGAGATGCCGATGGTCGAGCAGCCGTTGGTCAGGCCGTCGCCCTCCCACCAGCCGCCGTATCCGCCGCCGGAGAAGTAGTACATGATGTACTCCTCCCCCGTCTCCGGGTCGAAGCCCCCGAGGCTGAGATTGCCCGAGGTCCCCGCCGGCGCCGCGAACAGCTTGTCCGGGATCGCCTCCGACAGCGCCAGGAACACCGATTCCATGATCCGCTGCGACACCTCCGCCGCGCAGCCCGCCACGGGGCGCGGATACTCGGCGTAGAGGAAGGTGCCCTTCGGCGGCTCCACCCGGATCGGGCGGAAGCAGCCGGCGTTCATCGGCACGTCGGGGAAGATGTGCTTGAGCGCGACATAGACGGAGGAGAGCGTCGTCGCCCAGACCGAGTTCATCGGGCCCTTGCAGGGCGGGCTCGACTCCGACAGGTCGAAGGCGATGTCCGATCCCGTCACCGTCGCCTTCACCCGGATGGCGAGCGGCTCGTCCACCACCCCGTCGCTGTCCATCCAGGCGGTCGCCTTGTAGACCCCGTCGGGGATGCCCTCCAGATGCGCGCGCATCATCTGTTCGGAGCGGTCCTCCAGCTCCACCAGCGCCGCCTCGACCGTCTCCTCGCCGTAGCGGTCCAGCAGCGCGGTCAGCCGCCGCGCGCCGGCGGCCAGCGCCGCGATCTGGGCCTTGATGTCGCCGATGCGCTCCTGCGCCACGCGGATGTTGGCGAGGACGATCTTCACGATCTCCTCGTCCATCACCCCGCCCTCGACCAGCTTGACGGGCGGGATGCGCAGCCCCTCCTGGTGGATCTCGGTGGCGGTGCTGTTGAAGCCGCCGGGCACCATGCCGCCGGTGTCGGGCCAGTGGCCGGTGTTGGACAGCCAGCACCACAGGCGGCCGCGGTAGTGGAAGGGGCGCACCATCTTCACGTCCATCAGATGCGTGCCGCCCCGGTAGGGGTCGTTGACGAGGATCACGTCCCCGTCCTCCAGGTCCGAGCGCTCCTCGATCACGCAGCGGGTGGTCTCCTGCATGACGCCCAGGAAGATGGGCAGCCCCATCTCCCCCTGCGCGATCATGCGCCCGTCCTCGCGCCCGTAGATGCCGTTGGAGCGGTCGAAGGCCTCCGAGATCACCGGCGAGAAGGAGGTCTTCTCGTGCACCAGGTCCATCTCGGAGCAGATCTGCTGCAGCCCCTTCTCGATCACCGTCAGCGTGACCGGATCCAGCCGGGTCTTGTCCATCGTGCCGGTCATCAGCGCGCTCCCTCGCCGGAAATCCCCACATCGACGATCAGGTTGCCGACCTCATCCACCCGCGCCGTGGCGCCGGGGTCGAGGACGAAGGTGGAATCGGCCTGCTCCACGATCGCCGGCCCGGATATCTCCGCGTCGCGCGGCAGCGCCTCGCGCGCATAGATCGCGGTCTCCAGCCACTCGCCGTCGAACCAGACCCGGCGCGCGCCCTTCCGGGCGGCCTCCAGGTCCCCCTCGCCGGGGCGGAAGACCGACAGGTCAACCGGCTCGCGCTTTCCGGTGATGGTGGTGCGCACATTGACCAGGATCGGGATCATCTCCGGCAGCTCCATCTCGAAACGGGCGCGGTAGGCGGCGTGGAAGTCCTCCAGCAGCTCCTCAAGGTCCAGCTTCTCCCCCCGCATGGGCAGGCGCAGCACATGCGACTGGCCGCGGAACAGCAGGTCGAACTCGTGCTCGATCACGACCTCGTCCACCTCCACCTTCTCCCGCGCCAGCAGCTCGCGTCCGGCGGCGGCCTGGGCGCTCATGGCGCCCTTCACCTCCGCGCAGTCGAGCTCCGCGAAAGGCGTGTTGAAGGTCTGCACGAAGTCGTGGCGCACATCCGCGAGGATGCAGCCCAGCGCCGAGGTCAGCCCGGGAAAGCGCGGCACCACGATGCGCGGAATGTCCAGCTCGCGGGCCAGCCGCACCGCGTGCAGCGGCCCAGCCCCCCCGAAGGGCATGAAGGCGAAGTCGCGCGGGTCGTGCCCCTTCTCGATGGAGATCAGGCGCAGCGCGCCGGCCAGCTCCGCCACCGCCACCTCGACGACGGCCGAGGCCGCGCCGGCCGCGTCCAGCCCCAGCGGCTTGCCGATCTCCGCCTCCAGCCGCTCGCGCACCGTCTCCATCGGCGCGCCGCCCTCCACGCCGGTGACGGAGTCCGGGTTCAGCCGGCCCAGCATGAAGTTGGCGTCGGTGATCGTCGGCCGCTCCCCGCCGCGGCCGTAGCCGATGGGGCCGGGGAAGGAGCCCGCGCTCTGCGGCCCCACGCGCAGCATCCCCGCCGGGTCGATCCGCGCGATGGAGCCGCCGCCCGCCCCGATGGTGTGAATGTCGATCATCGGCACCCGGATCGGCACGCCGTAGGCGAGGTCCTTCTCCGCCGTCACCACGGGCCGACCGTCCACGATCAGGGCCGCGTCGAAGCTCGTCCCGCCCATGTCGCCGGTGATGACGTTGCGCGCCCCCGCGGCCTGCGCCAGCTCCGCGGCGGCCAGAACGCCCGCGGCCGGGCCGGACATGACGGTCTGCACCGCCTGCTCGCCGACGACGGAGGCCGCCATCATGCCCCCGTTCGCCTGCATCACCAGCAGCTCGCGCCGGAAGCCCTCCTCCGACAGCCGCTCGGCCACCCGTCCGATGTAGCGGCTGACCACGGGGGCGATCCCGGCATGGACGGCGGCGGTCGATCCGCGCTCGAACTCGCGCATCTCGCGCATGATCTCGTGGCCCGCCACGACGTGGTCGTTGGGCCAGATCCCGCGCACCAGCTCCGCCGCGCGCCGCTCGTTGGCCGGGTTGGCATAGGAATGGAGGAAGTGGATGACGACCGACTCCACCCCCTGCTCCAGCAGGGCGCGGGCGGCCTCGCGCACGCCCTCCTCGTCCAGCGGCGTGACCACCCGTCCGCTCGCGTCGATGCGCTCGGCCACCTCCAGGCGCAGGCGCCGCTCGATCAGCGGCTCGAAATTGCCCGACAGGCCGTAGGCGTGGGGCCGCGTGCGCCGGCCCAGCTCCAGGATGTCGCGGAAGCCGCGCGTGGTGATCAGCCCGCAGCGCGCGCCGTTGCGCTCCAGCACCGCGTTGGTGCCCGCCGTGGTGCCGTGCACCAGCCAGTCCACCGACTCCGGCGCCGCGCCCAGCGCCTCCAGCCCCTCCATGAACCCGCGGGAGCGGTCGTCCGCCGTCGTCGGCACCTTGGCCGAGCGGAAGCTCCGGCTCTGCGAGTCCAGGAACAGGAAGTCGGTGAAGGTTCCCCCGACATCGACGCCGATGCTGATCGTCATGCCGCGATCGCCCTCCAAAGTTTCTTTTTACGAGACATTGTTCCGTTTTGTGATATGCTACGCGGCGCGCCCGGGGCCGTCAATCGGCCCCGCCCGCGCCACGGTTGCCAAGGCCCGGCCCGCCGGGCATGGAGACGCCCCGCGCCGGAGGGCGCGCAGCGAAGGAGAGAGCGGTGAGCAGGGACGGCCCCGGCCTGATCGAGCGTTATTTCCAGATCCTGGAGGCGGTCGCCGCCTCCCATGACGGGCTGACGCTGACCCGCATCCAGACGCTGACGGGCCTGCCCAAGCCGACCGCCCACCGCCTGACCCGCACGCTGGTGGAGACCGGCGCGCTTCAGGCGGACGACGCCTGGTACAAGACCTTCCGCGTCGGCCCGCGCATGTGGCGCCTGCTGCATCTGGGCCAGAGCCCCGACAGCGTGCGCGCCTACGCCCAGATGGTCGCCGACGACCTCGCCGCCGAGCTGCACGAGACCTGCTACATCGTCCGCCTCGGCAACCGGCACATCCGCTCCGTCGCCCGCGCCGCGCCCGACCAGGGCCACCGCCTGCATGTCCTGCCCGGCGAGGTGCTGCCGCCCCACGCCGCGTCGTCGGCCAAGGCCATCCTCGCCTTCCAGGATGACGCCACGCTGGCGCGCTGCCTGCCCGAGCCGCTGGAGGCCCTGACGCCGCGCACCACGACCTCCCTGCCCGCGCTTCGCGAGGAGCTCGCCGAGGTCCGCGCCCGGGACTATGCCGTGTGCGACGGCGAGATCGACGAGAACATCATGGCCTACGCCGCGCCCGTGCACCTGGCGCACGCGGGCGTGCTCTACTCCATCGGCGTCACCGGCCCGCGCAGCCGCATCGCCGAGAGGCCCGTCGAGGCCTGGGTGACGCCGCTCCGCGCGGCCGCCGCGCGCCTCGCCCGCATGCTCGAGGCCGCCCCGGCGGAGCCGGAGCGGGCCTGAGCGCGACGCGGGCCGGCGACGGGCGGCCATCGCGCTCAGAACAGCCGCTCGGGCAGGTAGAGCACGATCTGCGGGAAGATCATGAACAGCCCCACCGCCAGCAGCATCAGCCCGATGAAGGGGATGACCGAGACGTAGATGTCGCCCATGCTCACGCTCGGCGGCGCCACGCCGCGCAGGTAGAACAGGTTGTAGCCGAAGGGCGGCGTCAGGAACCCGATCTCCATCAGGATGATGTAGAGGATCCCGAACCAGACCGGATCGAAGCCCAGCTTGATGATGATCGGCACGAAGATCGGCGCCGTGATCATGATGATGCCCACGGTGTCGAGCATCATGCCCATCAGCAGCAGCAGGAACAGCATCGCCACCAGAACGACCCAGCGGTTGACCTCCAGCCCCAGCACCAGCCCCTCGATCAGGCGCGAGGCGCCCATGGCCGAGTAGAAGGTCGAAAGCGCGGTGGCCCCGATGATGATCCAGAAGATCATGCAGCTGAGCATCACCGTCTCCTCCGCCGCCTCGCGGATGGCCGGGACGGTCAGCCGCCGCAGGATCGCCGCCGCCGCCAGCGCGCCCGCCGCGCCCACGGCGCCGGCCTCCGACACGCTCGCCGCCCCGGTGAGGATCGAGCCCATCACCGCCACGATCAGCAGCACCGGCAGGATCAGCCCGCGCGCCGCGCGCGCCTTCTCCGCCCAGCTGTAGCGCCGCGTCTGCCCCGCCCCGCTCATCTCCGGCTGGATCACGCCCCTCAGCAGCAGGTAGGCGCAGAACAGCGCCGCGATCACCAGCCCCGGCAGCAGCCCGCCGGCATAGAGCTTGCCGATGGAGGTGTTCGCCACGATCCCGTAGACGATCATCGTCACGCTCGGCGGGATCAGGATGCCCAGAGAGCCCCCCGCGGCGACCGAGCCCAGCGCCACCCCCTTGCCGTAGCCCCGCGCCAGCATCGCGGGCACCGCGATCAGCCCCATGGAGATCGTCGCCGCCCCGCTGATGCCGGCCATGGCCGCGAACAGCGTGCAGATCACCACCGTCCCGATCGCCAGCCCCCCGCGCAGCGTGCCGAAGAAGGCCTGCATGGTGTCGTAGAGGTCCTCGGCGATGCGCGCGCGCTGGAGGATCGAGGCCATGAAGATGAAGAGCGGAATGGCGAGATACTGGAAGTTCGACGCCGCGCCGAAAGCCTTGATCGCCACCATGTTCAGGGCCGCCGGGCTCCAGAACACGTAGATCATGCCCACGGAGAAGCCGCCCAGCGCGACCGAGATCGGGACCCCGACCCCGAGGAACAGCACCATGCCCGCGAACAGAAGCGCGGTGGTCAGCGCCGGATCAGCCATCCTGCGCCTCCTCCCGCGCCGCGCGCCAGGCATGGGCGAGGTGCGATATCCAGGCCAGCGACAGCAGGACGCCCCCGATGGGCACCAGCCACTTGGCCACCCAGACCGGCCCGTCCCAGCCGCCGGTGGCGGAGGTCTCCCCGATCGCGAAGCTGCGCAGCGCCAGCGTCCCGCCCAGCTTGATCAGCACGCCCACGAACAGCGCGAACAGGACCGTGGACACCGTGCTGTCCACGATGGCCTTGGTGCGGGGCGAAAACCGCGCGAACAGCGCGTCCACCCGCACGAAGTTGCCGCGCGCCAGCGCCCAGGGCCCGCCCAGGAAGATCAGCCCGACCAGCAGCCAGGCGCTGACATCGCTCGTCCAGGGGGAGGAGACGCCGAAGATCCCGCGCAGCACCATCTCGTAGACCATCACCACGATGATGCAGAGCACGAAGAGCGCGGCGAGCCGCCCGAGCGCCGCGATCACGGCGTCAATCAGAAGAATGGCGCGGTCCAGCAATGCGTCGCGTCCCGGCGCTGAGAAGGGGGAATCGAACGCCCCGCGGACACGCGGCCCGCGGGGCGGGAAAGGCGCCTACTCGGTGCGCCCCAGATCGGCGAGGAAGGCGTCGAGCATCTCGACCCCGCGCTTGGCGAGATCGCCCTCGTCGGCATAGGCGCGCCACAGGGTGCGGGCCTCGGCCTCCATCTTCTCGAACTCCTCGGGCGGAATGGTGGAGATTTCCACCCCGGCGTCGAGCATCTCCTGCATGGCCTTCGCGTCCTCGTTCATCGAGATCGCGATGTAGTCCAGCGAGGACGCGACCGCCGCCTGGTTGAGGATCGCCTTCAGGTCGTCGGGCAGCGCCTCCCAGGCCTGCATGTTCACGGCGAAGAAGTTGTTGGGCACCGGCATGGGCGAAGGCTGGACGTAGTACTTCGCCACCTCCTGGAAGGAGTTGTTGAGGTTGCCCGCCGGGCTCGCCCAGCGCGCGGCGTCCACCACGCCGGTGGCGAGCGCGCTGTAGATCTCGCCCCCGCCCAGCAGGACGGCGGTGGCGCCCATGCTCTCGTACCACTCGGCCTCGAGGCCGAAGGCGCGGATCTTCAGCCCCTCGAAGTCCTCGCGCGAAGTGATGGGGACCGTCGACATGATGTCCCAGGACGGGGAGAACTGCGGGCCGAGGTAGTAGACGTTGCTGTCGCCGTAGGCCTCGCGCGCCAGGTCGATGAAGCCGCGCTTGTAGAAGAAGTTGAACCGCTCCAGCGGCGTGCGCAGGGAGCCGGGGACCCCGCTCTCCAGCGTGGCGATGGGGCCGAGCTTGCCGGTGTAGTAGCCGCCGGTCAGCACGGCCATCTCGGTCACGCCCGCGCCGACGGCCTCGAGCCCGTCGGAGATCGGGAACAGCGCGCCCACGGGGTGGATCTCGAACTCGATCCGCCCGCCGGACATCTCCGTGGCGAGCTTGGCGAACTTCTCCTCGAGCGCGACATAGCCGGGCTCGCCCGCGTTCAGGTTGCTCTGGATGCGCCAGGTGTAGTCCTGGGCCTGGGCCGGGACGGCCAGCGTCGCCGCGGCCAGGCCCGCGCCGATGCCGAGCGCCCGCAGGCGCCCGAAGGTTGCGTGAAGAGTCATTTGCACCTCCTGTGTCTCATAAAACGAGATTTTATTTTGATTTATGAAACTTTAGCAATCGCGCGCCGAAACCGTCAAGCCGCATGGCGCGCTCCGGCCCCGTTCCGACGACGACGCCCTGCAGCAAGCCCCTGACGCAACGTCGCCTCATCGGTTAGAGTCCCGCCCGCGGGCGCGCCTCCGGCGCGCAGGCCCGCGGGATAAGGAGGCCACCCATGACCCCATCCGCCGTACGCATCGCCGCCGCCGTCCTGCTCGCCGCCCTCGCCGCCGCAGGCGCGACCGAGGCCGCCGCGCGCAGCTGCGCCGTCACAGCCGTCTCGGGCGAGGACGCCCGCCTGTGGCGCGACGGGAGCTGGCGCCCGCTCGCCGTCGGCCCCCTCCCCCCGGCCGAGGTCATCCTCGCCACCGGCCCCGACTCGCGCGCCGAGATCCGCTGCGAGGACGGCACGACCGTCACGCTGGGCACGGAGAGCGAGATCTCGCTGGGCTCCCTCCTCGCCCCCGCGCCCGACCGGGGCGTGGCCATGCAGCTCCTGCACGGCGTGGCCGGCGTCATCGCCTCGGCCGGCGACTGGATGAGCTTCGAGCTGCGCGCGCCGCTCGCCATCGCCTCCGTCCGCTCCACCGCCTGGCTGGTGCGCCATGACCAGGCGGAGGGCACCGCCGCCTTCGTGCGCGAGGGCGAGGTGCGCGTGCGCCCGCTCGTGCCCGGCGACCCGGTCACGCTGCGCGCGGGCGACGGCATCGACGTGCCCCCCGGCGGCCCGCCGGGCGAGGTGGTGCAGTGGGGCGCCCCGCGCGTCGAGGCGCTCGGCGCCCGCCTCGGCCACGGCTGGCGATGAAGCTCCCGGCGCGCCCGGGGGCGGGGACGGCGGCGGCCCTCGCGCTCACGCTGCTCTTCGCCCTCTGGCGCGCCCTGGCGGGCGACCCGCTCACCGACGGGCTGGAGAGGCGGCTGCTGGACCTGCGCTTCCAGCTCCGCGGCCCCTGGGCGCAGACGGATAGCGTCTCCGTCGTGGCGATCGACGAGGCGACGCTCGCGCGCCGCCCCGGCGCCGCCGATCTGCGCGCCGCGGTGGCCGAGGCCATCCCGCGCATCCTCGCCCATGAGCCCCGCGCCCTCGCCCTCGACCTGCTGTTCGTGGAGCGCACGCCCGCCGACCCCGCGCTGGCGCGCAGCCTGTCCTCGGACCCGCGCGTGATCATCGCGCTCGCGGCCCTGAACGCCGCGCCCGGCGAGGTCCCCGCCCCGCCCCCGCCCCTCGCCCAGGCGCTGGAGCGCAGCGCCATTCGCGTGACCACCCGCGCCCCCGGCGCCCCCGGGCCGCCGGTCAGCCCCCTGCTGCTGCCGACCCCCCGGATCGCGCAGGCCGCGCGCATGGCCCACGTGAACCTGATGCGCGACCCCGACCGCGTGGCGCGCGCCGCGCCGCTCGCCCTGCGCGACCCCCAGGGCCGCCGCCTGCCCGCCCTGCCGCTCGCCGCCGCCGCCACGGCCCGCGGCGCGTCCCTGCGCCTCGACGAGGGCCGGCGCGTGATGATCGACGAACTGGAGATCCCCACCGACCCCGCCGGCCGGGTGGTGATCGACCATCCGGGCGGGGACGGGGCGCTGGACCTGGTCGGGCTGGAGACGGTGCTGGCCGGCGAGGCCCCCGCCGCGCTCTTCCGCGACCGCATGGTCTTCATCGGCGCCACGGCCGAGAGCCTGCGCGACGTCTTCGTCACCCCCTACGGTCCCGACCGGGCGGGGGTGGAGGTGCTCGCCGGCCTCGCCGCCGGGCTGGAGCAGGGCCGCGTCATCCGGCGCGACGGGATCACGGCCGCCATCTCCGGCGCGCTGGGCCTCGCGCTCTGCGCCGGCTGCCTCGCCGCGGCGCGGGCGCGCGGCAATGTCTCCGCCCTCGCCCTCGGCGCGGCGGTCTGGGTCGCCGGCGCCGCGGCCGCCCAGGTCGCCTTCGCCGCCGAGGGGGTCTGGCTGGAGGGGACCGTCATCGCCTTCGGGCTGGCCGCCGGCGCCGTCGCGGGGGCCGAGCGGCGCTACCGCGAGACCCGGCGCGAGGCCAGCCAGATGGGGCTGGAGCGCGCCAATCTCGCCCGCTTCGTCGCCCCCGCGCTGGCCGACCGCCTCGCCCGCTCCGGCCCCGAGGGCGTGGGCCGGCGCATGCAGCCCGCCGCCATCCTCTTCGTGGACGTGGCCGGCTTCACCACCCTCTCCGAGCAGGCCGGCCCGGAGGCCACCGCCGAGTTCCTCTCCGCCCTCCACGCCGCCTTCGAGCAGGAGAGCGACAGCCGCGCGGGGATCGTGGCCGACTACCAGGGCGACGGCGCCATGATCGTCTTCGGCCTGCCCGACCCGGCCCCCGACGACGCAGCCCGCGCGCTGGACTGCGCCGCGGCGCTGGTGCAGGGGGCCGCCGCGCTGCCCCCGCTCGTCACCTGCGCCGGCCCGCCGCGCCTGCGCGCCTCGGTCCATCACGGCCCCGTCGCCGCCGCCGCGTTGGGCGGGCGGCGGCAGTCGGTCGTCACGGTGGCCGGCGACACGGTCAACCTCGCCGCCCGCCTGCAGGAATCGGCCAAGAGCCTCGGCGTCGATCTCGTCACCACCCGCGGCACGCTGGACGCCGCGGGCCTGACAGGCGAGGCCGCCGCGGCCGCGGGCTACGCCTTTCTCGACCACGCCCCCATCCGCGGACGGCGCGAGCCCGCCGAGGTCTGGGGCATGCGCCCCGCCCCCGGCGGGCCCGCCTGAGGCGCCGCCGCGCCTCTACTCCGCAAGGCCCCGCAGGATGTCCAGCAGCAGGCGCGTGCCCGCCGCCCCCGCGTCCAGCTCCCGCGTCTCGGAGACGAGGCGCTGGACCGTGGGCTCGTCCAGATACCCCGTCGCCCGCTCCCCGCGGCTGCGCTGGTAGCTGCGGATGGCGCTGCGGGCGTCGGCGTCGAAATAGCCGTCCGTCGCCCCCGGATCGAAGCCCAGGGCGTCGAGCCGCTGCTCGACCGACCGGCGGTCCTCGCGCGACAGGCCGAGCTCACGCTCACGCTCCCGCGCCGCCGCGCCCTCGTCGGCTTCGCGCCGCTCCAGCTCCCGCCGGGCCTCCTCCGCGTGGATCCCGTCGGGATAGCGGGCGAGGTAGTCGCGATAGCCCTGCTCCGTGCCCCGCTCGCCCGTCTCGCGCCACCAGGCCCGGTCGGCGGCCTCGCGCGCCTCCCGGTCGCCCGCGCGGGTCCGCTCGGCCTGCTCGCGCAGGCGCCCGATCTGGTCCTCGTCGAGATAGCCGGTCACCCGCAGGTCGCTGTCGCCCTGCCAGCGCTCGATGGCCCGCCGTGATCCGGGGCCGAAGATGCCGTCGACGCCCCGGGTGTCGTAGCCCAGGCTGTTCAGGTCGATCTGGATGCGCCGCCGCTCGCCGGAGGACAGGTTGAGCCGGTCCTCCGCCTCGGAGGGGCGGAGGCGACCGTCGTCCCGGTCCTCGCGCCTGTCCACGCGCTCCTCGTCGCGCGCCGGCTCGTCCGCCTCCGGCGCCCGCCCCTCGGGGACGAGGACCAGCGACACGTCCGTGTCCCCGGCCACCCAGCTCGGCGAGTCGAGCCCGCGCACCCCGTCGGCCACGCTGGCCCCGGGGGCGAGGAAGCCCTCGACCACCTGCCGCCCGAAGGCGCTGCGCCCCGCCGAGCGGCGCGCGATCGCCCGTCCCGGCGGCGCGGCGGAGACCACCAGAACGCCCTCCGGCCGCTCGATCTCCGCCAGCCCCGGCTCGGCGAAATCCGTGGGCCGGAACCCGTCGAGCTGGGCGCCGTCGAGGAAGACCACCGCCTCTCCCCGCCCTTCGGCCGCCAGCCGCAGCACGAGGTCGAGCGGCACGCCGTCCATCATGACCTCGACGAGCGAGCCCGCCGCCTGGTCCGTGGGCGCGAGGAAGCTGCGCCCCTCGGCGCGCAGCGCATGCCCGGAATAGAACACCACGACGTTGTCCGCCTCGCCGACCCTGCCGGCGAACTCGGACAGGCGCGCGCGCATCTCCGCGCGATCCAGGTCGAGCCCGCGGATCACGTCGTAGCCCCCCTCCTCCAGCGCCGCCGCGACGGCCCGCGCGTCGGGCCGCGCCGCGACCGCCTGGGGCGCGGCGCGATAGTCGCCGTTGCCGACGACAAGCGCCAGATCGGCGGCCCGCGCCGCGCCCGTGGCGGCCGCAAGGCACAGCAGCCAGGCTGCGGCCAGTCTGATGGGTCGGGTCATCTCCGCCTCCTTTCACGATGCGCCCTGCGGCGCTTCCCGCCAGCCTAACGCGAATGCCGCCGGATCATATCCCTCCCGCCGGACAGGAAATGGCAGGCGGGCGCCCCGCACGGCGCCCGCCCCCCGGCTCAGCGCAGCTCGATCACGGCCCGGCTGAGCACCTTCGGCCCCGACAGGTCGAGCAGCCGGAACTCGTAGAATCCCGGCGCCTCGGGCATCTCGAAGCGCAGAGGCGGCTCGTTGTCGGCCGTCTTCGCCTCGATCCAGGTGAAATCGGCCTGGTCCGCCCGGGCCAGCGACACCCGCAGGCGCCCGCCCTCGGCCTCCGCGCTCCAGGAGACGTTCACCGTCTCCCCCGGCGCCGCCGACTCCGGCGCCTCCAGCGCGCCGCCGGTGTTCAGCGTCGCCGTCTCGGGCACGACCTCCAACGAGGCCTTGCCCAGCACCCGCGCGCCCTCGTCGAGCACGTAGCGCACCTCGTAGAGCCCCGGCGTCTCCGGCGCCGTCAGGACGATCTCCCGGCGGCCCTTCGCCCGCGCGTATTCGCCCCGCTCCTTCGCCCCGGCGCCCGCCGGGACGAGGGAGACGCGGTCGCGCCCGCTGGGCTGGTCGCCCTCCACGACGACCTCCACCGGGTCCCCCGCCCGCACCTTGTCAGGCGCGCTCACCGTCACCTCCGGCTCCGTCACCTCCACGGAGGCCGAGGCCAGCACCCGCTTGCCCTCGTTCAGAACATACCGCACCTCGTAGAGCCCCGGCTCCGAAGGCGCCCGCAGATCGCCCGAGGTCTCGTCCTTCACACGCCGGTAGTTCCCGCGCTCCTCCGGCTCCGCGCCCACCGGCACGATCCCGACCATGTCGCTGCGCCCGATCACGCGCGACCAGCTGACCCCGAAGGCCGAGCCGGCGACGACGCTCTCAGGCGCGGTCACCGTCACCTCCGCCTCCGTCACCTCCACGGGCGCCGAGGCCAGCACCCGCTTGCCCTCGTTCAGAACATACCGCACCTCGTAGAGCCCCGGCTCCGAAGGCGCCCGAAGCTCCCCCGAGGTCTCCTTCTTC
>JBNJGE010000032.1:6729-21769 GCA_051747505.1 Pseudomonadota bacterium | reverse complement strand
GCGTTGCCGCCCGCCTCCAGCACCTCCACGGCCGTCTTGGAGGCCAGCGGGTGCGAGGTGGCGGCCATGCCGCCGGCGGCGTAGACGGCCGAGCGGCCGGGCATGTGAAAGTCTCGGGCGCGGGGGAAGCTCACCGTCACGTCTCCATAGCTGGGGAATCCGTCGCGGGCGACACTAGCCGGGTTTCCGCGTCGCGCAACGCCCATCCCGCAGGCCGGAAGCGCCGCCGCGCGCGCCGCGCGCCCTTGCCAACCCGCCGCAGCCCCGGCATGGTTGCAGAATGCTCCGCGTGGTTCCCCCCGCCCCCGCCGAGGCCGCGCCCGAGCGCGTCGCCTTCGACCGCGCCGAACTCTCCATCATCCTGACCGTCTACGGCCGCTTCGTGGCGGCGGGCGAATGGCGCGACTACGCCATCGCCATGGGCCGGGAGGCCGCGGTCTTCTCCATCTTCCGCCGCAGCGCGGAGCATCCGCTCTACCGGGTGGAGAAGCGCCCGAAGCTCGCCCGCCGTCAGGGCATGTACTCGGTGATCGGCATGGACGGGCGCATCCTCAAGCGCGGCGCCGACCTGCGCCAGGTGATGCGCGTCTTCGACCGCAAGCTGATCCGCGCGGTGGAGGAATAGGGCAGGGGGCCTCGCCCCGGCGCCGGGATCCCCTGCATCTGCAGAGACAGTCTTTCGCCTGATTGAAGCGGGGGCTTCCCTCTGAAAGCGCCGTCGCGCAGGAATGATTTCGCGCGCGTAAAATAATTCCCCAAGTATACTTCCAATCAAAGGTGAAAATCAGACCCGCCGGCGCCCGCGCGCCAATTTCTGGCGCGCCCGCACTGCCGTCATCGTTCGAGACAAACAGCGGCTGACGCCGGAAGGAAGGGCCGCCCGTCCACGTCCCCGGCCTGGCGGAAGCGCCGCCGCTCAGCGCCGCCCCTTCTTCGCCTTCCGCTTCGCCTTCGCCTTCTCCAGCTTGCGCGTGGCCGGCTTCTTGCGCGGCGCCCGCCCGCGCCCCCTGGGCTGCGGCGGCGCCTCGCCCTCGATCTCCAGGACCTCCAGCAGCAGACCGCCGGTCACCGGCACCGCCTCCTGCAGCCGCACCAGCACCCGCATCCCGACGCCGATCACGCGGCCCGAGTCCTCGCCCGTCAGCGTGTGATTGTCCGGGTCGTGCCGGAACCACTCCCGCCCCAGCGAGGCGATGGGCACCAGCCCGTCCGCCCCTGTCTCGTCGAGCTTCACGAACAGCCCGAAGCGCGCCACGCCCGAGATGCGGCCGGGGAACTCGTCCCCCACCCGCTCCTTCAGATAGGCCGCGAGATACCGGTCCGCGGTGTCCCGCTCCGCCGCCATCGAGCGCCGCTCGGTGAAGGAGATGTGCTCGGCCGTCTCCCGCAGCCCCTCGATCTCCTCGCCCGACAGCCCGTCCGGCCCCCAGTGATGGGCCGAGATCAGGGCGCGGTGCACCACCAGGTCCGAATAGCGCCGGATCGGCGAGGTGAAATGCGCGTAGGCCCGCAGGTTCAGCCCGAAATGCCCGAGATTCTCCGGGCCGTAATAGGCCTGCGTCTGCGCCCGCAGCACGCTGAGATTGATCAGCTCCGCGAAGTCGCCCCCGGCCGCGTCGTGCAGCAGGTTGTTGAACAGCTTCGGCCGCGGCGACTGGCTCTTGGGCAGCTTCAGCCCGCAGCTCTCCGCCACCTCGCGCAGCGCGTCGAGCTTGTCCGCCCCCGGCTCCTCATGCACGCGGTAGAGCAGGGGGCGGCGCTTCGCCTCCAGCGTCTCGGCCGCGCAGACATTGGCGAGGATCATGAACTCCTCGATCAGCCGGTGCGCCTCCAGCCGCTCGCGCATGCCCACGGAGGCGACCTCGCCCGCCTCCGTCAGCCGGATCACCCGCTCCGGCAGGTCGAGGTCCAGCGGCCCGCGCCGGTCCCGCTCCTGCGCCGCGCAGTCATAGGCCGCATACAGCGCCGCGATCGTCTCCAGATGCGCCGCCGCCTCGGGCCCGGGCTTGCCGTCCGCCGCCGCCTGCACCTGATGATAGGACAGCGCGGCGGGAGAGCGCATCACCCCCCGATGGAAGCTGTGGCTCACCCGGCTCCCGTCCTCGCGCAGCACCATGCGCAGCGCGATCACCGCCCGGTCCTCCCCCGGCATCAGGGAGCACAGGTCGGCCGCCAGCCGCTCCGGCAGCATCGGCACCATGCGGTCGGGGAAATAGGTGGAGTTGCCGCGCTTCCTCGCCTCGTCGTCGAGCGCCGAGTGCGGCCGCACGTAATGCGCCACATCCGCGATCGCGACCCAGACCACATGCCCGCCCGGATTGGCCGGGTCCTCGTCGGGGTGCGCGCAGACCGCGTCGTCATGGTCCCGCGCGTCATGCGGGTCGATGGTGATCAGGGGCAGATGCCGCAGATCCTCGCGGCTCTCCGGGTCGGGCGCCTCGACGCTCTCCGCCGCCTCCACCACCTCGTCGGGGAAGTGATCGGGAATCCCGTGCTCATGGATCGCGATCAGGCTGAAGCTCTTCGCCTCGCCCGGCGAGCCCAGCCGTTCCAGCACCTTCGCCCGCGGCAGCGACAGGTCCCGCCGCCGAGGGCCGGAGGGCAGCTGCTCCGCCTCCACCAGCTCCCCGCTCTCCGCCCCGGCCGCGTCGCGCGCCGAGACCATCCATTCCCGCGAATCCCCCTTGGCGACGGGCACGATCCGCCCGCCGCCCTCCTCGCGCGCCCGGAAGATCCCCAGCATCTTCCGCGGGCCCGAGCCGATGCGCCGGATGACCTTCCCCTCGTAGTGGTAGTCGTCCGCCTGAACGGGATGGACCTTGCACAGCAGCCGGTCGCCTTCCCCCGGCGCCGGCCCCCGCCCGCCCGAGCGGATCAGGACCCTCGGCGCCGGCTCGTCGCGGTCCCAGCCCTGCGGGGTCCCGAACACGTCCCCGTCCGCGTCCGGCGCCTCGGCCACCAGCACCGTGACGGGCGGCAGATGCCCCGGCGCGCCGAAGCTGCGCCGCGGGCGGCGCTCGATCTCGCCGTCCTCCTCCAGCTCCCGCAGGAGGCGCTTGAGCTCCACGCGCGCGCTCCCCTTCACGCCGAAGGCGCGGGCGATGTCGCGCTTGCCGGCCTTGTCCGGGTTCTCACGGATCCAGGCGGCGAGGCGGTCCTTGTCGGGCAGGTCTGTCATCGGATGCGCGGTATCACGCCCCGCCCCGGACGGCCAGCCAAAGCGCGGGCGGCGACGCGGCGCCGCGCCCGGCCTCAGCCCGCCCCGCCGCCGGCGGCCTTCTTCGCCGGCGCCTTCCCGGCAGGCTTCTTCTTGGCGGCCGGCTTCTTCTTCGCCGCCGCCTTCTTCTTGCCGCCGCCCTTGGCGCGCTTGGCCTCGATCAGCTCCAGCGCCCGCTCGAGCGTGATCGCCTCCGGCGTCTCGCCCTCGGGCAGGGTGGCGTTGACCTTGTCCCATTTCACGTAAGGACCGTAGCGGCCGTTCATCACCGCCACCTCGCCCCCGTCGGGATGCTCGCCCAGCTCGCGCAGGGGCTTCTGCCCGCCGCGCCCCCCGCGCCCGGCCGCCTTCTGGGCGATCAGGTCCACCGCGCGGTTCACGCCCACGGTGAACACCTCCTCGGCCTCCGGCAGGTTGGCGTAGATGGGCCTGGGGGCCTTGCTCTCCCCCTCCTTCGGCGCCGGCCGGTGCATCACGAAGGGCCCGTAGCGCCCGATCCCGGCCTCGATCGTCCCGCCCTCCGGATGCTCCCCCACCAGCCGGGGGAGCGAGAGCAGGTCCAGCGCCTTCTTCAGGTCCACCGCCTCGATCGCCATCCCCTTGGGCACGGAGGAGCGCCTGGGCTTCTCCCCGTCCTCGCCCGGCTCGCCGAGCTGGACATAGGGCCCGAACCGCCCCGTGCGCAGCGTCACCGCAACCCCGTTCTCGTCATGCCCCAGCAGCCTGCCGTCGGGCCCGATCCCGGTCTCGTCCGCCTCCTCGCCGCCCAGCGGCCGGGTGTAGCGGCACTCGGGGTAGTTGGAGCAGCCGATGAAGGCCCCCCCGGCCCGCGCCGTCTTCACCGACAGCCGGCCCTTGCCGCAATGCGGGCACAGCCGCGGGTCGCTTCCGTCCCCTCGGTCCGGGAACAGATGCGGCGCCAGCGCCTCGTTGATCACCTCCAGCACCTCGGAGATGCGCAGATGCGAGGTGTCCTCCAGCGCCGCCGAGAAGTCCTTCCAGAACTCCTCCAGCAGGTTCTTCCAGTCCCGCTCCCCGGCGGAGACCCGGTCGAGGTCCTCCTCCAGCCCGGCGGTGAAGTCGTAGGAGACGTAGCGGCGGAAATACCGCTCCAGGAAGGCCGTCACCAGCCGCCCCTTGTCCTCGGGGATCAGCCGGCCCTTGTCCTTGCGCACATACTCCCGGTCCTGGATCGTGGTGATGATCGAGGCGTAGGTGGAGGGCCGCCCGATCCCCAGCTCCTCCATGCGCTTGACCAGGGTGGCCTCCGTGTAGCGCGGCGGCGGCTGGGTGAAATGCCGCTGCGCCAGCACCGCGCCGTCCCCCTCCAGGATCGCCGCCCGGCTGTCCGAGGGCTTCACGCCCGCAGGCGCCTCAGCCTCCGAGGCTTTCCCAAAGGCCGCCTCCAGCGCCCCGGCGCGCAGCGGCGTCGCCTCGCCCTCCGACAGCGCGGGCAGGCGCCGGGACTCCTCGTCCTCGCCGGCGTCGTCCCGCCCCTCCTCGTAGATCTTCAGGAACCCGTCGAAGGTCACGACCTGCCCTGAGGCCCGCAGCGCCACCTGCCCGTCGTCCGAGCGGATCTCGGCTGTGGTCCGCTCCAGCCGCGCCCCCGCCATCTGGGAGGCCAGCGTGCGCTTCCAGATCAGGTCGTAGAGCTTGCGCTCGTCCGCGCCCATCGCCGACAGCGCGCCCGCATCCCGCCCCATGTCGGTGGGCCGGATGCACTCATGCGCCTCCTGCGCGTTCTTGGCCTTGTTCTTGTAGATCCGCGGCTTCTCGGGAACGTAGCTCTCCCCGAAGCGCGCCTGGATCGTCCCGCGCGCCGCGCGCACCGCCTCGGGCGCCATGTCGATCCCGTCGGTGCGCATATAGGTGATGTGCCCGGCCTCGTAGAGGCGCTGGGCCGCGCGCATGGTCTGCTGCGCCCCGAAGCCGAACTTGCGGCTCGCCTCCTGCTGCAGGGTCGAGGTCATGAAGGGCGGCGAGGGATTGCGCGTCTGCGGCTTCGCCTCGACCGAGACGACCTTCAGCGATGCGCCCCGCGAGGCGACCGCCGAGGCCGCGAGCTCCGCCGCGCTGGCGCTCTCGAAGGTGAACTTCTCCACCTTCTTCCCGCCATACTCGACCAGCCGCGCCTCGAACTCCGCGCCCCGCGGGCTCTCCAGCGCCGCGCGCACCGACCAGTGCTCGCGCGGGCGGAAGGCCTCGATCTCCATCTCCCGCTCGACGATCAGGCGCAGCGCCACCGACTGCACCCGTCCCGCCGACTTCGCGCCCGGAAGCTTGCGCCACAGGACGGGCGAGAGGTTGAAGCCCACCAGATAGTCCAGCGCCCGGCGCGCGAGATAGGCCTCGACCAGCTCCATGTCGATCTCGCGGGGATGGGCCATGGCCTCCTCCACCGCGGTCTTCGTGATGGCGTTGAAGGCCACCCGGCGCACGGGCGTGTCCTTCTTCAGCGCCCGGCGTTTCCTGAGCGCCTCCTGCAGGTGCCAGGAGATCGCCTCCCCCTCCCGGTCGGGGTCCGTGGCGAGGATCAGCGCGCCGTCCTTGGCCAGCGCCTCGGCGATGGCGCGGACATGCTTCTGGGAGTCGCTCGCCACCTCCCAGACCATCTCGAAGTCGTGCTCGGGGTCCACCGAGCCGTCCTTGGGCGGCAGGTCGCGCACATGCCCGTAGGAGGCGAGGACGGTGTAGTCCTCGCCCAGATACTTGTTGATCGTCTTGGCCTTGGCCGGGGATTCGACGACGACGACGGCCATGCGGGCCCTCCGGGATGCAAAATGGCTGCGGACCATGTGAGAGGCCGGCGCGCGAAGTCAATCCGCCCTCCGGCCCCGGCGACGCCCCGCCGCTACGCGGCGGACCGGCGCTCACATCCCGGCGAGCGCCTCCAGCGCATGGCGGTGGCGCAGGGCGAGAACGATGGCGGCCACGCCGAGCGCGAGCGCCGAGAAGGTCTGATTCGCCACGTGCCGGCGCCGCCAGACGGCCAGCAGCGTCTCGGTGTCGAGATCCGGGCGCGCCGCCACCTTCGCCCCCTCCGCCAGCTCCAGCCCGCGCATCAGCGCCGCCGGCGCCAGCAGCAGGAACAGCCCGGCCGCCCAGTCGCGCCCCGCGCCGAAGCCCGCCATGGCCAGCGCCCCCAGCCCGAAGCCCGCGAAGGCCGCCACCGCCGCGCCCCAGCGGCGCATCGTCGCCGCGCGCAGCTCCGCCGCGCGCCGCAGCAGGCGGTGGAACAGCTCGGCGTCCTCGCCTCCCAGCCGCGCCGCCCGCCGCGCGATCCCGGCGGGCACGCCATGCGCGGAATGGGTGAGCCCCGTCCAGAACGCGACGGCGAAGAACCAGTACCACAGCGAGAAGAAGATATCGTCCGAGAGAAGCATGCGCCCCCGTGCCCGCGCTTGAACCCGTGAGGTTATGGGCCCGATTCGTCCCCGCCGCCACCCCCGCCCCCGCGCCCCGCCCGCCGCGCCGGCTCCCGCCCGCCCGCCCCGCCGCCGCGACGGGCGGGGCGCGGGGGCGGGTCGCTTTTCGTCAATCCCTGTCCGCACGGCTTGCGCACGGCCTGCGCACGGGCCGCGCACGCGGTCCGACGCCGCGCTTGTGGCCTCGCGCCCCCCCGTGGCATCCGTTGTCCCAAACGGAGGAAACCCGCACCATGACCCGCGCCCGCCTGGCCCCCTTCCCCTACGCCCGCCCCCGCCGCCTGCGCCAGGCGGCCTGGATCCGCGATCTCGTGCGCGAGACCCGCCTGCGCCCCGAGGACCTGATCTGGCCCATCTTCGTCATGGACGGCGAGGACGCGGAGGCGCCCGTCCCCTCCATGCCCGGCGTCTCCCGCCTGACCGTGGACCGCGCCGTGGAGGCCGCCCGCCGCGCCGCCGATCTCGGCATCCCCTGCCTCGCCCTCTTCCCCTACACGGACCCCTCGGTGAAGACCCCCGGCGCCGAAGAGGCTTGGAATCCCAACAACCTGGTCAACACCGCCACCCGCGCCATCAAGCGCGCGCAGCCCGATCTCGGCATCCTGCTCGACGTCGCCCTCGACCCCTACAACTCCGAGGGCCACGACGGCATCGTCCGCGACGGGGTGATCGTCAACGACGAGACCCTGCTGGCGCTGGAGAAGCAGGCGCTCGCCCAAGCGGAGGCGGGCTGCGACATCCTCGGCCCCTCCGACATGATGGACGGGCGTATCGGCGTCATCCGCAAGGCGCTGGAGGAGAACGACTTTCCGGACACGATGATCATGTCCTACGCCGCCAAATACGCCTCCGCCTTCTACGGCCCCTTCCGCGACGCGGTGGGCGCGAGCGGCGCGCTGAAGGGCGACAAGAAGACCTACCAGATGGACCCCGGCAACACCGACGAGGCCATCCGCGAGGTCGCCGCCGATCTCGAGGAGGGCGCCGACATGGTCATGGTCAAGCCCGGCATGCCCTATCTCGACGTCTGCCGCCGCGTGAAGGAGGCCTTCGAGGTGCCCACCTACGCCTACCAGGTCTCAGGCGAATACGCGATGCTGGCCGGCGCCATCGAGCAGGGCTGGCTCGACGGCGACCGGGTGATCCTGGAGAGTCTCTCCGGCTTCCGCCGCGCCGGCTGCGACGGGATCCTCACCTACTTCGCCCCCCGCGCGGCGGAGCTGATGGCCGGCGCATGACCCTCACCCTCTGGCATGTCCGCCACTCCCGCTCGCTCCGCCCCCTCTGGCTGATGCTGGAGATGGGCCTGGAGCCGGGCGAGGATTTCGAGCTGGTCAACGTCCCCTTTGACCGGGCCTATTTCGCGGGCCCCGACTGGGCGGAGATCAGCCCCACCGGCAAGGTCCCGGTGATGACCGACGGCCCCGCGCGCCTGCCCGAGTCCATCGCCATGATGCAGTACCTGCTCGCCACCCACGGCCCCACGCCGCTGGAGCCGAAGACGGGCGACCGGGAGTTCGCGGACCACCTGTTCTGGCTCCACTACGCCGAGGCCGGCGTGGCGATGTACCTCGCCACCTATCTCGGTCATGTCGCCGGCGCGGCCGACTACCAGGTCGGGGAGGGCCATCTGAAGAACATCCTGGGCCAGTTCGACCGCGCCCAGCACCTGATCGCGGAGGCGGTCGGGGACCGGCCCTGGCTCCTCGCCCGCGGGTTCACGGCCGCGGACGTGGCTATGGGCTACACTCTCCACCTCGCCCGCCTCGGCAAGCTGGAGCTGCACGAGGAGGTCGCCGCCTATCGGGAGCGCCTGGTCGCCCGCCCCGCCTTCCAGCGCGCCATGAGCTTCGGGGGCGAAAGCTGAGGGCCGCGCCATGATCGTCCCCAACCTGATGGTCTCCGACATGCCCCGTGCCGTCGCCTTCTGGCGCGACGCGCTGGGCTTCCGGCTGGTCATGACCGTGGACGCCGCGCGCCGCGCGGGGCAGGGGACGGAGGCCAAGCCGCAGGGAGCCGTCTTCGCCGTGCTGGAGCGGGGCGGCGACCAGATCATGCTGCAAACGGCCGAAAGTCTCGCCGCCGAGCTGCCGGTCTTCGACGCCTCCGCGCCGGTTCCGCCGCCCTCCGGAGCGCTCTATCTGCAGGACTATCCGCCAGAGGTCGCGGCCGGCCGCCTGCCGCCCGGCGCGGTGCTCAAGGGTCCCGAGCGGGCCTGGTACGGCATGCGCGAGCTCTACGCGCAGGATCCGGACGGCCACGTGATCTGCCTCGCCGTGGCGGACGGGCCGTCCCCGGGCTGACGGGCCTCAGCCGCCCTCCGCCTCGCGCTTCGCGCCCAGGCACATCTCGTGCAGCTCGTGCATCTCCGCGTCGTGGATGCCGAGATGCTCCAGGCTGGCGAGCAGGTTCTCCAGATATTCCAGGTTGGTCCCCAGGTTGCCCGAGGCGGTGGCGATCCGCGTGGCCCGCTCCCGCCGCGGCATGTTGACGTAGCGGTCATGCGTCGGGTCGGCGAGGAAGGCGATCGCCTCCACCTCGCCCTCGGGCGTGTCCACCGGGACGAAGGCGGGCTCGTAGGTGCCCGCGATCATCTCGCGCATCCACAGGATGCGCGTCTCCTCCTCGGCGATATCGCCGGGCACGCGCATCGCCAGCCCCTCGCAGGCATGCCCCGGATCGGCGTCGAGCGCGGCCATCAGCCCCGGCGCCTCCGGCGTGCCGCGCCCGCCCTCCAGATGCAGGCAGAAGCTGCGCCGCCAGCCCTCCAGCCGCCCGCGGCGGATCTCGTCGATGCGGATGGCCGGGTCCCAGATCAGGGAGCCGTAGGCGAAGATCCAGACGGGCTCGCCCTCCCGCCCCGCCAGCAGCGCGCGCCGCGTCGCCTCCCGCTCCTCGTGGCTGATCCGCCAGCTCAGGTCGCGCCCCTCGGCCAGCGCGTTGGCGTCGAACTCCTCGATGCGCGTCGCCATGTCCCGGAAGAAGGAGGTCTCGGGGTCCCGGATCAGACCCTCCAGCTCCGGGGCGTGGCGGAAGACGGCTTCGGGCAGGGGCATCGGGCGGCCTCGCGGTCGGTCTCGGTGCGAACGGAAGGGACGGGGGCGGCCGGGGTCAGACCAGCTCCAGCTCCGCCACGCCCAGCGCGCCGAGCTCGAAGCGCAGCCGCGCCGGCGCCGAGACCCGGCGCAGCGGCATGTGCGTGCCCAGCAGCAGCACCTCGCCGGGCTGGAGCGTCACGCCCCGGGCGTTGAAGTGGTCGGCCAGGAACACCGCGGCGTCCAGCGGATGCATCGGCGCCGCCCCGACCTTCTCCAGCCACGGCTCCCCGTTGCAGGTCACGACCGAGGGCAGGGCGGCGGCATCCACCGCCTCCGGCGGCAGGCCCGGCCCGCCCAGCACCAGCCCGCGATTGTTGATGTTCGTCGCGATGAAGGACTCGGGCCGCGGGCCGGAGGCGCCGCGCGGGTCCAGCAGCTCGAAGGCCGGGGCCAGCAGGTCGATGGCCGCGGCCACGCTGGCGCGCGTATGTCCGCCCTCCCGCGGGGCCAGCGGCGCCTTGAGCACGGCGGCGATCTCCGGCTCGATCGCGAAGCTGAGATAGTCGGCCTCGCGCAGCACGGGCGGCGCGTTGTGGATCAGATCCCGCGGCACGACCCCGGCCCCGGGCGCCGAGAGGCCCATCTTCTCCACCTGGCCCGGCGCGTTCCAGGCGATTTTGCGGCCGCCGATCGCCTCCCCCTCGCCATAGACCCGCGCCACGACCCGCGCCTGCGCCTCGTGCGCGGCGACCTCGTCGGGCAGCTCCTCGGGCGGGAGGTCCCGGAACGGGCGGCGATGGCGGATGTCTTCGGCGAGCTTGGCGGCGAGGTCGTCGGGATCGGTCATTCGGGGCCTGCGGCTGGACTTGGATGGCTGACCCCGGCCGGATAGCACAGCCCGCCCGCGGGCGCGAGCGCGGCCCGGACGACGCCCGTGGTTCCCTTTCGCGCCCGTCCGCGGCAAGGTCGGCCCCGACCTGCAACGCTGACCCGCAACGCCGATCGAGGGATGCCATGACCGAGCTGCCCGGCCTCAAGCTTCTCGTCACCTGCTCCACCGCCCCCAACCCCCGCCGCGTCTCCGCCTTCCTGGCCGAGAAGGGCGTGGAGGTCCCGCGCAAGGAGATCGACCTCGCCACGCGGGAGCACTACTCGCCCGAGCATCTGGCGAAATTCGGCACCCACCACCTGCCGGGGCTGGAGCTCGACGACGGGACCTGCCTGACCGAGACCGTCGCCATCTCCCGCTATGTCGAGGCGCTGCACCCCGAGCCGAACCTGATGGGCCGCGACCCGCTGGATGCGGCGATCATCGAGATGTGGCAGCGCCGCGCCGAGTTCCTGGTGATGCTCCCCGTCGCCGCCGTCTTCCGCCACTCCCACCCCTCCATGGCCACGCTGGAGGACCAGGTGCAGGAATGGGCCGAGTCCAACCGCCCCCGCGTCATGGCGGGGATGGAGCTTCTGGACCGCCGCCTGCGCGAAAGCCCCTACATCGCCGGCGATCGCTTCACCATCGCCGACATCACCGCCTGGATCTCGCTCGACTTCATGCGCGTGACGAAGATCCGCCCTCCCGAGGACCACGAGGGGCTCCTTCGCTGGCAGGCCGAGTTGGCCGAGCGCCCCTCCCTCGCCCGTCCGAAGGCCTGAGCGGGCATGGTCCGGCTGCCCCATTCCCGGGGCCGGGAGGCCGAGCCGCTGGTCTTCGACACGCCGGTCCTGCTGCTCGGCGGCGGCCCCGTTTCGCCGGACCTGCTGGCCGAACTGCGCCCCCTCTGCGGCGCCGTGGTCGCCGCCGACGGGGGCGCGGACCGCCTGCGCGAGGGGCCGCTGCGCCCCGACGCCATCATCGGCGACATGGACTCCATCGCCGACCTCGAGGCCTGGCAGGCCATGCCCGGCGTCGAGGTCGTCCATGTGACCGAGCAGGAGACCACCGATCTGGAGAAATGCCTGCGCCTGACCCGCGCGCCCCTCTACCTCGCCGCGGGCTTCCTCGGCGGGCGGCTCGACCACACGCTGGCCGCCCTGCACGCGCTGCTCCTGCACCCCGACCGGCGCCTCCTGCTGGTGGGGGAGGAGGACGTCGCCTTCCTCGCCCCCCGGCGCTGGCGCGCGCGGCTGGAGGCCGGGGCGCGCGTCTCCCTCCACCCTCTCGCCCCCTGCGTCGGCCTCGCCTCCCACGGCCTCGCCTGGCCGCTGAAGAGCCTCGACCTGGAGATCGGCCGCGCCATCGGGACCTCCAACCGCGCCGAGCGCGCCGAGGTCGGCGTCGATCTCGACCGCCGCGCCGCCGTGCTGATGCTGGAGCGGCGCTTCCTGCCGGAGGCCATAGAGAGCCTGCGCATCGGCCCGGACTAGGCGTGCGCGCCCTTGCGACCGAATAACCTATTCATTTGAGCGAATATGACATCATATACAACCGCCAGACGCATCCAGCGGCAAGGGAGAGCGGACGCATGAACCCTGAAGTCACCGCCTTCTTCGACGAGCCCACCAACACGGTCAGCTACGTCGTCAAGGACCCGAACTCGAACGCCTGCGCCATCGTCGACTCGGTGCTGGACTTCGACAACGCCGCCGGCCGGACCTCCACCGACTCCGCCGACGAGATCATAGCCCATGTCCGCGAGCATGGCCTCGAGGTCGAGTGGCTGCTGGAGACGCATGTCCACGCCGACCACCTCTCCGCCGCGCCCTATCTCCAGCGCGAGGTCGGGGGCAGGATCGGCATCGGCGAGAACATCCGCGTCGTGCAGGACACCTTCGGCAAGATCTTCAACGCGGGCACCGAGTTCGAGCGCGACGGCTCCCAGTTCGACCGGCTGTTCAGGGAGCAGGACCGCTTCTCCATCGGCGGCCTCGAGGGCTTCGTCCTGCACACGCCCGGCCACACCCCCGCCTGCCTGACCTATGTCATCGGCGACGCGGCCTTCGTGGGCGACACCATCTTCCAGCCGGACTTCGGCACCGCCCGCTGCGACTTTCCCGGCGGCTCGGCCGAGCAGATGTGGGACTCCATCCAGAAGATCCTCTCGCTGCCCGACGAGACGCGCATCTTCACCTGCCACGACTACAAGGCCCCCGGCCGCGACGACTACGCCTGGGAGAGCACGGTGGCCGAGCAGAAGGCCAGGAACGTCCATGTCGGCGCGGGGCGGAGCGCCGAGGACTTCGTGCGCATGCGCACCGAGCGCGACGCCAGGCTCGGCATGCCGAAACTGATCATCCCCTCGATCCAGGTGAACATGCGCGCGGGCCGCATGCCCCCGGCCGAGGACAACGGGGCCGTCTATCTCAAGACTCCCGTCAACCTGCTCTGATAAGCTTCCGCCGGGTCCCGCCGGGGCCCTCCGGAGGACCGGCGCCTCCGGCCGCGCGGCGCCCGCCCGTCTCCTTCCTCCCGCGGGCGGGACGCGGCGCGCCGGAGGCGCCCCCGCAATTCTGCGCCGCGCGCAAACAACAGGAGCCCGCCGCATGGAGCGCAAGCCCGTCTCCCCCGAATTCTCGGTCTCTCCGCAGATCACGGTGGCCGATGTCGGCCTCGCCGCGGCCCAGGGCGTGCGCTCCATCATCTGCAACCGCCCCGACGGGGAGGACCCGGACGGAGAGCAGCCCCCCTCCGACGAGATCCGCGAGGCCGCCGAGGCCCATGGCCTCGCCTTCCGCTACATCCCCGTCGTCTCCGGCCAGGTGACCGACGAGGCCGCCCGCGGCTTCGCCGACGCGCTGGACAGCCTGCCGCTGCCCGCCATGGCCTACTGCCGCACGGGAACCCGCTCCATCACCCTCTGGGCGCTGTCCAGGGCCCGGCGCCTGACGCCCGAGGCGATCCTCAAGGCGGCGGAGGCCGCGGGCCACGACCTGTGGAACCTGCGCGGCCGGCTCGACCGCATCGCCGCGGTGGCGGAGGGCGCGGGCGCCTACGAGATGGCTCCGCGCCCGTCCGCGCGCCATGACGTGGTCATCGTCGGCGGCGGCGCCGGGGGGATCGCCACGGCCGCGAGCCTGCTGCGCCGCCGCCCCGACCTCGACATCGCCATCATCGAGCCCCGGCCCAGCCATTTCTACCAGCCCGGCTGGACGCTGGTCGGCGGCGGGGTCTTCGACCGCCGCGACACCCTGCGCGCCACCGCCTCCGTCATCCCCCGCGGCGCGCGCTGGATCCGCGCCGCCGTCGCCGATTTCGCCCCCCGCAGCTCCGAGGTCATCCTCGAGGACGGGGAGCGCGTGGGCTACCGCGCCCTCGTCGTCGCCCCCGGCCTCAAGCTGGACTGGGACGCGATCGAGGGGCTTCGCGACACGCTCGGCAAGAACGGCGTGACCTCCAACTACCTCTTCGACATGGCCCCCTACACCTGGGAGCTGGTGCGCACCCTGCGCGGGGGCCGGGCGCTGTTCACCCAGCCGCCCATGCCGATCAAGTGCGCCGGCGCCCCCCAGAAGGCCATGTATCTCGCGGCCGATCACTGGACCCGCGCGGGCCGTCTGAAGGACATGGAGATCAGCTTCCACAACGCCGGCGGCGTGCTGTTCGGCGTGCCGGAGTACGTCCCCGCGCTGATGGACTACGTCGAGCGCTACGGGATCGACCTCAACTTCAACGAGACGCTGACGGCCGTGGACGGCGAGGCCCGCAAGGCCACCTTCCGCCGCAGGACGGAGGAAGGCGAAGAGACGGTCGAGCGCGAATTCGACATGATCCATGTCGTGCCGCCCCAGACGGGCCACGACTTCGTCGCCCGCTCCCCGCTCGCCGACGCCGCCGGCTGGGTGGAGGTGGACCCCGCCACCCTCCAGCACACGCGCTACGGCGACGTCTTCGGCCTCGGCGACGGCTGCTCCGCCCCCAACGCCAAGACGGCCGCCGCCGTGCGCAAGCAGGCGCCCGTGGTGGCGGAGAACGTCATCTCCGCGCTGGAGGGCCAGGCCCCCCGCGCCGTCTATGACGGCTACGGCTCCTGCCCCCTGACGGTGGAGCGGGGCAGGATCGTGCTGGCCGAGTTCGGCTATGGCGGCAAGCTGCTGCCCTCGCTGCCCGCCTGGATGATCGACGGCACGAAGCCCAGCCGCGCGGCCTGGTTCCTGAAGGAGAAGATGCTGCCCGCCATCTACTGGCAGCTCATGCTCCGGGGCCGCGAATGGCTCGCCGCGCCCGAGATCCTGCCCGCCACCCCGAAGGCCCATGAGGCCGGCGAGGCGCTGGACGACAAGACCAACAGGGCCGCCTGACCCCGGCGGCGCCGCCAGACCCGAACCGAACCCGCGGCCGGCGCCAGGGCTCGCCCGGCGCCGGCGGCCGATTTCCGGGGGCCCCGCTGCTCCAGAGTTACCTGGCGGTCCTCGGCAAGGGC
>JBNJGE010000032.1:0-6719 GCA_051747505.1 Pseudomonadota bacterium | reverse complement strand
GGCGGGCGCCCCCCCCCCCCACCCCACCCCGCGGCGGGCGCCGGGGCGCGCCCGGCGCCGGCCGCCCGTTTTCCGGGAGCCCAGATGCTCAAGAGTTACCTGCCGATCCTCGACTGGGGCGCGCGCTACGACCGCGCGGCCGCGGGCAACGACCTGATCGCCGCGGTCATCGTGACCATCATGCTGATCCCCCAGTCGCTGGCCTACGCGATGCTCGCGGGCCTGCCGCCTGAGGTCGGCCTCTACGCCTCCATCGCGCCGCTGATCCTCTACGGCCTGTTCGGCACCTCCCGCGCGCTGGCGGTCGGACCGGTGGCCGTGGTCTCGCTGATGACCGCCGCCGCGGTGGGGGAGCTCGCCGCCGCGGGCACGCCCGAATACTACGGCGCGGCGATGGCGCTCGCGCTGCTCTCGGGCGCGATGCTGGTGGCGATGGGCGCGCTGAAGCTGGGCTTTCTGGCCAACTTCCTGTCGCACCCGGTGGTGTCGGGCTTCATCACCGCCTCGGGCATCATCATCGCCACCAGCCAGCTCAAGCACATCCTTGGCGTCTCCGCCTCCGGCCACAACCTGCCGGACCTCGTGGTCTCCCTGGCCGGCGCGCTGCCCGGGACCAACTTCATCACCCTGGTCATCGGCGCCGCCGCCGTCGCCTTCCTGTTCTGGGCGCGCACGGAGCTCAAGCCGCTGCTCCTCTCCCGGGGCGTGCCCCCGCGACTGGCCGACGTGCTCACCAAGGCCGGCCCCGTCGCCGCCGTGGCCGTGACCACGCTCGCCTCCTGGGGCTTCGGCCTGTCGCAGCGCGGCGTGGACATCGTCGGCTCCGTCCCGCAGGGCCTGCCCCCGATCTCCGCGCCCCCGCTGGACCTGGAGCTGTGGGCCTCCCTCGCCGGCTCGGCCCTGCTGATCTCGGTGATCGGCTTCGTCGAATCCATCTCCGTCGCCCAGACGCTGGCCGCCAAGAAGCGCCAGCGCATCGTCCCCGACCAGGAGCTGATCGGGCTCGGCGCCGCCAATCTCGGCTCCGCCTTCACCGGCGGCTACCCGGTAACGGGGGGCTTCGCCCGCTCCGTCGTCAATTTCGACGCGGGGGCGGAGACGCCGGCCGCGGGCATGATGACCGCCGTGGGCATCGGACTGGCCACCCTGTTCCTCACGCCCCTGCTCTATTTCCTGCCCACCGCCACGCTGGCCGCGACCATCATCGTCGCCGTCCTCAGCCTCGTGGATCTCGGCGCCGTCCGCCGCACCTTCGCCTATTCCCGCTGGGACTTCGCCGCCCAGGCCGCCACCATCCTCATCACGCTGGGCATGGGGGTGGAGGCCGGCGTGGTCGCGGGCGTGACCGTCTCCATCGCCCTGCATCTCTACCGCACCTCGCGCCCCCACTGCGCCGTGGTCGGCCAGGTGCCCGGCACCGAGCATTTCCGCAACGTGGACCGGCACAAGGTCGTCACCGCGCCCGACCTCGTCTCCCTGCGCGTGGACGAGAGCCTGTGGTTCCCCAACGCCCGCTTCCTGGAGGACAAGGTGCACGACCTCGTCACCGCCAACCGGGAGATCAAGGACGTCGTCCTGATGTGCTCCGCGGTCAACGAGATCGACGCCTCGGCGCTGGAGAGCCTCGAGGAGATCAACCGCCGCCTGAAGGACTCCGGCGTCTTCCTGCACCTGTCGGAGGTGAAGGGCCCGGTGATGGACCGCCTGCGTCGCAGCCACCTGCTGGACCAGCTCACGGGGCGGGTCTTCCTCACCCAGTACGACGCCTTCCATACCCTGCGCCCGCAGCTGGCCGAGCGCGCCCTGCGCGCGGAGCGCCATGAGTCCGTCGCCGAGTGAGCGGGCTCGGGGCGGCCCTCACGCCGCCCCGCGCTCCTCCCGCGCCTGCCGGATCTGGGCCCGCCGCTCCCGGTGCAGGACGTAGAGGCCCGATCCCGCCACCACCGCGATCCCCGCCCAGGTCAGCAGGTCCGGGAACTCCCGGAACACGAACCAGGAGTAGATCGCGGCGAAGACGATCTCGAGATACTGCACCGGCGCCACCACCGAGGCCGGCGCGTGGCGCACCGCCATCACGATCAGCAGATGTGCCAGCGTCGCGAAGGTTCCCACGCCGGCCAGCAGCGCCCACTCGATCCCCTCCGGCCAGCGCGGATCGAAATGGACGGAGCCCGAGCCCTCGCCCGCCCAGAGCGCGGCTGAGATCACCACCGCCCCCGCGATCCCGGCCAGGAACTGCATGGTCAGCACGCCCCCGCCCTGCGACATGCGCCGCGAGAGCATCATGTAGAGCGCGAAGCACACCGCCGTGCCCAGCGGGTAGAGCGCGGGGCTGCCGACCTCCTCGAAGCTCGGCTGGATGATCATCAGCGCGCCCCCGAAGCCCACCGCGCAGCCCAGATAGCGCCGCCAGCCCACGGTCTCGCCCAGGATCCAGCCCCCCAGCAGGGTCAGGATCATCGGCTCCACGAAGAAGATCGCCATGGCGTCGGGCACGCTCATGTGGCGCAGGGCCGAGAAGAAGAACAGCGTGGCGCCCGCGATCAGCGCGCCGCGGGCGAAGTGCAGCGGCAGCTCCCGCGCCGGGGGCAGGGGGGCGCGCATCGCCAGCATGGCCACGCCCAGCAGCGTGGACTGCGTCACGAACCGCCCCAGCACGACCACGCCCACCGGCACGGTCTGGGCGGCCAGCTTGGCGGTTATGTCGATGCCCGGCCCGACCACGCAGAAGCCGATCATGAACGCCACGCCCAGCACCGCCCCCGTCGGGGCGGAGAAGCGGCGCGGGGCGGTCGGGGGAACGGCCTGGGTCATGCCCCCGCCTAGCCTGCGGCAGGCGGTCGCGTCCAGCGCGAAGGGCCGCGGCGCGGAACCGGGACGCCGCCCGTCAGCACTCCGGCAGGTTCACCGCCAGCCCGCCCAGCGACGTCTCCTTGTACTTCGAGTCCATGTCGATGCCGGTCTGCCGCATGGTCTCGATGCAGTTGTCCAGCGGCATGAAGTGCCGCCCGTCCCCGCGCAGCGCCAGAGAGGCCGCCGCCGCCGCTTTCACCGCGCCCATCGCGTTGCGCTCGATGCAGGGGACCTGCACCAGCCCCTTCGCCGGGTCGCAGGTCATGCCGAGGTGATGCTCCAGCGCGATCTCCGCGGCGTTCTCCACCTGCGCGTCGCTGCCGCCCATCGCCGCCGCCAGCGCCGCCGCCGCCATGGCCGAGGCGCTGCCGACCTCCCCCTGGCAGCCGACTTCGGCGCCGGAGATCGAGGCGTTGCGCTTGATGATCGCGCCGACCGCGGCCCCGACCAGCAGCATCTCGCGCGCCTGCTCGCGCCGAGCGCCCGCGACATGGTCGAGGTAGTAGATCATCACCGCCGGGAAGACGCCCGCCGCCCCGTTGGTCGGCGCCGTCACCACGCGCCCGCCGGCCGCGTTCTCCTCGTTCACCGCCATGGCGTAGCAGGCCAGCCAGTCGTCCACCGCATAGGCTTTCGCGACATTCGCCCGCCGCTCCTCCTCCAGTTGCTCGCGCAGGGCCTTCGCCCGCCGGCGCAGGCGCAGGCCGCCGGGCAGCTCCCCCTCCCGCGACAGCCCGCGCTCCACGCAGCCGCGCATGGCGCCGGCGATCGCGTCCAGCCGCCGGTCCAGCTGCGCCGGCCCGTAGCGCGCATCCGCGTTCGCCCGCGCGATCCGCGCGATCGTCAGCCCCGTCGCCCGCGCCGTCTCCAGCAGGTCCGCCATGCTGGCGTAGGGGTAGGGGAGCTCCGGCCCCGCCTCGTCCGCGTCCTCGCCCCGCTCCAGCTCCCGCTCCGTCAAAACGAAGCCCCCGCCGACGGAGTAATAGGTCTCCTGCTGCTTGAGCGTCCCGCGCGCGTCCCAGGCCCGCAGCACCAGCCCGTTGGCGTGGCCGGGCAGGGGCGGGCCGTAGTCGAACTCCACCGCCGTCTCCGGGTCCAGCGCCATCTCCGGCAGCCCTTCGGGCGTCACCGCGCGCCGCGCGCGCAGCTCCGCCAGCGCCGCCTCCGCCCGGTCCGGGTCCAGGCTGTCGGGCGCGAACCCCATCAGCCCCAGCAGCACCGCCCGGTCCGTCGCATGCCCCTTGCCCGTGAAGGCGAGCGAGCCGTGCAGAACCGCCCCCAGCCGCGCCGGAGGCCCCGCGCCCGGAATGCTCTCATCCCCCGCGCGCAGCGCGTCGAGGAACCGCGCGGCCGCGATCATCGGCCCCATGGTGTGGGAGGATGACGGCCCCACCCCGATCTTGAAGATGTCGAACACGCCCGGCTGCATGCCCCGCACCCTGCGCCCTCCGCGTCCCGCGGGAAAGCCCGGAAACGACGCAGGGCGCCCGCCCCGCGACCCGGGGGCTCGGCAGGCCCGCCCCCGCCGGCCTATGCTCCCCCCGCCCAGCCGCGAAAGAGACCAGGAGCCCCCCTTGCCCGAGATCGAGCTTTCCCGAGACGGCCTCGTCGCCACCCTGACCCTCAACCGCCCGGGGCGGGGCAACGCCCTGACCTCCGCCATGCTGGCCGAGATCGAGCGCCTCGCCCTCTCCCTGCGCGAGGACGAGGCGACCCGCGCCGTGATCGTCCGCGCCGAGGGTCGCCATTTCTCCGTCGGGGCCGACCTCGCCGACCCGCCGAGCCGCGCCCCCGACGCCTCCCTGCTGATGCAGCGCCGCGCGGCGGAGCTCGGCGGGCGCATGATGCGCGCCCTGCAGGAGATCCCCCAGCCCACGGTCTGCGCCCTGCACGGGGTCGCCTCGGGCGGGGGCGCCTGCATCGCCACGGCCTGCGACTTCCGCGTGGCGGCCCGCGACGCCCGCCTCGGCTACGGCGAGGCGCGGCTCGGCATCAACCTGATGTGGAACGCCCTTCCCCTCTGCGTGCGCCTCGTCGGCCCCGCCCGCTCCAAGCGCCTGATCATGTCGGGCGCGCTCTTCGACGCCCCCGTGCTGGAACGCTGGGGCCTCGTCGACGAACTTGTCGAGCCCGCGGACCTCGACGCCGCCGCCCGCGCCATGGCGGAGGGTTACGCCGCCCTCCCGCCGCTGCCCGTGCAGATGATCAAGCGCAGCGTGGACCAGGTCGCCGGCGCCCTCGACCGGGCGGTGATGCACATGGACGCCGACCAGTGGCTGCTCACCGCCCGCTCCCAGGACCACGCCGAGGCCGTGGCCGCCTTCTTCGAAAAGCGCCCGGGCGACTTCTCGGGCGACTGACCCGCCCGGCCGCCGCGCCTCCTCTCACCCCCGCCGCATCAGCGGCCCCAGCAGCGCCGCGCCCAGCAGCGGCGCGCAGGCGGTGAAGACCAGCGCCGCCTCCGCGCCGCCTGCCGCGCGCAGCGCGCCCCCCAGCGCCGGCGCCGCCGCCAGCCCCGCCGCGAAGGTCAGCGCCACCGCGCCCGAGACCGCGCCAAAATCCTCCGTCCCCGCCGCTTCGGCCAGCGTCGCGGGGCGCAGGATGGTCACCGCCCCGTTCGCCGCCCCCTGCAGCGCGATGAACATCGCCGCCCCGGCCAGCCCGAGCCCCGCCCCCGCGCCCAGCAGGCTCAGCGAGGCCAGCCCCATCGCGCCCAGCGCGCCGGCCGACAGCGCCGCCCCCCGCCAGCGCTCGGGCGCGCGCAGCAGCGCCAGGCGCCCGGCCACCTGCATCGGCCCCACCAGCGCGGCCAGCGTCGCCGCCAGACCCGCCGCGACTCCCTGCGCGCCCAGCAGCGGCAGCATGTGCGCGGTCACCAGGCCGTGGCACAGCGCCGCGCCCGCGAAAGCCGCCGCCACCCGCGCCGCCCCGGGCCGGCGCAGGGCGGCGCGCAGGCTCACCCGCCCGCGCGCCCCCGGGGCCGCGCCGCCCGCGCGGGCCTCGCGCTCCATCCGCGCCGCGCCCCAGGCCAGCAGCGGGGCCGCCAGCGCCGCCGCCACGATCGCCTGGCCCAGCGTCGCGCCCCGCCAGCCCCAGGCCGCGTCCATCGCCGTCACCGACGGGTAGGCGACCGCCGTGGCGAAGCCCGCCACCAGCGTCACCGCCGCGATCGCCCGGCGCGCCGAAAGCCCCCGCGCCCGCGTCAGCAGCGCGAAGCACGGCTCGTAGAGGCATCCCGCCGCCGCCAGGCCGATCACCGCCCACAGGCCGAGGAACGCCCAGACGCTCTCCGCCCGCGAAAGCGCCGCCAGCGCCGCGGCCCCCAGCAGCGCCGCCGCCGGCATCATCCAGGGCGCCCGCCCCCGGTCCACCCAGCGCCCGGCGCCCGGCGAGGCCAGCGCCATCGCCGCCAGCGCCGCCGTCATGCCCAGCGCCGGCGCCGGCCCCTGGCCCGCGAAGGCCGCCTCGTAGCGGGGAAGCTGGGCGGGAAAGGTGTAGAACAGCGCCGACCAGATCAGCGTCTGCCCCGCCGCCAGCGCGGCCACCGCCGCGCCCTGGCCCATCCGCTCGCCCATCTCGCCCCCCGTCTCCGCGCCGCCCGTGGTGGCCTCCCGGCCCAAAGCGTATTAAACGGGGTCCGAGTCGGCCACGCGCCGAATTCGGCCCGTTCCCCCGGTGCTTCGTGGCCTCGGGGGCCGGGCGCGCGAAGCGAAGGGGCAGGGCATGGGTCTCGACCGCAAGGATCTCGCCAAGCGCGCCGCCGCTCGGGCCGCGCTGGCGCATGTCGAGGACGGCATGCGCCTCGGGCTCGGCACCGGCTCCACCGCCTGGTGGTTCACCGAGCTGCTGGCCGAGCGCGCCAAGGC
>JBNJGE010000031.1:0-22436 GCA_051747505.1 Pseudomonadota bacterium | reverse complement strand
GCCAGCTCATCACGGCCTGGACGATGATGATCCACCAGGCGACGTTCAGGATCATCAGCAGGATCGAGGCGAGCGAATGCATGTCCGGGCCGTCTCTTTTTCAGCGTCTTGCGGGTATGGGCGAGCGTCGCCGCAAGACGTAGCGGTCCGCCGGCCCCGGTTCAAGCGGCCCGGCCCCGGAGCCGCCCGGAGGGCGCTTGACATGCCTGCGGCCCCCGCGTAGATCGCCCGCCAACGGGGCCGTAGCTCAGCTGGGAGAGCGTCGCGTTCGCAATGCGAAGGTCAGGGGTTCGATCCCCCTCGGCTCCACCAACCCTCATCCCATAGCTGGACCGCCAAGGCGCGACGTGAGACACTGTTTCACGGGGCCCGCAGCCGGAGCGCGTCCATGAGCGGCAACGACGTCGCCTCGCCCAGGGGCCGCGCGCAGACCCGCGCGCAGGTTCAGCGACCGCGCCTGTGGAAGGTCGTCCTGCTCAACGACGACTTCACCCCCCGCGAATTCGTCATCGCCGTCCTGCGCGCCGTCTTCCGCCTGACCGACGAGCAGGCCTGGCGGGTGATGATCACCGCCCATCGTCGCGGCGTCTGCGTCGTCGCCGTCTATGTCCGCGAGGTCGCCGAGACCAAGGCCGAGGACGCCAACCGCGCCGGCCTGGCCGGCGGCCACCCCCTGCGCTTCTCCATAGAGCCCGAGGACTGAGCCCTCACTCCCGCGCCACGGCGGCCGGGGCCGGACCCGGGCCGATCTCCGCCACGATCTCGCGCACGACGGGCATCCCCTCCTCGGCGGTCATCCCGCGCTCCAGCCGCGGATCGTAGAGGATGCGCAGCAGATATTCGTCATGCTCGGTCAGCAGCGCGAACTCCTGGTCGTCGTTGAAGATCGAAGGCCGCGCCTTCTCGTGATCGTTGAGCAGACCCAGCGTCTGGACCAGCTCCTCCTGCAGGCAGCTCTCGCGCAGCAGGCCGCGGGTCTCGTCCTTGATCACGATGGTCGCCCGCGTCTCCCAGCCCCCCGGCGCGCGCGAGCGGCCCACCTGGCCCACGCAGGGATAGGTGTCGTTGCGCGCCCATTCCACGATCAGGCTCATGCGCTCCAGCGCGCCCATCCGCTCCAGCGCGTCCAGGAACACCTGCCGCCCGCGGCGCGTGGCGATCAGCACGAACAGGTCGGGCGAGTCCTCGACCTCCTCGAACGCCAGCCCCGTCAGCCGCTCCAGCCGCGCGGTCAGCGCGCGCAGCCGCGCTTCGTCGCGCGCGGTGGCCCCGTCCCCGGCCAGCGTCCAGCGCACCGGGCTCTCCCATTTCAGCAGCCGCACGGGCGTCGCCTCCGCGCGCAGGGCGTCGCCGTCGGCGAACTCCTTGTGAAAGGCGATGCGCTCGAAATTCCGGACCAGCTCGGCGTCGCCGAAGGGCGCGTCGGCGGGCGCGGTCTCGGTGCGCATCAGCCCGCGGGATTCGTAATGGGCCAGCGCCCAAGCGTAGCGCGCCTCGGTGTCGGGCGCGCAGCCCGCCAGCCCCAGCGCGAAGAGCGCGGGCAGCAGGCGCAGGGCGAGGGGGCGGAGCGGTCTCATCGGGCCTCGGCGTCCGGGGGCACGGGGGCGAAGGTAGTCCCCGTGCCCCCGCCCGGCCAGCCCCGGGGGCTTGCGCCGCGCGCGCGCCGCGCCATCCTGCGCTCCCGGTCCCGGCAGGAGGAGACGCATGCCCCGGTTTCGCCCCCAAGGCCTGTGCGCCGCGCTGGCCGGCGCCGCGGCTCTGCTCGCCGCGGCCGCCGCCGCCCAGCCCGAGATCCGCCGCCTGCCCGGCGGGGAGCGCCTCCCCGACATGGCCGCGCTGGCCGAACTCGCCCGCGCCCACGACCTCGTGGTGATGGGCGAAATCCACGACAACCCTCGCCACCAGGCCAGCCAGGCCGAGCTCGCCGCCCGCGCCGGCGTCTCCGCGCTCGCCTTCGAGATGATCCCCCGCGCCGCCGAGGACGCCCTCGCCGAACTCCGCGCCGGCCCGCGGACCGAGGCCGCGCGCGAGGCCGCCCAGTGGTCCGGCTACCCCGCCTACCACGTCGTCCTCGCCGCCGCGCCGCAGGTCCCCGTCGCCGGCGCCGGCCTTCCGCGCGAGGCCCTGCGCCGCGCGATCCGCGAAAAGAGCGCCGCCGCCGCCTTCGAGGGCGACGCCGCCCTCTACGGCCTCGACGCCCCCTTGCCGGCCGAGGCGCAGGCGGCCCTGGAGGCCGAGCTCGCCGAGGCGCATTGCGGCGCGCTCCCCGACGAGATGCTGCCCGGCATGGCCAAGGCCCAGCGCCTGCGCGACGCCGCCTTCGCCGCCGCGCTCCTGCGCGCGCGCGACCGCGCCGCGGGGCAGGGGCCGGCAATGCTGGTCACCGGCAACGGCCACGCCCGGACCGACCGCGGCGCCCCCGCCTTCCTCGCCCGCGTCGCCCCCTCGCTCTCCGTCCTCTCCATCGGCCAGATCGAGCGCGCCGGTCCCTCCGAAACCTGGCGCGAGGCCCTCGCGCGCTGGACGGCGGAGGACGGCCGCCCCCTCTTCGACATCGTCATCGTCACCGATCCCGAGCCGCGCGAGGACCCCTGCGCCCGCTTCGGCGAGAAGGGCTGAGCCGCCCGCCCCGCGGCCCCTCGCCCCGCGGACGGGCCCGGCGCCTCAGAACAGGAAATGCCCGGCGTCGAGATCGCCCGGCGCCCAGTCCTGCACCAGCGCCTCGACATCCTCGGCCCGCACCAGGGCCCCGTTCGGGCGCTCCAGTATCTCCAGCGCCCCGAATCCCTCGATCCCATTGAAGGACATCCGGTCGCGCGCCTCGAAATCCCGGATGACGTCGCGCCCGTCGCCCGGCGCGAAGACGAAGACATCCGCGCCGGACCCGCCCACGAGCGTGTCGTCGCCCGCATTGCCGTTCAGGACGTCCCGGCCGGGTCCGCCCTTGAGAAGGTCGTCCCCGCCCTTGCCCTTGAGAACGTCGCGCCCCGCCCCGCCCTTGAGCGTGTCGCCGCCCCCGCCGCCAGCCAGCCGGTCGTTCCCGCGCCCCCCCTTGAGGGTGTCGCCCCCCCCGCCGCCCCGCAGGGCGTCGTCGCCCGCGTTGCCCTTGAGGACATCGCGCCCGGGGCCGCCCTTGAGGACGTCGTCCCCGCCCTTTCCCTTGAGCACGTCGCGCCCCGGCCCGCCCTTGAGCGTGTCGCCGCCCGCGCCCCCGACCAGCAGGTCGTTCCCGCGCCCTCCCTTGAGCGTGTCGTCCCCGCCTCCGCCCCGAAGGGTGTCGTCGCCCGCATTGCCCTTGAGGACGTCCCGCCCGGGTCCGCCCTTGAGGGCGTCGTCCCCGCCCTTCCCCTTGAGCACATCGCGCCCCGGCCCGCCCTTGAGCGTGTCGCCGCCCCCGCCGCCGACCAGCAGGTCGTTCCCGCGCCCCCCCTTGAGGGTGTCATCTCCGCCTCCGCCCCGCAGGGCGTCGTCGCCCGCATTGCCCTTGAGGACGTCCCGCCCGGGTCCGCCCTTGAGGGCGTCGTCCCCGCCCTTCCCCTTGAGCACGTCGCGCCCCGGCCCGCCCCTGAGCGTGTCGCCGCCCCCGCCGCCGAACAGCCGGTCGTTCCCGCGCCCGCCCTTGAGGGTGTCGTCTCCGCCTCCGCCCCGCAGGGCGTCGCCCCCCGCATTGCCCTTGAGGACATCGCGCCCGGGGCCGCCCTTGAGAAGGTCGTCGCCCGCGCCCCCGACCAGCAGGTCATTGTCGCGACCGCCCTCCAGCGTGTCGTCGCCGTCCCCGCCCCTGAGCGTGTCGTTCCCCTGATTGCCCTTCAGCAGGTCATGCCCCGCGCCCCCCGACAGCCAGTCCTCGCCGGGCCCGCCCCAGAGCGTGTCGTCGCCGCCCCCACCGAACAGCCGGTCCGCCCCGTCGCCGCCGAACAGCGTGTCGTCCCCCTCCAGCGCGAAATCCAGAAGGTCGTGCCCGTCCGCATCCGCGCGCGAGACGGCCAGCAGCGCCCGCTCCCCCCGCTCCAGCGCCGAGAGCGCGACGGGCCGCGCCCCCTCGGGCAGGGCGAGCGTCTCCAGCCGGTCCAGGCGCCCCCCCGCCGCGATCTCGAACACCTCGACCTCGCCCTCGCGGCCCGCGAACAGGTAATGGCCCCCGCCCAGCTCCAGATGGGCGAGCGCCGAGGCGCCGGGCAGGGCGGCCAGCCGCGTCAGGCTCCCGTCCCCCGCCAGCCGGTAGGCGACCAGCGCCCCCGCGGGCGCGGCGGCGTAGAGGAAGGCTTCGCCCCCCATCTCCACCGCCTCCACCGCCCGCGCCCCTTCCAGGTCGTAGCGCGTCTCCCCGTCGCCGGCCTCGCGCAGCGCGCGCAGCACCGGCCGCGCGCCCGGGCGCAGCGCCCAGACCGACAGCGCCCCCTCCTCGTCGGAGACCGCGGCCGCGAAGCGCGCCCCCCCCGCCTGCACGACCGCCAGATCGGCGACCTCGCGCAGCGGCAGCGCCCCGGTGTCGGGCGCCCGCGCCTCCAGCGTCAGCCCCAGCGCCGACCAGCGCAGGACGCTCAGGCCCCCCTCCCAGCCGCCTGCGGCCAGCACCCGCAGCTCCCCGTCCTCCACCCAGGCGGCCAGCGCGCCGGGATGCAGCAGCCCCGTCTCCCAGTCCCAGTCCAGGCTGTCGAGCAGCTCCGGCACGCCGCCCGCGTCGAGCCGCGACAGGCTCACCCCCGTCCCCGCGGTGATCAGGTAATCGGCCCCCCCGAAGCTGACCGCCGCCAGCGCCGGCGCCCCGGTCAGCGCCTCGCCGGGCCCGTAGTTCATCGCGGTCTGCGACCAGACCGGGGCCGGGGCCGCGCCCTCGGCCAGCGTCCAGCCCGCCACCCCGCCCGAGCCGGGCGCCGCGCCCGAGGCGTAAAGCCGCGCCTGGCCCCCCTGCAGGACCAGCGCCGCCGCGCCGGGCCCCTCGACGGGCTCGCCCGCCCCGCGCAGCTCCGCGGTTGCGGCCAGCCGCGGCGGCGCCGCGCCCGGCGCGTGGTCGCCATGGATGACATCGTCGCCCGCGCCGCCCGACAGGGTCTGCGCCCCGTAGCCGCCCGAAAGGGTCCGGCCGGCCTCGCCGCCGCCGCTCGCCATTGAGCCCCCACCCCTGGAAGCCGGGGCCGCTCGCCCCGGTCCCAGAAATGGCGGCGCGCGCCTGCCGTTAAGTGAAGAAAAGCGGTTAAGAGCCGGGCTTCATGGTTGCCGGACGGTTTCCCGCCCCGGCCTCCCTTCAGCCTCCCTTGCGGATCACGAAGCGCCGCCCGCCGTCCGCCGCCGGCGCCTGGGAGAGCAGCGCGTGCCCCTGCTCGGCACAGAAATGGGGCATGTCCACCACTGCCGCGGGGTCATCCGAGAGCACGGCCAGCACCGCACCCTCCGCCATCCCCGCCAGCCGCTTGCGCGCCTTGAGCACCGGCAGCGGGCACAGCAGCCCCAGCGCGTCGATCTCGTCATCCGGCGCAGGATCGGTCGGGGCGGTCATCGGCGGCTCCTCGCGGGCGGCGCCCCAGCGCTAGCGCCCCGGCCCCGGTCCGGCAAGGGGGCGCCGCGTCCGCCGCCGCGCCCCTGGCCGACCGCCCGCCCGCGGCGCGCGGCAGAGGCCGCGGCGGGAGGGCCCGCGCCCGCCCGGCCGCCGCCGCCTTGCGGTCCCGGCCCCCGCCGCCTAGGCTCCCCGCCGTCCCGGCTTCGGGACCCCCGTTCCCCCGAATCCGCGCCGCCCATGACCCGCCTCCGCCGCCGCATCGCCGGGCCACTCGCCGCCCTCGCCCTCGCCGCCCCCGCGGGCGCCGAGGAAGCGGCCGACGCCCGCCCCCCCGCCGTCGCCTACACGGTGACGGACGGGCAGGGCATCGAGGCGCCGCTCGACGGGCGGGAGGGCAGCCCCCTGCGCGGCCTTGCCCTCTTCACCGACCCCGCGACCGGCGGCTGCAGCTCCTGCCACGCCGCGCCCGGCGTCGCCCGGCTCGACACGCCGCCGGGCATCCTCGCCGACCGGCTGCCGCCCCTGCCGCCCCCGCCCGAGCCTCCGGGTCCGGACGCCGAGCCCGCGGAACCGGACTCGACCAGCGAGCTCGCCCCCGCCGAGGCGCCGCTGCCGATGCCCCGTCCCGGCGGCGACGCGGAGGAGGGCGACGTGGCCGCGGACGACGCGGCGCCCCCCCTGCTGCCGCTGCCCGTCGGCCCCGACCTGACCGGCGTCGCCGCGCGCATGCCGGTTCCCGAGCTGCGCCTGACCGTCGTCAATCCGCGCATCGCCAATCCGCGCACGCGCATGCCCGCCTACCACCATGTCTCCCTCGCGCTGGCCGAGCGCGCGCCCGCCCTGCGTCAGCCCTGGCTGACCGCCCGCCAGATCGAGGACGTCGTCGCCTACCTCGCCACCCTCGACGCGCCCCCGGAGGATGAGGAGCGAGGCGAGGCGGACGCCGCCCCCGCCGACACGCCTCCCGAGAACACGACCGAGTGATCGGGGGCGACCGCCCGTCCCCGTGACGCCGCCTGCGCCCCGCGCTAAACCCGCCGGCGGCGAAACCGGACGGGAGCGCGACGGCGCATGAGCGACATCGGCCTTCTCACCGCCTTTCTCGGCGGGCTGCTGAGCTTCCTCTCCCCCTGCGTCCTGCCGCTGGCGCCGCCCTATCTCGCCTTCATGGCCGGCGCCACGCTCGACCAGCTGACGGGGGAGAAGGAGGCCGACGCCGCGCTCGCCCGCCGCGTCTTCGTCTCCTCGCTCTTCTTCGTCGCGGGGCTCGGCACCGTCTTCGTCGCGCTCGGCGCCGGGGCCAGCCTCATCGGCCAGACGCTGGCCTCGTACCGCTACGAGTTCGGGGTGGCCGCGGGCTTCGTCATCTACGTCCTCGGCCAGCACTTCATCGGCTTTCGCCGCGCGCCCCAGACCGCGCTCGCCGCCATCCTGCTGCTGGCCCTCTTCGCCCTGATCGGCGGCGCCGCGCTGGGAGAGCAGGCGGCCGCCCACGGCCCCGTCCTCGCCGTCCTGCTCGCCCTCGCCTTCGGCCTGCGCCTGTCAGGCTGGACCCAGCTCCCCTTCCTGCTGCAGGAGGCCCGCTTCGAGGCCGGCGGCGCCGCGGGCTCCTACGCCGGCGCCTATGTCATCGGCCTCGCCTTCGCCTTCGGCTGGACCCCCTGCATCGGCCCGGTCCTGGGCTCCATCCTGTTCCTCGCCGCGCAGGAGCAGACCATCGGCGCCGGCGTCGCCATGCTCGCCGTCTATGCGCTGGGCCTGGGCGTGCCCTTCATCCTGGCGGCGGCCTTCGTGCGCCCCTTCATGCGCTGGATGAAGCGCTTCAGGCGCCATCTCGGCACGGTCGAGACCGCCATGGGCGCGCTTCTGGTCGTGGTCGGCGTGATGATGATGACCGGCACCTTCGAGACGCTGGCCTTCTGGCTGCTGGAGACCTTCCCGGTCCTCGCCACCATCGGCTGAGTCCGTCTGCCCGATTTCGGTTCCCGCGAGATTTTCGGGGAACGGGCGGTTCTGGATTCTCGTTCTCTTTATAGTTGAATTGCGCGTTTGCGTTCCGGTCGCCCGCATCCTGGCGTCGCGCGGGCCTATGCTACCATTTGGGGAATTGCGTATGTTCGATGCTCTCGACCGGACGCGGCATCTGCGCCGCGGCGCGCCGGTCCACGCCGAAACCGTCGCCGAGTGGATCCGCGAAACGGATCAACCGCTTTTCGACCGGCTTCACCGCCAGGATCCCGACCTGTCGCGCCGCCATCTGGCGGCCCAGTGGACCGCCCGCCGCGGCCTTCACTCGCACGCCCACGCGACCGCGGCGTGGGAGGGGGAGGAGCTCGCCGCCGTCGCCATCGGCTGGGACGCCTTCGTCTGGGAGACCGAGGAGGGCGCCCATCTCGCAAACGGCGTGAGGGCGACCAGCGCCTGGTCGGCGGCCCGGATGCTGGTCTGGTGGCAACGCTTCGGCGTGCGCGTCATTCCTCCGCCCGCGCCCGGGGTCTTCTACCTCGCTCATCTCGCCGTGGACCCCGCCCGCCGCGGCCGGGGCGTCGGCAGCCACCTGCTGCAGGCCACGCTCGATCGCGCGCGCGAGCGCGGCTACGCCGCCTTCCAGCTCGACGTCTGCAAGGACAGCCCCGCGGTCGCGCTCTACCGGCGCGCCGGGATGAAGGTCGCGGCGGTCAACCGCCTGCCCGAGCTCGAGCCCGAAGGCTTCCCGCCGCATCTGCGCATGTCCATGTCCCTCTGACGCGCGCGGAGCCTCTGGCGGGGCGTGGCGAGGGCCCGTAACCTCCCCCCATGCCCCAGCCGCGATTCATCCATCTCCGCCTCCACTCCGCCTACTCCCTGCTGGAAGGCGCCATCCCCCTCAAGCAGCTCCCGAAGCTGTGCGAGGCCAACCGGATGCCCGCCGTCGCGGTCACCGACACCGACAATCTCTTCGGCGCGCTGGAATTCTCCGAGACCGCCGCCAAGGCCGGCGTCCAGCCCATCCTCGGCGCCCAGGTCTCGCTCGCCCATGCGCAGGCCCCGCGCCCCGACGCCCCGGCGCCCGAACCCGCCCCCCTCGTCCTGCTCGTCCAGGACGAGGCCGGCTATCTCAACCTCATGGCCCTGATCTCCAAGGCGTTCCTGGAGGCGGAGGACGCCCGCCCCCGCCTCTCGCTGGAGGATCTCGAATCCCGCGCCGGGGGTCTCATCTGCCTGACCGGCGGCGAGGACGGCCCCCTCGGCCGGCTGCTGCGGCAGGGCAAGCGGGCGGAGGCCGAGGCCCTCCTGACCCTCCTCCAGCACGCCTTCCCCGACCGCCTCTATGTCGAGCTCAACCGCCACGGCCCCTCGGACGACGACCCGCGAACGCCGCCCCAGCAGGCCACCGAGCCCGAATTCGTGGAGCTCGCCCATGCCCGCGACCTGCCGCTGGTCGCCACCAACGACGTCCATTTCGACCGCCCCGAAATGTTCCCGGCTCACGACGCGCTGACCTGCATCGCCGAGGGCGCCTATGTGAACCAGGAGGACCGCCGCCAGTTCACCGACCAGCACTATTTCAAGACGGCGGACGAGATGGCCGCCCGCTTTGCCGACCTGCCCGAGGCGATCGACAACACGGTGGAGATCGCGCGCCGCTGCGCCTTCCGCGCCCGCACTCGCGACCCCATCCTGCCCCGCTTCGCCGAGGACGAGGTCGAGGAGCTTCGCCGCCAGGCGAAGGCCGGGCTGGAGGCCCGCCTCGCGACCAACCCCCTCTCGGCCTCGCGCGAGGACTACGACGCCCGCCTCGACTACGAGCTCAAGGTCATCGAGGACATGGGCTTTCCCGGCTACTTCCTGATCGTCGCCGACTTCATCAAGTGGGCCAAGGCGCAGGACATCCCCGTGGGGCCCGGCCGCGGCTCCGGCGCCGGCTCGCTGGTCGCCTGGGCCCTGACCATCACCGACCTCGACCCCCTGCGCTACTCGCTCCTGTTCGAGCGCTTCCTGAACCCCGAGCGCGTCTCCATGCCCGATTTCGACATCGATTTCTGCATGGACCGGCGCGAGGAGGTCATCGAGTACGTCCAGCAGAAATACGGCCACGACCGCGTCGCCCAGATCATCACCTTCGGCGCGCTCCTTTCAAAGGCCGCCGTGCGCGACGTCGGCCGCGTCCTGCAGATGCCCTTCGGCCAGACCGACCGCCTCTCCAAGATGATCCCGGTGGAGGGCGTGAAGCCCGTCAGCATCAGGAAGGCGCTGGAGGACGAGCCCCGCCTGAAGGCCGAGGCCGACCAGGACCCGGTGGTGGCCGAGATGCTCGACTACGCCGACAAGCTGGAAGGCCTCTACCGCAACGCCTCCACCCACGCCGCCGGCGTGGTGATCGGCGACCGCCCGCTGCACGAGCTGGTCCCCCTCTACCGCGACCCCCGCTCCGAGATGCCCGCCACCCAGTTCAACATGAAATGGGTGGAGCAGGCGGGGCTGGTGAAGTTCGACTTCCTCGGGCTCAAGACCCTGACGGTCATCCAGAACGCCGTGGACCTGCTGAAACTCCGCGGCATCGAGATCGACCCCGGCCAGATCCCGCTGGACGACGCAAAGACCTACGACCTCTACGCCTCCGCCGAGACGGTGGCGGTCTTCCAGGTGGAATCCAGCGGCATGCGCGACGCCCTGCGCCGCCTGCGCCCCACCTGCATCGAGGACATCGTGGCCCTCGTCGCCCTCTACCGCCCCGGCCCGATGGAGAACATCCCGAAATACTGCAACGTCAAGAACGGGCGCGAGGAACGCGACCACATCCACCCCCTCATCGACCCCATCCTGGACGAGACGCAGGGCATCATCGTCTACCAGGAGCAGGTGATGGAGATCGCCCGGAAGATGGCCGGCTACACGCTCGGGGGCGCCGACATGCTCCGCCGCGCCATGGGCAAGAAGATCAAGGAGGCGATGGACGCCGAGCGCCCCAAGTTCCTCGAAGGCGCCGCCGCCAACGACGTGCCCAAGGCCAAGGCCCGCGAGGTCTGGGACCTGCTGGAGAAGTTCGCCAATTACGGCTTCAACAAGTCCCACGCCGCCGCCTACGGCGTGGTCAGCTACCAGACCGCCTGGCTCAAGGCCAACCACCCGGTGGAGTTCATGGCCGCCGTCATGAACTGCGACCTCCACCTCACCGACAAGCTCGCCATCTACATGCGCGAGGTGAAGCGCCTCGAAATCGAGATCGTCCCCCCCTGCGTCAACCGCTGCTCCGCCTTCTTCCGCGTCGAGGACGGCCGCATCCTCTACGCCCTCGGCGCCCTCAAGAACGTCGGCCCCGAGGCCATGAAGCTCATCGAGCAGGCGCGCGAGCAGGCCGGCCCCTTCGTCACCCTCTTCGACTTCGCCGCCCGCGTGGACCTCAAGCGCATCGGCAAGCGCGCGCTGGAGATGCTGGCCCGCGCCGGCGCCTTCGACCAGCTCGACCCCAACCGCCGGCGCGTCCATGACAGCCTCGACACCCTCGTCAACTGGTCCGCCGCCGTCCACGCCGAGCGCGCCTCCTCCCAGACCTCCCTGTTCGGGGAGCCCGGCGCCTCCGACCTCCCCGAACCCCGCCTGTCGCGCACCGACGACTGGCTCCCGGCCGAGCGCCTGGGCCAGGAGCACGAGGCCGTCGGCTTCTACCTCACCGGCCACCCGCTGGACGACTACAAGGGCGCGCTGGAGCGCCAGCGCGTCGTCCCCTACGCCCAGCTCGCCGCCCGCGGCGGCGGCGTGGCCAAGCTCGCCGGCGTCGTCACCCACCGGCAGGAGCGCAAGAGCGCCCGCGGCGCCCGCTTCGCCTTCGTGGGCCTGAGCGACCCCACCGGCCTCTACGAGGCCACCTGCTTCTCCGAGCCGCTGGAGAAATACCGCGAGCTGCTCGAGCCCGGCTCCCTCGTCGTCATCACCGTCGAGGCCGAGCGCAACGAGGGCGACCTCAAGCTCCTCCTGCGCGCCGTCCAGCCCATCGACACGGCGGTGGCGAGCGCCGGTAGCATGGGCCTGCGCGTCTATGTCAACGACCCCTCCGCGGTCGGCTCCGTCAAGGCGCGGCTGGCCTTCGGGGCGGGGCAGGGGAGGCGCGGCGGCGGCCCGGTGAACCTGGTGTTGATGGCGCCGGACCTGCCCTGCGAGGTGGAGATGCGCCTGCCGGGCGAGTATCCCCTGACGCCGCAGATCGCCGGGGCGATCAAGGCGGTGGAGGGGGTGATGGAGGTGGAGGAGTTTTGACGCGGACTGCGCGACGAGTATGCTCTCACTAGTTGGGGATACTTAGCGACTCGGATTCCAAGCATGAGCTGGCGAGCTGGAAGAAAATTTAATTCAATCCCAAATATAACTGGGCCAAAATTGAGACTTTCAAAAAAGAAATCAATAAGAAACCAAAATCAATTAAAAACTTCAGAAGAAACACAAAGGTCAAATCAAGCACCTGAAATTGGAGAGGCCCAAAAACAGTTAAAGCATAAGTCGCAAATCGAAATAATAGAAGAAATTGTTAATTGTGACTTGAAAATCAGTAAATTCGAATCAGAACGCAAAAAATCACCTCATGCCCGTCGGGCCGGCCTCTTAGCGGAGAGAATTCACGATCAGCGAGCCAAAAAAGAAACTCTTTTAAGGTCACTTGAGTCGCGTTTCTTTATAATTGTCTATGAAAGCCAATCTCTAAAGGGAGCAATTGATTATGAAAAACGCTTTTATGAAATTAAACAAAATACCGAATCACAGCAAGCGTAGGGCGGGGTCGCTTTAAAATATCGTCTTTATTTCACCTTTTTCCAGCCATTCTGCATTAAGCAGGAATTAATAGCTCGGTGACGAGCCTGCTTGTTGTTGTCTACGGTTATTTTTGAGGGCGGTACATAGTTGCCGCCCGTTGTCTGGCAGTTCATAAAATAGCCCGATCCGGTGCAGGTCGTGTAGCTCGGGGTGGTGTAGCCAGTACCAATTGTTATTTGTTGTGTCATTGATGGAAAATCTGCATAAGCTTTTTGTTCGCAGCGCGCTTTTGTCATGTCGAATTCGCGTTGCGTACCTCCGGGCTTTTCCCAGTACTGCGTGCATGCCGCCAACGCGGATACCATCACGAGGAGCGGGACGGTTTTCTGCCGCATGTCCACCTCAATCACCCAAGTCGCACCAAAAGTGTACGTACTATGAATGAGCGACGCTCAGGTGGCAAGCGACAAGCGGAGGGCGGATGCCAACCCGCATCTTGATGCGCCGTCCCCCGCCCGCCATCCTGCGGCTCCGCAAACAACCCGGAGCCCCCGCCATGCCCGCCCTCCTCATCGTCCGCGCCGAAGTCCCCGCCGTCGATCGCGAGGCCTTCGACAACTGGTACGAGACCGAGCATCTGCCCGAGGCCTACGCCGCCTTCGCCTGCAACGCCGCCCGCCGCGGCTGGGTGGAGGGCGAGCCCCCGCACCACCTCGCCTTCTACGAGTTCGACTCCGCCGGGGCCGCCGAAACCGCCGTCGCCTCCGACGCGATGAAGACCCTCATCGCCGATTTCGACCGCGCCTTCCCCCATATCCGCCGCTCGCGCGAGATCGTGGACATCGCCCAGACCCTGTAGGGCGGGCGCCGGCCCGCCGCCCCGCCGCAGACGAAAAAGGCCGGGGCGCCTGCGCCCCGGCCTCCGTCATTGCGGGCCCGCGGGCCTCACCGCCGCGCCACCACGTCCCCCGAATTCGCCGCCTCCGGCAGCGCGCGCAGCGTCCGCGCCATCCCGGCCGCGTCCTGCCAGCCCCCGGCCCAGTCGTGGCTCTCCCCCAGCGTCAGGCGGAAGGCGCGGAACCCCAGCGCCGCCGCCCGCTCCAGCGCCGCCAGCCCCGCCGCCCGATGCGCCGTCGTCACCTCGAAGCTCAGCCGCGGGACCGGCGCCGAGAGCCCCGCCAGCACCTCCGCCTCCGCGCCCTCCACGTCGATCTTCACGAAGTCCGGGACCCCGAAGCGCGCCACGAGCCCGTCCAGCGTCACCGCGGGAACCCGCAGCTCCCCGTCCCAGCGCTGCCCCGCCCAGCCCGCCTTGCCGCGCGTGGCCGCCACGAAGGAGGGGGAGGCGGTGGAGACGCTGGGGTTCGCCCGGTTCACCCGCATCACCGCGGCGAGGCCGCCCTCCGCCCCCGCGCAGGCCCGCAGCAGCGTCACCCCCCGGTCCCGCCCGTGCAGCGCCCGGAGCGCCGCGAAGCACAGCGGCTGCGGCTCCAGCGCCACCACCCGCGCGCCGCGCGCCCGGAAGGCCCGCACCCGGTCCCCGACATGCGCGCCGATGTCGAAGACCAGCCGCGCCCCCGGCGCGACCTCGCCGAGGAAGCGCGTCAGGCTCGCGTGATGCGCCGCCCCCCGATAGGTGGCCAGCGACCGGGCCAGCCCCCTCAGCGCCCTTGGCGAAAGCTCCGAAATCCGCATCCCGCGCCGTCAATCCTTTCTCAACGAATGTGCATACGGGTTGTGCACGGGTTGGGCGCCGTTTTCATACGCCTTTCCGCCCGCTAGGGTCGCCTTCCGATCCGCCGCGAGGGGCCCTCATGACCGCAGACCAGGCCGCGCTTTTCGCGCTGATGGCCGCCGTTTTCGTCCTGCTGATCTGGGGCAGGATCCGCTACGATCTCGTTGCGATCATTGCCCTTTTCGTCGCCGTCGCCGCCGGCCTCGTCCCCGCCGACCAGGCCTTCGAGGGCTTCGGCCACGCCGCGGTGGTCGTCATCGCGCTGGTTTTCGTTGTGTCCCGGGGACTTGTCAACTCCGGTTCAATCGAATTCTTAGCCACGCGCGTCATCGACACCGACCGCTCCAAACCTCTCCACATCGCCGTCATGTCCGCCGTCGGCGCCGTCCTCTCCGCCGTCATCAACAACGTCGCCGCCCTCGCCCTGTTGATGACCCTCGACGTGCAAGCCGCTGAAAAGGCTAAGAGAACGGCCGCCGCCACCCTCATGCCGCTGAGCTTCGCCACCATCCTCGGCGGCATGATCACCCTCATCGGCACCCCCCCGAACATCGTCATCGCCCAGTACCGCGAAACCACCCTGGGCGAGTCCTACGGCATGTTCGACTTCTCCCCCGTCGGCCTGATCGTCGCCTCCGTCGGAATCCTCTACACCACGCTTCTCGGCTGGCGCCTCCTCCCCCTGCGAGAGACCGGCGCCGCCAGCCCGACCTCCGATCCCGCCCTCTACATCGCCGAGGGGCGCGTCCCGGAAGACTCGGATTACATTGACAAAACCCAGATCGACCTCGCGCCCCTGGCCGAGGAGCACGACGTCAATCTGATCGGCCTGATCCGCGACGACCGCCGCCTGCCGGGCTTCGCGCGCAGGGAGCGTCTGCGCGAAGGCGACGTCCTCGTCCTGGAGGGCGACCCCAAGTCCATCGAATCCTTCCTCGCCGCCGCCGACCTCAAGCCCCCCGCCGAGGCCCACGAGCCCGAGGCCCTGCGCGGGCGCCTGACCCTCGTCGAGGCCATCCTGCCCGAGGGCGCCTGGGCCTCCGGCCGCACCGCCGCCGGCCTGCGCCTGCTGCCGCGCCAGGGCGTCGCTCTGCTCGGGGTCTCCCGCCAGGGCCGCCGCTTCCGCGAACGCATCGGCCGCCTCACCCTTCACCCGGGCGACGTCCTCCTGCTCATGGGGCCGGAGGAGCGGATGGAGGACGTCCTGGCCTGGCTCGGCGCCCTGCCGCTGGCGGGGCGAGAGACCGGCGTGCTTCAGCGCGAGAAGGCCGCCTTCGCGGTGCTCGCCTTCCTGGCGGCCGTCGGCGCCGCGGTGGCGGGCTGGCTGCCCCTGCCGGTGGCGCTGGCGGGCTGCGTGGGGGCCTACGCGCTGGCCGGGGTCGTCAACGGGCGGGAGGTCTACGAGGCGGTGGAATGGAAGGCCATCGTCCTGCTCGCCTGCCTCGTGCCCATCGGGCAGGCGATGGAGGATTCCGGCGCCACGGCGCTGATCGCGCAGACCATCGTGGGCCTGACCGAGGGCTGGCCGCCGCTCGCCATCCTGCTGGTGCTCATGGCCGTGACCATGACGCTGTCGGATTTCCTCAACAACGTGGCCACCGCGCTCGTCGCCGCGCCCATCGGGCTGGGGATCGCCGAGGCGATCGGGGCGCCGCCGGACCCGTTCCTGATGGGGGTGGCGGTCGCGGCCTCCTGCGCCTTCCTCACGCCGATCGGGCACAAGAACAACACGATCATCATGGGCCCCGGCGGCTATCGCTTCGGCGATTACTGGCGCATGGGGCTGCCGCTGGAGCTGCTGGTGCTGGCTGTCGGCGGGCCCGCGGTCTGGTGGGTGTGGGGCTGAGCCCGCCGGCTCAGTCCGCCGCCGCCCGCGCGCGGCGCCGGCGGCGCTTGCCCGCCTCGCTCCCGGCCTCGAAGCGCACCCTGGGCAGCGTGGCCACCTTCGAAAGCTCTGGATAGGGCGCCGTCTTGTGGGGCAGGGCCATGGCGGCCACGAAATGCTCCTGAAAGCGGGGCTCCACCGCCGTCTCCACCTTCTCGATCCAGCGCGCCACGCGCTCGATCTCGCGCCGCGCGGCGCGGTTGAGCAGGGCGATGCGCGCGCCCGTTCCGGCGGCGTTGCCCGCGCTCGTCACCTTCTCCACCGGGCAGTCAGGGATCATGCCCAGGATCAGCGCGTGGAGAGGCGAGACATGCGCCCCGAAGGCCCCGGCGAGCACCACGCGGTCCACCCGTGCCACGCCCATCCGGTCCATCAGAAGCTGCGCCCCCGCCATCAGCGCCGCCTTGGCGAGCTGGATGGCGCGCACGTCGTTCTGGGTGACCGCGATCAGCGGCCCGCCCTGCGCGCGCCCGTTATGCAGAACCCAGGCCCAGGCGCGCCCGTCCGCGATCACGCGGCCCTCGCCGAGCGCCGAGGGCGGGCCGACCGCGCCGTCCGCGTCGATGACGCCGGCCAGCCGCATCTCCGCGATCGCCTCGATGATGCCGGAGCCGCAGAGGCCGGTCACCGCCGAGGCGTCGAAGCCCGGCTCGTCCGACCAGGCTTCCTGGCCGATCACGCGGAAGCGGGCGGCCATTGTGAGCGGGTCGATGCGCACCCGCTCGATGGCGCCCGGCGCGGCGCGCTGGCCGGCGCTGATCTGCGCGCCCTCGAAGGCCGGGCCGGTGGGGGAGGAGCAGGCCAGCACCCGCTCCCGGTTGCCCAGCAGAAGCTCGGCGTTGGTGCCGACATCGACCACCAGCACGAGGTCCTCGCTCTCCTGCGGGACCTCCGACAGCGCGACCGCGGCGGCGTCGGCGCCCACATGGCCCGCGATGCAGGGCAGGACATAGACCGGGGCCGCGGCGGGCGGGCCGGAGAGGCCGAGCGCCCCGGCGCTCGTCTCCACGGCGTCCGAGGTGGCGAGCGCGAAGGGCGCCCAGCCCAGCTCCGTGGGGTCGAGGCCGAGGACAAGGTGATGCATCACCGGGTTGCAGACGAGGCTGAGTTCGAGGATGTCGCCTGGCTCCGCCCCGGCCTCCCGCGCCGTCTGCGCCAGCAGGTCGGAGAGGGCGGCGCGCACCGCCGCCGTCATCTCCGCCGCGCCGCCGGGGTTCATCATGGCGTAGGAGACCCGGCTCATCAGGTCCTCTCCGAAGCGGATCTGGGGGTTCATCACGCCGGCGGAGGCGGCGACCTCGCTCGTGCGCAGATCCGCCAGGTGGCAGGCCAGCGTGGTGGAGCCGATATCGACCGCCGCGCCCCAGACGGGCGCCTCGCGCAGGCCGGGGAACAGGGCCGTCAGCTGCGGGGGCGCGCCCTCGGCGGGGGTGTGGACGGCGGCGGTGACGCGCCAGTGGCCCTTGCGCAGGGTGGCCTGCAGGGTGGCGAGCACGCCGGGCTCGGCGCGCAGCCCATCCACGCCCCATTGCTCGGCCAGCGCGGCGCGCAGCCGCTCCAGGTCGCCGGAGGGGTTTTGCATGTCGGGCTCGGCCACCTCGACGAAGTGCAGGCGGGTGGCGGGGTCCAGCACGATGTCGCGGGCCTCGGCCCGTTTGCGCACGATCTGGCGGTGGACCTGGGACTCGGCGGGCACGTCGATGACGCAGTCGCCCTGGATGGTCGCCTGGCAGCCGAGACGTCGGCCGGGGACGAGGCCGCGCTTCTCGTCGTAGCGCCGCTCCACAGCGTTCCAGGGTGAGAGCGCCTCCGGCGCGGCCGTGACGCCGTGCTTGTCGAAGCGCCCGAAGGCGGGCGCGACCTGGCAGCGCGAACAGATGCCCCGGCCGCCGCAGACGGAGTCGAGATCCACGCCCAGCCTGCGCGCGGCCTCCAGCACCGGGGTGCCCGTGGGAAAGCGGCCGCGGCGGCCGGAGGGGGTGAAGATCACGAGGGGGTCCCGGGACATGACGGCTCCGCTGCGAGTGGTCGGGGCCAGTCTGGGCGGAGACGGCGCCGGCCGCAGGCCAAGGCGCGACGCGCGGCGCCGGAAAGGCGACCCGGGGTCAGCGCCGCCGCGCCCCGCGCGCGCCTGGGCGGGCGGTTGGGGCGTGCGTGGGGCGGGACGGCCTCAGCCGCCCAGCAGCGCCGCCAGCCGCGCCCGCGCCTCCGGCGCCCGCTCCCGCCCGAAGGCCGGCGCCGCCCAGGCGTCGAGGAAATGGCCGGTGGCGCGCAGCGCCGCCGCCAGTTCCGCCGCGTCGCCGCGGGGCGTGCCCAGGAACAGGCCGGGCAGGGGCAGCAGGCGGTCGGCCCAGGGCTCCCCCGCCTGGCGGCTCACCGCCCGGCCGGTGCGGGGGGAGATCCAGACCAGCTCCTGCAGGCCGCCCGTGACCGCGCAGCGGCTCAGATCCAGCCCGAAGCCGAGCTCGCCCAGAAGCTCCAGCTCCCACAGCGCGTAGAGCGCCGGCCAGTCGGGGTCGCGCCCCAGCGCATCGGCCAGCCGCAGGGTGGAGGCGTAGAGGGAGGGGTGCGGCTCGCGCTCCGCCAGGAAGGCGGAGAGCAGCGCGGAGATGGCGCCCATGGCCGCCAGCGCGCGCCGCTCCCCCATGATCGCGGCGGCGCGGGATTTCGCGGGCTCCACCCGCCACTGGCCCATGTGGCTCTCCAGGCGGGCGCGCCATTCCACCGAGAGCTGCGCGCCGGGCTGGAGCAGCGGCGCCATGCGGCGCGAGCCGCCGCCGGGCGCGACGCCGACATGGCGGCCGTGTCCGGCGGTGAAGACCTCCAGGATCGCCGCGCCCTCGCCGTGCCGGCGCAGGGCCAGCAGCAGCCCCTCGTCGCGCCAGCTCACCGCCAAGGGCTCAGCCCGCCGCCACCAGCTCGATCTCGACCACGAAGTCGGGGCGGGCAAGACCGGCCACGATCACCAGCGTCGAGGCCGGGGGGATGTCGAGCCCCTCGATCCATTCGTCTCGCGCGGCACGGAAGCCGGCGAGGTGTTCGGCCCCCGTGACATAGGCGTTCAGGCGCACGACGTTGCCGCGGCCCATGCCGGCTTCGGCCAGGATCGCGTCGAGATTGGCGAACGCGACCCGCGTCTGGGCTTCGGCGCCCTCCGGCGCCCGCCCGTCGGGGCCGTCGCCGAGCTGGCCGGAGGCGAAGAGCAGGCGCTTGCCGGCCTCCACCTCGATGGCGTGGGAGTAGCGGGAGAGGGGCGGGCGGATCGTGTCGGGCGTGACGGCTCGCATGTCGGGGCTCCGGGTCGCCTTGGCGCGGGAGGCGCGCCTGCGGGCGAATCCTAGCCCGCCCGCGGCGCGGCCTCCAGAGCGGGGCTCAAAGCATCACGCGCGCCCGGCCGCCGCGCAGGCGCCACAGGGTGTGCAGCGCCAGCGCGCCCATCACCAGCGCCCCGCCCGCCAGCGTCCAGACGCCCGGCTCCTCGCCCAGAACGGCCCAGACGAGGATGGGGGCGCAGACGACCTCGAGCAGGGTGAACATCGACACCTCCGCCGCCGGCAGCCGGCGCGAGGCCCAGGCGAGCAGGACGATGGCCAGCGGCATGATCACCGCGCCCATCGCCGCGACGCCGAGCCACTGGGCGCCGCTCATCGGCTCGAACGTCGCGAAGGGCAGGGCGGCCAGCGCGCCGACCAGCCAGCCGGGGCCGATGACCGGCGCGGCGGACTGGCTGCGCAGCCGGCGCAGGATGACGAAGAAGACCGCGATGGTCAGCGAGAAGCCGACGCCCGCGGCCATGCCCTGCAGGCTGAGCGCGCTCTCCTCCCAGGCGCCGAGGGTGACGATCCCCAGCCCGGCGGCCACCGCGGCGATGGCGGCCGCCGTCTGCGGCGCCAGCCGTTCGCCCAGCGCGAGGCGGGCGAGCAGGGCCGAGAGCATCGGGGTGGCGGCGAAGGCGAGCATGGTGTTGGCCACCGTCGTCCAGGAGACGGAGAGGACGAAGAAGACGACCGAGACCGCCTCCAGCAGCGCCAGCGCGAGGCCCCACAGGCCCAGCCCGCGCATGGCGCGCAGAAGCTCCCGCCCGAAGACCAGCCAGCAGCCGAGCGTGACCACCACCCCGCCCAGCCCCGCGCGCAGGGCGGCGAGCGCGAAGGGGTCCAGCGCGACCAGCCGAATGAGCAGCGTGTCGGGCACCAGCACCGCCACGGCCAGAACCGCCGCCGCGACGCCGCGGCGATGCGCGTCGGCCTCGGCGGCGGGGGAGAGCGCGGCCGCCCCGCCGCGCGGCGCGGTCGGAGTGATCCCCTCGGTCATCGGCGGGGCCTCCTGCCTCGTGGGAAGTCGCGGGCGAAGCTAGGGGCCGGGGTCGCGGCTGTCCAGCCATGGCGGGCGGAGGGGGGTGGCGACCCGAGGTCGCCACCCCGGCGAACCCTTGCCCCGCCCCGCGAATTCCTGTCCTGTGCGCGCGACGCCGCGCCCCCGACACCGGAGACAAGGAGCCCGAGCATGACCGTCATCTTCCTCCACGGCATCGGCGCCGGAAAGGAGACCTTCGATCACGTCACCCCGCTTGTCCCGCAGTCGGTGGCCCTCGACATGCCCGGCTGGGGCGAGGAGCCCTACGAACGGGCCGCGAGCTTCGCCGATCTCTCCGACTGGCTGGCGGGGAAGATCGACGCGATGGGGGCGGCGCCGGCGGTGCTGTTCGGCCACTCCTTCGGAGGGATGCTGGCGCTGGAGACCGCGATCCGGCATCCGGGCAAGGTGAAGGCGCTGATCTCCTGCGCCTCCTCCCCGGCCTTCGGCGGGCGCGACGACAGCTTCAAGGAGCAGTTCATCGCCGCGCGCCTCGGCCCGCTGGACGAGGGGCTGAGCATGGCGGAGCTCGCGCGCCAGTCCACCGCCTCCATGGCCGGGGCCAACGTGCCGGCGGAGCGGGCGGAGGCCTTCGCCGAGTCCATGGCGCGGGTGCCCGAGGCGGTCTATCGCGACATCATCCGCTGCCTGACGACCTTCAACCGGCGAGACGACATCGGCGGCGTCGAGCAGCCCTGCCTGTGCCTTGCGGGCTCGCAGGACGAGACGGCGCCGGCGAAGACCATGGAGAAGATGGCCGGCAAGATGCCCAAGGGCGAGTTCCGGGTGATCCCGGGCGGGCATCTGCTGCCCGTCGAGACGCCGGAGGCCGTGGCCGAGGAGGTCAACGCCTTCCTCGGGCGCATCGGCGTGCGCGAGCGCGGCATGGGCGGCGTGGCGCGCTGATCGGGCGCCGCCGCTTCCGGCAGGACGCGCGCGTCCCGCCGGGGGCGACTCAGCGCGGGCGCCGCGCGATGATGAGGTGGCCGGGCTCGGGTTCGCCCTCCCGGGTGCGGATCACGGCGCGCTCCATCGCCTCGATCTCCAGCCCGGCGGCGGCGAGGCCCTCGCGCATGTAGCGCCCGGAGTGGTGGTAACGCTGGTGAGGGCCGACGACCCAGCCGCGCGGGCCGAAGGCGTCCTCGGGCAGGGTTTCGGTGGACAGCAGCGCCCGTCCGCCCGGCGCAAGATTGGCCGCGAGGCCGGCGAAGAGCGCCTCCAGCGCGCCGAGATAGGGCAGAACGTCGGCGGCGGCGATCAGGTCCCAGGGGCCCAGGGGCTCCTCCCCGGGCTCGGTCTCCGCCTCCAGGAAGGCCACCGCGTCGCCGACATAGAGCTCGTCATAGAGGCCGCGGGCGTCGGCCTCCGCCAGCATCTCCTCCGACAGGTCCACGCCCGTGCGATGGCCGGCGACCTCGCCGAGCGCCATGGCCATCAGGCCGGTGCCGCAGCCCAGATCCAGCAGGCTCAGGCCCCGGCCCTGCGGGTCGAGCCCGCGCAGCATCTCCGCCAGCCGCTCCGGCGCGCGGTAGCCGAGCTGGCCCACGAGGATATCGTCGAAGGCGCCCGCATGCTGGTCGAAGAGGGTGGCGACATAGGCCGGCGGCGCGCGGTCGGGCGCCTCGCCCCGGCCCATGGCGGCGAGGCGCACCGCCGCGCCGCCATGGTCCTCGGGGTCGAGGCGCAGCACCTCGCGCCAGGCCTCGGCCGCCGCCTCCGCCTCGCCCGCCTTCTCGAGCGCCAGCGCCCGCTCATAGGCCTCGGCCAGCCTTTCGGTGTCGGTCACTGCGTGCGCTCCGGGCTGGCGACGCCCTGCCGGTCCTGCGGCCCCTCGTATTCGTAAAGCAGCGTCTGCGGCCGCGGCGTCTGGACGACGCGGCGCCGGGCGCCCTCGCCGGGGAGAATTGGGTAGTTCATGATCCGGGCTCTCACGGGCCGGCCGCGGTCGTCCTCTTCGACCACGCGCGCGCCGTGGCGGGTGAAGCGGGCGAAGCCCTCCTCGCCGCTGCGGGTCCAGCCGAGGGAGCGGCTGTTTTCGTCGTAGCGGTAGACATCCCGCCATTCCCGCAGGGGGTAGAGCCAGGGGTCCGAATACTCGTCCTGACGGGCGATGGCGTCGTAATCGACCATCTCCAGCCGCCCCTCCTTGTCCCAGCTCCGCCGCTGGCGGGGCGGGAAGGCGACGGAGACGAAGGCGGGCGCCGACCATTGCGCGCCGTTATGGGCGAAGA
>JBNJGE010000030.1:0-22556 GCA_051747505.1 Pseudomonadota bacterium | reverse complement strand
GGCGTCGAACACGCAGGTCGCGATGGGCATGGCGGCCTCCCCTCCGGCGCGGGCCGCCCCGCGGCCCGGAACCGGACCATCGCCGCCCGCCGGGCCGGGGCGCGGGCGTGCCTCGCGCCCCGGCCCGCCGGCTCCGACCGCCGGGGGCCGGAACAGGCTGGCCGAGAGCATGGCTTCCCCCGTGCGCAGCAGCCGCCGGCCCACCGCCTGCGCGGCGACGTGGTCGAGCCGCCGGCAGCATTCCTCCAGCGCCCCCGCCTGGTCGGCCAGCGGCGCCATCCCCATCCGCGCGGCGATCGCGCCCAGCTCCCGCGCCGCGCGCGCCGCGCCCGCCCAGCCCGGCGCGTCGAGCGCCCGCTCGATCGCCACCAGCCGGTCGGTCGCCTCCAGAATGCCGTCGTCGATCAGCTCCGCGCTCTCCTCCGGGCCCAGCGCCGTCTCCAGCGCCTTCAGCGCCTCGAGGTCCAGCGTCGCATCGCATGCGCCGGGGGCCAGCCGAGTCACTCCGTCCATCGCGAACGCTCCCTTGTCCCGGGCGGAGGGATCGGGCCACCCCGGCCCGCCTCCGCCTGCACCACCACTGGAGCGCGAGACTCGCCGACGGAAATGAAGGCCCGGTTGACGGACGGCTCAGACCAGCGCGGCGCCCGGCCGGATCTCCCCGGTCCGCAGGTTCCGCCGGTTCAGCTGCGGCGGATTGCGCCGCTTCGCGACCTCCGGGTGGTCGGCCTCCACGGCGCCCAGCTTCGCCAGGATCGCCGCCATCGCGCATTCCGAGGCCCGCGTGGCCCCGTCATCCACCTTCAGCGCGACGCCAAGCCCCGCCTCGGGCAGGATGGCCGCGAACACGCCCTCGGCCCCGGTCTTCACCGCCCCGCGCCCGTCCAGCGCGCGCATCAGCCCGGTGCAGGCGCGCCCCTCCCCGGCCACCAGCTCGGGGTGGTCCGTCATGGCGCCGACCAGCCTGCGCGCGGCGGCCTCGCGCCGCGGACCCAGCCCCTCGGGCCGGGCCATGCGCGCCATGGCCCGCGCGAGCCCCGTCAGGCTCGTCACGAAATTGGGGGCGGAGCAGCCGTCTACGACATGGCCCATGTCCCCCTCCCCGGTCATCTCGTGGAACGCCGCCGCGACGGCCTTCTGCACGGGATGGTCGGGCTCGACATATTCGGGGCCGCCGCCCAGATGGCGGTTGAGCGTCAGGAACCCCGCATGCTTGCCCGAACAGTTGTTGTGGCACTGGTCGGGCGAATCATGCCCGCAGGTGAGCGCCTCGAACGCCGCCGGGTCCTGGGGCGCCTGCGGCCCGCAGCGCAGGTCGGACTCGTCCAGCTCCAGATCCGCCAGCCAGCGGCGCACCCGCTCGGTATGGATCGCCGCCCCGGAATGGGAGGCGCAGGCGAGCGCCAGATGCTCGGAGTTCAGCCCCGCCGCCTCCGCCGCGCCGCTTTCCACCAGCGGCAGCGCCTGGAGCATCTTGCACGACGACCGCGGCAGCACGGTCCGGGCGGGGTCGCCCCAGGCCTCCGCGATCTCCCCGTCCGGGCGGCAGATCACGGCCGCGCCCCTGTGCACGCATTCCACGAAGTCCCCGCGGATCACCTCCGCGAGGGTGACGGACCCGTCGGGCCCGAAGGCGTCAGTCATCAAAAAGCTCCTCTGAAAACGCCTCGCCCAGCGCCGCGCGCAGGCGGGAGAAGGCGAGCCGCAGGCGCGACTTCACCGTGCCGAGCGGCGCGCCCACGCGCTCGGCGATCTCGGTCTGGGTGAGGCCCGAAAAGAAGGTCAGGCGCACGACCTCGCGCTGGTCCTCGCTCAGCGAGTCCAGCGCCGCGCGCACGCGGGCGTCGCGGCCCGCCGCCGCGACCTCCACCACCAAATCCCGCGGCGGGTCGGGCCGGAACAGCGGGTCCTCCGGGTCGGGCTCGGGCCGCGCCTGGCGGCGGATCATGTCGATGCGCCGATTGCGCGCGATGGCGTAGATCCAGGTGGAGACCGCGGCCTTGGCGGGGTCGTACTGCTCCGCCCGCCGCCAGACCGACACCATGACGTCCTGCGCAGCCTCGTCCGCCTGGTCGGGCGAGGCGCCGCCCTTGATCAGGAAGGCCTTCACCCGCTTCGCATAACGCCCGAACAGCGCCGCGAAGGCCTCGCGGTCGCGCGCATCCGCCACGCGGCGGAGGAGGTCGGCGTCCTCCCGCCCGGGGGCTTCGCCGGATCGGTCGTCTGGCATCTGCGGGCGTCCGGTCCCTCGCTGCATGACGGGCTCCCGGCGCCCCCCGGCCGGGGACCCGCGGGCGGGTTCCGCCCGGGCCGGCGCGGGGTGGCGCCTCGACCCGGTTTGCGTCTAGATTACGCCCGCAGGCGGCGACATGAAAGACGCCGCGGCGCGATCCCGCAGGGGCGGGGCGCGGGAAGAATCAGGACGCCGGGTCAAGGCGTCGTCTCGAGGCGGATGCAGGCGAACAGAGGCTTGGCATGAGAGCATATGCGAACAAAAGCGCCCGGCGCGCCGCGCTGGCCGCCCTGGGCCTGGCGATCATGGGCGCGGTCGCGCCCGCCGCGGCGCAGGACAGCGCCAACCGGGTGGAGGCGCATCGCGACTGGTCGGTGTTCGTCGCCGACGCCGGCGGGCCGGTCTGCTGGGTGGTCACCCAGCCCAAGTCCTCGGTGGCCAGGCGCGGCGGCAACCCCGTGCAGGTGCGCCGCGGCGACATCTACCTCACCGTGGCCATCCGCCCCGAGCAGGGGGTGGAGAACGAGGTCGCCGTGGTCTCCGGCTATCCCTACAAGCAGGGCTCCGAGGTGGAAGTGGAGATCGGCGGCGACACCTTCGAGCTGTTCACCCAGGGCGAGAACGCCTGGCCCTACCCCGAGGACGACGGCGAGCTGATCGCCGCCATGAAGGGCGGCGTGGCCGCGGTGGTCACGGGCGTGAGCTCCCGCGGGACGACCACCGAGGACCGCTTCTCCCTGCTGGGCTTCACCGACGCGCTGAACGCCGCGCAGGCCCGCTGCGAGTGAGGCGCGCGCCCGCCCCTTGGACGGGGGCGGGGCGGATTGCTATATGAGGCCCTGACGCAACGCGCCCTCCGACGCCGTCGGGGGGCGCCGGGCGTTGGGGATCCCGTCCCCCGCCCGCATCCGCCGGAGGCCCGGAGCCGATGACCGAGACCGCCCCCCGGACCGCGCCCCTGCGCGCCGAGACGCCGGGCTTCGCGCCGCGCCCCGCCCCGGGCGCGCGCCGCGCGCTCGTGGGCCTCACCCGCTCCGCGCTGGTCGCGGCGCTGATCGAGGCCGGCACGCCGGATCGCCAGGCGAAGATGCGCGCCGCGCAGCTCTGGTCCTGGATCTACCAGCGCGGCGCGCGCGACTTCTCGGAGATGACGAACCTCTCCAAGGCCTACCGCGCGCAGCTGGCCGAGCATTTCCACATCGACCGACCGGAGATCACCTCGCGGCAGGTCTCCGCCGACGGCACCCGGAAGTACCTGCTGCGCCTCGCCGGCGGCCACGAGGTCGAGGCCGTCTACATCCCCGAGGAGGACCGCGGCACGCTCTGCGTCTCCTCGCAGGTGGGCTGCACGCTGACCTGCTCCTTCTGCCACACCGGCACCCAGCGGCTGGTGCGCAACCTGACCGCCGAGGAGATCGTGGCCCAGATCCTGGTCTGCCGCGATGACCTCGGCGAATGGCCGGAGGCCGGCGGGCGCCCGCCGGAGCGGCGGATGCTGTCCAACATCGTGCTGATGGGCATGGGCGAGCCGCTCTACAATTTCGAGAACGTGCGCGACGCCATGCTGATCGCCATGGACGGGGAGGGGCTGAGCCTCTCGCGCCGGCGCATCACGCTGTCCACCTCCGGGGTCGTGCCCCAGATGCAGCGCGCGGGCGAGGAGATCGGCTGCATGCTGGCCATCTCCCTGCACGCCGTGCGCGACGAGCTGCGCGACGAGCTGGTGCCCATCAACCGCAAATGGAACCTGGAAAAGCTGATCCAGGCCTGCCGGGACTACCCGCGCCTGTCGAACGCCGAGCGGATCACCTTCGAGTACGTGATGCTGAAGGGCGTCAACGACTCCGACGCGGACGCGAAGCGGCTGGTGCAGCTGATCGCCGGCATCCCCGCCAAGATCAACCTGATCCCCTTCAACCCCTGGCCCGGCGCGCCCTATGAGCGCTCCGACTGGGACCGGATCGAGAGCTTCGCGGAGATCGTCAACCGCGCCGGCTACGCCTCCCCCGTGCGCACGCCGCGCGGGCAGGACATCATGGCCGCCTGCGGGCAGCTGAAGTCCGCCACCGAGCGCGGGCGCAGGCGCAAGGCGGAGCTCACCGCCGAGGCCGCCGGGACCTGAGGCCCGCGCCCCCGCGGCCGGAGGCCCCGCCCGCCCGCCCGCCCCGCCTCCGGCCGCGGGGGCGCTCCCGCCGCGCGCTCTTGCCTCCCGGCCCGCCTCCGGGCGAGACATGTGGCCCCGGCGCGCCGCCCGCGCGCCCCAGCCGCATAACCGGAGGCCCGCCGATGACCGACCTGCCCGAGACCATGCGCGCCGTGGAGATCTCCGAGCCCGGGGGGCCGGAGGTCCTGAAGGTCGTGCAGCGGCACGTCCCCCGCCCCGGCGCCGGCGAGATCCTCATCCGCGTCGACGCCGCCGGGGTGAACCGCCCCGACGTGATGCAGCGCATGGGCAACTACCCCGTCCCGCCCGGCGCCTCCGACCTGCCCGGCCTCGAGGCCGCCGGCGTGGTCGCCGCCGTGGGCGAGGGCGTCTCCCGCTGGAAGCCGGGCGACGCCGTCTGCGCCCTCCTGCCCGGGGGCGGCTACGCCGACTATGTCGTCACGCCCGCCGACCACGCCCTGCCCGTGCCCGGGCGCCTGTCGATGGAGGAGGCCGCGGGCGTGCCCGAGACCTTCTTCACCGTCTGGATCAACGTCTTCGAGCGCGTCGGGCTCAAGGGCGGCGAGAGCCTGCTGGTGCATGGCGGCTCCTCGGGCATCGGCGCCACCGCCATCCAGCTCGCCTCCGCCTTCGGCTGCCGGGTGTTCACGACCGTCGGCAACACCGAGAAGGCCGCCTTCTGCGAATCGCTCGGGGCGGAGCGGGCCATCAACTACAAGCAGGAGGACTTCGTGGCCGTGACGCGGGAGCTCACCGACGGCCACGGCGTCAACGTCATCCTCGACATGGTCGGCGGCGACTACATCCCCCGCGACCTCAAGGCGCTGGCCGATGACGGGCGCCTCTCCTTCATCGCCTTCCTGGGCGGGCCCAAGGCGGAGGTGAATTTCGGCGACGTCCTGCGCCGGCGGCTGACCATCACCGGCTCCACCCTCCGCCCGCGCTCCATCGCCTACAAGGCCCACATCGCGCAGGAGCTGGAGCGCCATGTCTGGCCGCTGCTGGAAGCGGGCCGCGTCGCCCCGAAGCTGCATACCAGCTTCCCGCTGGAGGAGGCCGCGGAGGCCCATCGCCTGATGGAAAGCTCCGCCCATATGGGCAAGATCGTCCTGACGACGTGACCGCCCGCGGGGGCGCGGGCGCTCAGCCCGCGTCCCTGTGCAGGGTCGCGATCACCTCGCGCAGCTTTTCGGAGACGTCCTGGCGCCCCTGCGAGGCCGCCTCGCGCTCCGCCCAGATCAGCACCCGGGTCAGGGCGAGGCGGTGGCGCGCCTCGTCCTCGGTCTCGGCGCGGGCGGTTTCTCCGCCGTTCTCGAAGTTGTCCAGTCTCACCACCAGCGCCTGACTTTCAGTGAATGCAACGTGAATCCGACTTTCATATACAGGCGAGAAACGCAAGCCATGTTTCTACGAAAGGCTGAGCAATCCCGCCCCGCGGTTGCATGCCATCCGCGTCCGGCGACTGATCTTGCGATGAGTCCCGCGCCTCTTTCGTGAAACTACGGGCGGGGCGGCCACGGAATGCCCCCGCGTCACCCCGGCGCCCCCGCGCGTCGCGCGACAGTCGCCGGGGCCTTTCATCCGCAAGCGGTCTCGACTATATCGGGCATCAAGGACCTCCCCTCGAAAACCGTCGAAAGGCCGCCGGGACCCCCGCGCCAAGGTTCTTCGAACCGGGGCCGTCATTCTGTCTGTCGGGAGACCACCGATGAGCGATTCGCTGCCGCTTATGCCCAAGGCCACCGCCGTCTGGCTGGTGGACAACACCACCCTGACCTTCACGCAGATCGCCGAGTTCTGCGGCCTGCACGAGCTGGAGGTGAACGGCATCGCCGACGGGGAGGTCGCCCAGGGCATGAAGGGCTTCGACCCCGTGGCCAACAACCAGCTCGACGCCGAGGAGATCGAGCGCTGCGAGAAGGACCCGACCGCGCGCCTGCGCCTCAAGCGCACGAAGTCCATGGCGGGCGAGGAGCGCCGCAAGGGTCCGCGCTACACGCCGCTCTCCAAGCGGCAGGAGCGTCCCGCGGCCATCGCCTGGCTGGTGCGCTACCACCCGGAGCTGTCGGACAGCCAGATCTCCAAGCTGGTCGGCACCACCAAGCCCACCATCCAGTCGATCCGCAACCGCACGCACTGGAACTCCGCCAACATCCAGCCGGTGGACCCGGTCGCCGTCGGCCTCTGCGCCCAGGGCGAGCTGGACGAGGCCGTGCGCAAGGCCGCCGAGCGCAAGAAGCGCGAGCGCGAGGAGGTCATGACGCAGGAGGAGCGCATGAGCCTGCTCTCGACCGACGAGAGCCTCGCAGCCCGGCCCGAGCCGCGCATGCCCTCCAACATCTCGGGCCTCGAGAACTTCTCGCTGGTCGAGACCGGGGAGGACGCCCGCGACGAGCCCGAGGCGCCCGCCCGCGAGGAGGAGCGGGAGGTCGACCCCGACGCGCTCTTCAACCTCCCCGGCGGGGAGGAGGAGGACGAGGACGACCGCAACCGCTGAGCCCCGCGGCTCAGCGCAGGTCGACCCAGACCAGCCGGTGGTCGGAGCTCGCCGGGCGCCGGCCGCCCGCGACCAGCTCCGCCCCCGGCGTCCCCGGCGCGGGCCAGAACACCCCGGCCCCCGTCACCTCCCAATCCGTCGAGGGCAGGACGTAGTCCACCCGCAGGTTCCCCGGACCGGGCGTATCCCGCCAGTCGGCGGTGTCGAGCGCCGGGTCCCCCTCATGCCCCGCATTCGCGCCCCCCTGCGCGGCGGCCGCCGCCGCGCCCCCGGGGCCGCGCGGGGCGGGGTCCTGCACCCGCCGATGGGCCAGCAGCCCCGCGATCCCTTCATGCCGGCCGTCTCCGTCCACGGGGTCGGCGTTGAGGTCACCGGCGATCAGGAAGCCCGCCCCCTCGCCCAGCGCCCCGCGCCGGCCTGAATCGTCCCGCATCCAGCCGCGGCCCGAGACGTAGTCCGTCCAGAAGCGGATCTCGTCGTGGTTGCGCCGCCCGTTGCGGTCCTCCGGCCCGTCGAAGACCGGCGGCGTGGGGTGGCTGACCAGCAGGTGCAGGCGCCGCCCGTCGGGCAGGATCGCCGGCACGTCCCAGTGGGATTTCGAGGACAGCGGCAGCGCCTCCGCCGCCCCCTCCGGCAGCGCCTCGCGCGGGATAAGGGCGCCGGGCATCTCGGCCCAGCGCAGCCTGCGGAAGGTCCGCGCGGCGTCGCGGTCCAGCGGCAGGCGGGAGAGCACCGCCATCCCGTACTGCCCCGGAAAGCGCCCCCAGCCCAGCGCGTCCTCCGGCTCCGCCAGCCGGCCGTCGCCGTCGAGGTCCAGCCCGCTCGGCCGGCCCGCGTTCACCGGCGCCTCGAACAGATGCGGATAGTCGATCCCCCGCGGCCCCTCGCGCAGCAGATCCGCCAGCGCCGACAGCGCCAGCCCCTCGGCGTCGCGGTCGAGCTCCAGCACGACCAGCACGTCCGGCCGCACCCGTCGCACGATCCGCGCGACCGCCTGCGCCTGCGCGTCGCCCTCCGCGATCGCCTTCCAGGCCAGCCCGGCGCCGGCGCGCGACAGCGCGGCGTTGAACACCGCCACCCGCACCGCGCCCTCGGCCGGGGGCGGCGGCCAGTCCTGCGCCTGCGCGGACGACAGCCACGCCCCCAGCGCCGCCGCGGCGGCCAGCAGAGCGCGCCTCACGGGCGCGCCGCCTCCGCCCCGTCGCTCGCCTCCGCCAGCACCCGGGCCAGCTTCAGGATCGCCGCGCCGCGCACGATCATGGCCGCGGGCAGGCCCGCCCACAGCGTCGCGCTCCAGGCCAGGACCAACGGGTCGCGGAACAGCTCCGGGTCCAGGATCGCCACGGCGAAGCGCGCCAGCACCAGCAGCGCCAGCGGCGTCGCCAGCGCGGTGAGGATCACCAGCTTGCCCAGCCGGCGCAGCCGCTGCGGCGCGTCCGGGCCGGTGGCGGGCTCGAAGATCGGCAGGTTGGTCATCGGGTCGAAGCGCTCGGCCGGCCCCGGCCAGCGCCCGAGCCACAGGATCAGCGCCGCGACCACGGCCCCCGGCGCCGCCACGGCCAGCGCCACCGCGCCCGCCGCCTGCGCCTGCGCCCCCGGTCCGGGGGCGGAGGGCCGGGCGACCGCCTCCGCCGCCATGCGCGCGGGCGAGCTCGGAAAGTCCAGCGCCGCGGAGATCGCCCCCGCCGCCGCCCGCACGGCCTCCCCCGCCGCGCCGCCGCCGCCGCCGCGCAGGGCCAGCGTCGCCGTCACGGCCGCGAGCGCCGCGCAGACCAGCGCGAAGCGCAGGCGGTTGACCGGCGGGGCGAAGCGGAAGTCCAGCAGCGCGGGAGTCTTCGCGCCGTATTCGGCCAGCACGATCAGCGCCGCGGCGGCGGCCATCACGATGCCGCCGGGCGTGGCCGCGCCGTCGGCCAGGATCAGGGAGGGCGCCAGCGCCGCCGCCCCGGTCAGCGCCGCGCGCAGCGCGGCGCCGGGGGCGCGCTTGCGGGCGAAGCGGGGCGCGCGCATGCCGCGCCCCCGCCCCTCAGCCCGCCTCGGCGGCCAGCCAGGGCCGCGAGGCGCGGTCCTTCGCCTCGAAGGCCTCGATGGCGTCGGCCTTCTCGAAGGTCAGCCCGATGTCGTCGAGCCCCTCCAGCAGGCAACGCTTGCGGAAGGGGTCCACGTCGAAATGGATCTTCTCGCCGTCCGGCCGGGTGATGGTCTGGCTCTCCAGGTCCACCGTCAGGCGGGCGTTGGAGCCGCGCTCGGCGTCCTCCATCAGCTTGTCCACCTGCTCCTGGGGCAGGGCGATGGGCAGGATGCCGTTCTTGAAGCAGTTGTTGAAGAAGATGTCCGCGTAGCTCGGCGCGATGATGCAGCGGATGCCGAAGTCCTGCAGCGCCCAGGGCGCGTGCTCGCGCGACGACCCGCAGCCGAAATTGTCCCCCGTCACCAGGATCTTCGCGTCCCGGTAGGCCGGCTGGTTCAGGACGAAGTCCGGGTTCTCGCTCCCGTCCTCGTTGTAGCGCATCTCGTCGAACAGGTTCTTGCCGAGGCCGGAGCGCTTGATGGTCTTCAGAAACTGCTTGGGGATGATCATGTCCGTGTCGACATTGACCATGGGCATGGGCGCGGCGACGCCCTCGAGCTTCTCGAACTTTTCCATCTCGGCGGCTCCTTTCCGGAAGACCTTCGGCCTAGCGCAGCCCGCCCCCGGAGGCAAGCGCCCGCCCCCCGCCTTCCCAAGGCCGCGCGCCCCGGCTAGCCTCCGCCCGCGACAGCCTGCGCCGGGAGAGCCCATGACCGACCTCGTCATCCGCAACGCCGTCATCGTCACCGCCGACCCCGCCCACAGCGTCGTCGAGGGCGGCCTCGCCGTCGCGGACGGGCGCATCGAGGCCATCGGAAAGGTCCCCGACCGCGCGCAGGAGGTGGTGGACGCGCAAGGCGGCCTGCTTATGCCCGGCCTCGTCAACACCCACTGCCACGCCGGCGACTCCCTGTTCCGCGGCCTGGTCGAGGACCTGCCGCTGGAGCCCTGGCTGCAGACCGTCTGGAAGGCCGAGGGCGCCATCCTCAATGCCGACACCTGCCGCCTCGGCGCGCGGCTGGGCATCGCCGAGCTTCTGCTCTCGGGCTGCACCACCGTCATGGACATGTTCTGGCACCCCGAGCAGACCGTCGCCGCCGCCCGCGAACTGGGCTCGCGCGTGTCCTGCGGCGGCCTGTTCTTCGACTTCCCCGGCATGGACGGCAAGACCGCCGAGGACCGCCCCCGCGACGCCCGCGCCTTCTTCGAGGCCCACCCGGCAAGCGAGCATCTGCGCCCCGGCGTCTTCCCCCACGGCGCCTACACCGTGGGCCCGGAGAACCTGAAGCTCGCCAAGGACCTCGCCGACGAGCACGACGCCCTCTTCACCACCCACGCCGCCGAGACGGTGACGGAGCAGGCGACCGTGACCCGCGATCACGGCGCCTCCGTCATCCGCCACCTGGACCGGACCGGGGTGCTGGACCCGCGCACCATCCTCGCCCACTGCGTCCATGTGGACGAGGAGGAGCTGGACATCCTCGCCCGGACCGGCGCCGCGGTGGCCCACAACCCCGTCTCCAACCTCAAGCTCGCCTCCGGCTTCGCCCCCGTCCCGGCGATGCTGGAGAAGGGCATCCCCGTCACGCTGGGCACGGACGGCGCCATCTCGGGCAACGACATCGACATGTGGCTGGCCATGCGCCTCGCCGCCACGCTGCACAAGGCCGCCACAGGGCGCGCCGACGCCGTCTCCACCTGGCAGGCCCTGCACATGGCCACGCTGGCCGGCGCCCGGGCGCTGGGGCTGGGCGAGGTCGCCGGCTCGCTGGAGGTCGGCAAGGCCGCCGACATGGTGCTGCTGGACACCTCCGCCCCGCACGCCGTCCCGATGTTCGATCCCGTCAACCACGTCGTCTTCGCCGCCTCCCGCGGCGACGTCCGCCATGTCTGGACCGACGGCGAATGGACGGTGCGCGGCCGCCGCCTGACCCGCTTCGACATGACCGACACCCTGGCCGAGATCCGCGATCTCGTCCCCAAGATCGAGCGGAGCATCGCCGAATGACCCACGCCGACCGCCTCTCCCAGGCCGAGGCCGCCGCCCGCCCCCGTCTCGGCGCCGCCCCCGAGATCGCCCTGATCCTCGGCTCCGGCCTCGGGGAGCTGGCCGAGCGGGTGGAGAACCCCGTCCATCTGCCGTACGCCGACCTCCCCGGCTTCCCCGTCTCCACCGCCCCCAGCCATGCCGGCCGCTTCGTCGCCGGAAACCTCTTCGGCCGCCGCGCCCTCCTGATGCAGGGCCGCCTCCACCTCTACGAGGGCTGGAGCGCGCGCGACGTCGCCCTGCCCGTCCAGCTCATGGCCCGCCTCGGCGCGAAGACCCTCGTCGTCACCAACGCCGCCGGCGCCCTCGACCCGGACCTCGCCCCCGGCGCTCCCATGCTGATCGGGGACCACCTCAACTTCACCGGCGCCAACCCCCTGATCGGGGAGAACGACGAGGGCCTCGGCCCCCGCTTCCCCGACATGTCCCGCGCCTACGCGCCCGACCTGCGCGAGCTCGCCCGCGCCGCCGCCGCCCGCCTCGACGAGCCCCTGCCCGAGGGCGTCTACGCCGGCATCCCCGGCCCCTCGCTGGAGACCTCCGCCGAGCGCCGCTGGCTGCGCTCCACCGGCGCCGACGCCGTGGGCATGTCCACCGTGCTGGAGGTCATCGCCGCCAACCACGCCGGCATGCAGGTCCTCGGCCTCTCGGCCATCACCAACCCCGCCCATGGCGGCCCGGACCAGCAGCCCGACACCATCGAGGCGGTGCTGGAGAACGCCGCCAAGGCCGGCGCCCGCATCGCCCGCCTTCTGGAAGTCCTGCTGCCCGACCTCCCCTGACCCGCGCGGAGCCGCCCATGACCACGCCCCCGCCCGACCCCCCGCTCGTCCACGAGCTCCTCTCCCTGCGGGGCCGCCGCGCGCTGATCACCGGCGCCTCCGGCGGTCTCGGCGCCGCCCTCGCCCGCCGCTTCGCGGAGGCCGGGGCCGAGGTCATCTGCCACGCCCACGCCAACCCCGACCGCGCCGAGGCCCTCGCCGCCGAACTCCGCGGGGCCAACCGCGAGGCCCGCGCCGAGACCGCCGACCTCGCCGACCCCGACGCCGCGCAGGCCATCATCCACCGCGCCGGGCCCCTGCACATCCTCGTCCACGCCGCCGCGCGCCAGGACATCTCGCCCCTTATCGACACCACCCCCGCCCACTGGCGGGAGATGGTCGCCGCCAATCTCGACGCCGCCCACAACCTGCTCGCCGCCTTCGCCGCCCGCCCCGAACCGGCGGCCGAGGACCGCGCCGCCGTCCTCGTCTCCTCCATCGAGGCCGCCCGGCCCCTGCCCGCCCACGGCGCCTACGCCGCCGCCAAGGCCGGCCTCGAATCCCTCGCCCGCTCCGCCGCCCTCGAATACGCCCCCCTGCGGGTCAACGCGCTCGCCCCCGGCCTCATCGACCGCCCCGAACTTGAGGACGAATGGCCCGAGGGTCTCGCCCGCTGGCGCGCCGCCGCGCCCCTCCACCGCGCCGCCGGGCCGGTGGAGATCGCCGACGCCGCCCTCTTTCTCGCCTCCGACGCCGCCCGCTTCGTCACCGGGACGACGCTGACGGCCGATGGCGGCCTCTCCGCCACGCCCGGCTGGTGAGGCCGCTGACAAAACCGTCATCGCCGCCGCGCGGGCCCGCTGCTAGACTGCCGCAACGGCGTTCCCCAAGGCCGGCGTCAGACCGGCCGACCCGAGGCGAAAGGCATATCCCATGACCCTTCTCCGGCGTCTGCGCCGGGCCGCGCGAATCGGCGCGGCGGCGCTGCTGACGGCCCTCCCCGCGGCCGCCCAGGACCTTCCCGACCGCGCCCAGGGCGCGCGCCTCGCCCCGGCGCTCGCGGCGGCCGAGGACGGCGACTGGGCCTCCGCCCGCGCCATCGCCGGGGCGCTGGGCGACCCGCTGGCCCGCGACGTCGTCCTCTGGCGCCAGCTCGCCGCCGGCGAGGGCGCCTTCGCCGACTACGTCGCCTTCCTCGACCGCCGCCCGGACTGGCCCCAGCGCGCCAGGATCCGCCGCGAGGCGGAGCGGCGCATCCCCCCCGATCTCTCGCCCGGAGCCGTGCGCGACTTCTTCGGCTCCGAGCCGCCCCTGACCGGCGCCGGCGCCCTGCGCCTCGCCTCCGCGCTGGCCGCCCAGGGCCGCGTGGCCGAGGCCCGCGCCGAGGCCGCCCGCGCCTGGCGCGAGCTCTCCCTGACCCATGACGCGGAGCAGACCCTGCTGTCGGCCTGGAACGCCGCCCTTGCCCCCCACCACGCCGACCGCCTGGAGATGCTCCTCTGGCGCGGCCTCTCCGGCGAGGCGACCCGGATGCTCGACCGCGTGGACCCCGGCCTCGCCGCGCTGGGCCGCGCCCGCATCCAGCTCCGCGCCGTGGCGAACGGCGTTGACGCCCTCATCGAGCGGGTCCCCGCAAGCCTCGCCGACGACCCCGGCCTCGCCTACGACCGCTTCCACTGGCGCTACGCCAAGGGCCTGACCGAGGGCGCCGAGGAGATGATCCTCGCCCGCTCCGAAAGCGCGGAAGCCCTCGGCCGCCCCGGGGCCTGGGCCGACCGCCGCCGCGTCCTCGCCCGCAACGCCGAGCGCGACGGCCGCGCGCGCGCCGCCTACCTGCTGGCCGCCCGCCACCGCCTGCCGCCCGACTCCGAGGGCTACGACTACGCCGCGCTCGAATGGCTGGCGGGCTGGATCGCCCTGCGCAGCCTCGACGACCCGGCCGCCGCCGAGGCCCATTTCGCCCGCTTCATCGACGCCGTCGGCACCCCGATCTCGCTCGGCCGCGGCTGGTACTGGCTCGGCCGGGCGCGCGAGGCGAAGGGCGACCCCGGCGGCGCCCGCGAAGCCTGGCGCGAGGGCGCCCGCTGGCAGACCAGCTTCTACGGCCAGCTCTCCGCCGAGCGCGTCGGCGCGGGCGCCGACCCGGCGCTGGCCGGCCTGCCGCCCCCGACCGACTGGCGGGAAGCCGCCATCCTCTCCACCCCGCTGGTGCAGGCCGGCGTCCTCCTGCACCACGCGGGCGAACGCCGCCTCTCCCACTGGCTGCTGACCCACGCCGCGCGCCAGGCGCCGCGCCCGCGCGACCACGCCGCGCTCGCCCAGCTCGCCCAGCTCGCCCTCGAGCTCCAGCGCCCCGAGATCGCGGTGCGCGCCGCCAAGGCCGCCGCCCGCGAGGGCCTCGTGCTGCCCACGCCCTACTACCCGGTGATCAAGATCGACGCCGCCCCCGGCACCGTGCCGCCGGAGCTGGCGCTCGCCATCGCCCGGCAGGAGAGCGAGATGAACCCCGAGGCGATCTCCCACGCCGGCGCCCGCGGGCTGATGCAGCTCATGCCCAACACCGCCCGCATGGTCGCCACGCGCCTCGGCCTGCGCTACGACCTCGGCGCGCTGACCGCGGACCCCGCCTATAACGCGCGCCTGGGGACCGACTACCTCGCCCAGCTCATGGACGAGTTCGGCTCCCTCCCCCTGGTCGCCGCCGGCTACAACGCCGGCCCCCACCGCGTGCGCCAGTGGCTCGACCGCTACGGCGACCCGCGCACCGGCCAGGTCGACATGGTGGACTGGATCGAGACCATCCCCTTCGCGGAGACCCGCAACTACGTCCAGCGCGTCATGGAGGGCCTGCACGTCTACTCCGCCCGCCTGACGGGAGAGCCCAGCCCCCCGCGCCTCGCCGCCCTGCTCGGCCGCTGAGCCGCCGCGGCCCGCATGGAAACGCAACGGCCCGCCCCTCCGGGGCGGGCCGAGCGATCCCCCGGTTTCCGGCGGGCGCTTCGTCAGGCGTCCCGGCGGCCGCGCCGCCGCGCCAGCCCGAGCGCGCCCAGCGCCGCGGCCAGAAGCGGCGCGGCCGCAGGCAACGGCACGTTCGCTCCCCCGCCCGGGGCGTCCTCGACCGTGTCCAGCCGCACGAAGTACCCGGCCGGGCACCCGCCGCCGCAATCGCCCTCGACGCTCAGGCTGTAGCTGCCGGGGCCGAGAAGCAGCTCGCCGCTGCTGAATTCGTCCGAGGTCCAGCCGCTGTCGGCTGACGCGTTGTCGCCAAAGGTTTCCGGAAAGGCGACCAGCGACGTGGTCAGAAGCAGGCTGTCGCTCCCGTCGAACACGAAGAAGGTGTCGCCGGTCGCGAATGCGTCCGTGACCCGGAAATACGCGTCGTTCGTCAGTTCGAAGGTGTAGGCGGAGTTGTCGGACGGAGTCTCGGCGGCCTGGGTGGAGTCCGAGATCCATCCGCCGTCCGGAACGATCGCGATCGCCGCGGCCTCGCCGGCCAGCGCCAGGCTCAGGACGCCGGCGGCCGCCGCCGCGACAAGGCGGTTTGCTGACATTGTGATCCCCTCGGTTCCGCGTCCCGCGGACGCGCTTGCGACAGTCTGTTTACCTCTCGTTCATCTAAACCGCAAGCGGCCGCCGAGCCCCTGCGAACGGGGCGTGCGCAGCCGCGTCCGGCACCCTATCTGACGGCCCATGGACGCCCGAGCCGCCTCGCCCCGCACCGCCCTGCCGCCCCGCTTCGCCGACTGGTTCGCCCGCCGCGGCTGGACGCCCCATCCCCACCAGCTCGCCCTTCTCGCCCGCGCCGGAGAGCCCGGCGCCGACCTTCTCGTCGCCCCGACCGGCGGCGGCAAGACGCTCGCCGGCTTCCTCCCCTCCCTCGTCGAACTCGAAGCCCCCCGCCAGGGTCTGCACACCCTCTATGTCAGCCCCCTCAAGGCGCTCGCCGCCGACATCCGCCGCAACCTCTCCACGCCCGTCGCGGAAATGGCCCTCCCCGTCCGCGTCGAGGACCGCACCGGCGACACCCCCCAATCCGCCCGCCGCCGCCAGCGCGCCGACCCGCCGCAGATCCTGCTGACAACCCCGGAAAGCCTCGCCCTGATGCTGTCCTGGGAGGACGCCCCCCGCATCTTCTCCACCCTGCGCCGCGTCATCGTGGACGAGGCCCACGCGCTGGCGGAATCGAAACGCGGCGACCAGCTGACCCTCTGCCTCGCCCGCCTGCGCGCGCTGGCCCCCGTCCTCTCCGCCACCGCCCTCTCCGCCACCGTCGAGGACCCCGAAAGGCTCGGCCGCTGGCTCTCCCCCGAGGGCTGCCGCATCCTCGAGGCCGATCCCGGCCCCGCCCCCGACATCCGCGTGCTGGAGACCCGCACGCCGCCCCCCTGGGCCGGCCAGGGCGGCCGCCACGCCGCCGCCGACGTGCTGGAAGAAATCCGCCGCCACCGCACCACGCTGGTCTTCATCAACACTCGCGCCCAGGCCGAGCTCTTCTTCCAGGCCCTCTGGGCCCTCAACGAGGAGGCCCTGCCCATCGCCATCCACCACGGCTCGCTGGACCGCGAGGCGCGGAGCCGGGTGGAGGCCGCCATGGCCGAGGGCGCCCTGCGCGCCGTGGTCTGCACCGGCTCCCTCGATCTGGGCATAGACTGGGGCGACGTGGACCTCGTCATCCAGGTCGGCGCCCCGAAGAACGTCAAGCGCCTCGTCCAGCGCATCGGCCGGGCCAACCACCGCTACAACGCCCCCTCGAAGGCTCTGCTTGTCCCCGCCAACCGCTTCGAGGTCATCGAATGCCGCGCCGCGCTGGAGGCGGTGCTGGCCCGCGACCTCGACGGCGACGCCCCCCGGCCCGCCCCCCTCGACGTCCTCTGCCAGCACATCCTCGCCACCGCCTGCGCCGGCCCCTTCGAGGCCGACGCCCTCTTCGCAGAGGTCCGCCAAGCCGGCCCCTACGCGCGCCTCCCCCGGGAGGACTTCGACCGCTGCCTCGATTTCTGCGCCACCGGCGGCTACGCCCTGCGCGCCTACGACAGGTGGAAACGCCTGGTCGAACAGCCCGAGGGAGTCTTCCGCCTCCGCGACCCCCGCGCCGCCCGCGACATCCGGATGAATCTCGGCACGATCGTCGCCACGGAGACCCTCGGCGTCCGCCTGAAGGGCAGACGTGGCGGCGGCCCGAAACTGGGCGAGGTCGAGGAGGCCTTCGCCGCCACCCTGACCCCCGGTGACACCTTCCTCATCGGCGGCGAGGCGGTGCGCTACGAGGGCCTGCGCGAAATGACCCTCGAGGTCTCCCGCACCCCCTCGCGCGAGCCGAAGATCGCCGTCTTCGGCGGAACCAAGCTCGCCACCTCCACGCTGCTCAGCCACCGCGTGCTGGAACTGCTGCAGAACCCGCAGGCCCGCGACGCCCTCCCCGCCCACACCGCCGACTGGCTCCGCCTCCAGGCCGAAATCTCCGAGCTCCCCCCGCGCGAGGGCCTGCTCGTGGAGACCTTCCCCCGCGCCGGCCGCGAGCACCTCTGCGTCTACGGCTTCGCCGGCCGCAACGCCCACCAGACCCTCGGCCTGCTGCTGACCCGCCGCATGGAGACCGCCGGCCTCGACCCGCTGGGCTTCGTCGCCAACGATTACGCCCTGCTCATCTGGTCCCTCGCCGCGCCCGAGGACCCCGCCCCCCTCTTCGCCCCCGGGGACCTGCGCGAGGGGCTGGAGGGCTGGCTCGCCGACAACGCCGTGATGAAGCGCACCTTCCGCTCGGCGGCCGTCATCGCCGGCCTGATCGAGCGCAACCACCCCGGCCGCCGCAAGACCGGCCGGCAGGCCACCTTCTCCTCCGACATCCTCTACGACACCCTGCGCAGATACGACCCCGGCCACCTGATGCTGCGCATCACGCGCGAGGAGGCCATGCGCGGCCTCGTCGATTTCGACCGCATCGAGGAGATGTGCACGCGCGCCTCCGGCCGCATCCGCCACGTCCGGGCGCGCGGCCTCACGCCCCTCGCCGCCCCCCTGCTGCTGGAAATGGGCAGGGTTCCCGTCAAGGGCGCGGGCGAGCAGCGGCTTCTGGAGGCCGAGGCCGAGGCCCTCATGGCCGAAGCCGGCCTCTAGCCCCTGAGCCCGCCCATGCCCCGCCTCGCCCCCTTCGCCGCCCTCCTCGCCGCCGCCTGCGCCGCCCCCGCCCCGCAGGCGACGGAGGCCCGCCTGCTCTGCCCCGGCCACGCCCCGGCGCCGGTGACCTTCCTAGCCACGGACCCGCCCACGGCCCGCCTGACCTGGCAGGACCGCGAGATCACGCTCACGCAGACCCCCGCCGCCTCCGGCGCCCGCTACGCCAGCGGCGACCGGGTCCTGTGGACGAAGGGCGACGAGGCCCGCCTCGAGCGCCCCGGCGCCGTGCTCCTGACCTGCCGCCTAGCCCCCTGAGCCGGCGGCGTCCGCCCGAGCATTCCGTTACGTCATCTTCTCTGTTAGCCTGACCGGAAATCCCCCGCAGGGAGGCCGCCAGCCATGCCCGACACCGCCCTGAACCTCTCCGCCTTCGACCCCGCCGACTGGGCCGGGGCGACCCCCGACGAGACCCTCGCCGCCGGCGCCACCGAATACTCCGTGTCGGAGGCGCGCGACATCGTCCGGCGCTTCGCCGAGGTCACCACCTCCTGCGACCCCGACGCCTATGTCGAGGGCTTCACCGAGGATCAGGTGACCTCCTTCAACAAGCGCCCCGACATTCGCGGCCGCCCCGCCCTGCGCGACTTCATGGCGCCCAGTTTCGCCCGGTGGGCCGCGCCCGGCGTCGACTATCTCTGTCGCAAGACGCTGCGCGCGCTGGCCGGCGACACCTTCGGCGTGGTCTGGCTGGACTCCTGGACCGACCCCGACAGCGGCGGCGCCATGCGGGGCAAGGGCCTCGAATTCTGGAAGATGCGCGAGGGCCGCATCGCCCGCTGGGACGCCGCCTACTTCGTCTGGAAGCCCTGAACGCCGGTTCCTTGTCCCAGAGCCCGCCCCGCGGGGGACATCGAGCCCCCCGCGCCGCGCGCAAGCCCCTGCGGGGCCTTCCGGGGGGCGCCCGGCCCCGGCCGGTCGCGCTTGCGCCGGGCGCGAACATCCCGCTAACAACTTCCCATGAACGCCCCCGCCGCGGCCCCGGACCATGCCTTCGACCTCGCCGGCGCGCGCCTTGTCGCCCGCCCCTCCGGCGCTCTGTGGTGGCCCGCCGCCTCCCTGCTCGTCGTCGCCGACCTGCATCTGGGCAAGTCGGAGCGCCTCGCGCGCCGCGGCGGCGCCCTGCTGCCACCCTACGAGACGGCCGAGACGCTGGACCGCCTCGCCGCCGAGATGGCCGCGCTGGCCCCCGCCCGGGTGCTGTGCCTGGGCGACAGCTTCGACGACCTCGCCGCCGGCGAGACCCTGCGCGAGGCCGACGCCGACCGCCTCCGCGCCCTCATGGCCGGCCGCCGCTGGATCTGGGCGGAGGGCAACCACGACCCCGGCCCTCTCCCCCTGGGCGGGGAGCACGCCCGTGAACACCACGAGGGCCCTCTCCTCTTCCGCCACGCCGCCGCCCCGCAGCCCCCCGCGCCGCGCCGGGCCGAAGTCTCCGGCCATCACCACCCGAAGGCGGGCCTGCGCGCCGGCGGGCGGCGCCTGTCGCGCCCCTGCTTCGTGCTGACCGAAAGCCGCCTGATCCTGCCCGCCTTCGGGCGCTACACGGGGGGGCTGGACGTGACCTCCGCCCCCCTGCGCCGCCTCGCGCCCGAGGGCCTCGCGCTGCTCGCCGGCGTCCGCGTGACCGCCGCGCCGCTCTCGCGGCTGAGGGGAGAGTGACCATGAAGACCCGCGACCCCGACTGGCAGGCGCGCATCCGCCGCGACTTCGCGGGCCAGGCCATGATGGTTCATCTGGGCATGACGCTCGACGGGATCGCGCCGGGCCGCGTCACCGTCCGCGCCCCGATCCTGCCCCATCTCGCCCAGCATCACGGCTACGCCCACGGCGCGCTCGCCTTCGCCGCCGGCGACACGGCCGCGGGCTTCGCGGCCCAGTCGGTCGTCGGCCCGGACGAGGCCGTGCTGACCGTGGAGATGAAGATCAACCTGCTGGCGCCGGGCAGGGGCGAGGCCCTGCTCGCCCGCGGCGTCGTGGAGCGGGCGGGGCGCCGGATCATCGTGGTGCGCGCCGACGTCGCCGCCCTCGACCACGGCGCCGAGGCGCCGCACGCCCTCCTGCTCGGCACCATGGCTGTGATCCCGCGCCCGGGCTGAGGCGTCTCAGTCCAACTGCCGCGCCTCGCTGACCAACATCACCGGGATCCCGTCGCGGATCGGATAGGCCAGCCGCGCCTTGCGCGAGACCAGCTCCTGCCGTTCCCGGTCATAGTCCAGCAGGGACTGGGTGACCGGGCAGACCAGCGCCTCCAGCATCCGCCGGTCGGCCGCCAGCCGGGCGGCCGTCTCGGCCGGGGCCCGGCCCTCGTCTTCCCCGTCCCCGCTCACTGCACCTTCCCGTCATCCTCGCCGCCCGCGGCGATGGCGAAGCTCATCAGCGCCAGCAGCGTCTCGCGCCGGGTCTCCAGCGTCGGAGCCTCCAGCAGCGCCTGCTTCTCCTCCACCTCGAAGGGGCAAAGCATGGAGAGCGAGTTGATCAGCATCTCCGCGTCCGCCTCGCGCAGCGTGTCCCAGTCGGAGCTGAGCTGCGCCACCGAGAAGAAGCGGCCCAGCGTCTCCAGGAAGGCGTCCCGGTCGAAGCCCGGGTCCTCCTCCCCCCGCCCGAGGTCGCGGCGGAAGTCCTCCCAGCCCGCGCGCACGCGGCGATAGGGCTGGAAGCCCTCCACCTCCTCCTTGACGCGGAAGCGCGCCACCCCCGCCAGCGTGATCAGATACCGCCCGTCCTCGGCCTCCGAGAAGGCGATGACCCGCCCCGCGCAGCCGATCCGCCGCAGCCGCGGCGTCTCCCCCTCCGACGACTCGAAGGGCTGGATCATCCCGATCAGCCGGTGATCGGTCTTCAGCGCGTCGTCCAGCATCGCCAGGTAGCGCGGCTCGAAGATGTTGAGCGGCAGCCGCCCCCGGGGCAGCAGGAGCGCCCCGGGCAGCGGGAAGACCGGGATGACCTCCGGCAGATCGGCGAGCGAGAAGCGTCGGCTCATCTCTCCCTCAGGCGAAGATCATGGAGGCCAGCCGGCGCCGTCCCTTGCCCACCAGCGGGTCCTGCGGGCCGAGGCTGTCGAACAGCTTGGTCAGCTGCTCCTTGGCCGCCCCGTCGCCCCATTCGCGGTCGCGCCGGAACAGCTCCAGAAGCTGCTCCATCGCCTCCTCGTTGGCCCCCTGCGCGATCAGCGCGCGGGCAAGCTCCATGCGCGACTCGTGGTCGTCGGGGTTCGCCTCGACCTTCGCGCGCAGCTCCTCGGACTCGCCGGAGACCTCGGCCGACTGCTCGGCAAGCTCGATCTGCGCGCGGGCGTGGGCGATGGCCGCGTCGTCGCGCTTGAGCGCGGGCACCCGGTCCAGCGCCGCCTTGGCCTCCTCCACCCGGCCCAGCGCCAGGAAGGCGCGGGCGAGGCCGCCGATGGCCTCCAGGTTCTCGGAGTCCTCCTCGAGGATCGCCGCATAGACCTGCACCGCGTCCTCGGCCTGCCCCTGGGCGAGCATGTCCTCGGCCGCCTTCACGGCGTCGGCCAGCGTCTCGCCGCCCCCGGCGGAAACCAGCCGGTCGATGAAGGCCTGCAGCTCGGACTGCGGCACCGCCCCCATGAAGCCGTCGATCGGCTGCCCGTCATGGAAGGCGTAAACCGTGGGGATCGACTGCACCCGCAGCTGCTGGGCGATCATCTGGTTCTCGTCGACATTGACCTTGGCCAGCTTCACCTTGCCCCCGGCCTTCTTCACGGCCTCCTCCAGCGCGGGCGTGAGCTGCTTGCACGGCCCGCACCACGGCGCCCAGAAATCGACGATCACCGGGGTCTGCTTCGACGCCTCCACGACGTCCTGCATGAAGTTCGCCTCGGAGACGTCCTTGATGAGGTCCTCGGCGCCCGGCCCCGCGGCCCCGCCGCCCTGGCCCAGTTCCAGCATGATCCTGTTTCCCTTGTCGCGCCCGGGCGGGCCGCCCCGCCCCTTTGTGTCCGACCCCTACGTAGAGGCGGCGTCGCCCGCCCGCAACCGACGGCTCCGGCGCGTTCCTTCCCGGCGATATGGCGCGCGCGGCCCCTGCGGCAAGCGGCGCTCAACCCTCGCCCGCCGCCTCCGTCGCGATCCGCTCGAGTTCGTCGAAGTCCAGCTCGATCGGCGCGTGCCCCGTCGCCTCGAAGAACCGCCGCAGGTCCGCCGTGGGGATCGCCACCGTCGCGTCGTTGCGCAGCGGATGGCAGTTGAGGACCTCCGCCTCCATCATCTGCCGGTCCAGGATCAGCCCGACCTCGCCGCCGGTGTCGTTGATCAGCGCCAGCGGCGTCACCGCGCCCGGCCGGACCCCCAGCCGCGCCCCCAGATCCTCCGCCGATCCGAAGGAGCATCGCCGGATCCCCGCCGCCCGCGCGATGTCGGGGATGCGGATGCGCCGCTCCTCCCCGCAGACGGCCAGCCAGAAGCCGCCCTTCCTCTCCTTCAGAAACAGGTTCTTGCAATGCGCGCCCGGCAGGGTCCCGCGCAGCTCCCGGCTCTCCTCCACCGTGCGAAGCGGCGGGTGGGCGTGGCGCGTCCAGCGCACCCCCAGCGCCTCCAGCCGCGCCAGCAGCGCCGCCTCCGCGGCCTCGGGGTCGGCCACGGCGTCGGCT
>JBNJGE010000029.1:0-22638 GCA_051747505.1 Pseudomonadota bacterium | reverse complement strand
GGCCAGGCGTTGAAGTAGCCCTGCACCTTAACGGGAGGCAGGCGGCGCATCACCCACGCCGCCTCCTCGAGCCGCTCCTCCACCTGCGCGCGCGTCCACGCGGGCATGTCCCTCGCCCGCCGTAGACCTTGGGCGTGAAGCGCATGCCGCTCATGCGCCGGCAGCTTTGCCGGCCTGCGCCATGGCTTGGCGGAACTGCTCGGCCCGACGACGGTCCCGGTCGTTGTCGAGGTCGATCCGGCTGAGCCCCGTCTCCCGATCGACATGTGCGCCCTCGCCGTAGCGCGCCCACGCGATCAGGGCGTTGGCGAGCTTGCCCTGCACACCCACCATGGCGTTCTGCGTCGAGGCCATGATGAGCGGCGCGAGGTATTTGGACAGGAAGGGCAGCCAGTCGGTGGGGTTCAAGACGAGGACCTGCTCGACGATGGCCAGGGGCGTCTCGATCAGCACGAAGGTGCCGTGCATGTCGCTCGGCCAGAACCGGATCTCCAGTCCGCCGCCGACGGCGCCTTCGCCGGCCAGCTGAGTCGGCACGCAGTCGAGCGCGCAGTCGAGAGCCCGATGCCAGTTGATGCGGTCCTCCTCACTCAGGCGCTCGGACTTCCGGTACCAGTCCGGCAGCTCGCTGTCGTACAAGTTCCCGGCGTCATAGATGCGGATCCTGTCGAGGCTCATGCTTGGATCTCCCGTGTTGCTTGGAGTTGCGATGATCTTTGCGGGGCGGCCGGCTTCGCCGCCTCCAGCCAGGCCGCAAGCGCGTCGAGAGCGGCGCGGCGCGTCTCGAGCCCGCTCCGCATGCTGGCGGTCAGGCGTGATGCGAGGACGTCGAGACGGCCCGCGTCGGTCGGCTCGGACGCATCGGTTCCCGTGCACTCGACGTGTCGGAGCTCGAAGGCGGCCAGCGGGCCGAGCCGGTTGGCGAGCCAGACCTCCGGGTCGCGGATGAGCGAGAGGTCGAAGCGCGCCTGGCGCGGCTTCTTCCCGGCCCCCTCGGGCCGGTAGGTCGCCACCACGGAGGAGTGTGACGTTTCGCTATTATAGAAGCTTCTATAATAGCAGTTTGTCACACTCCTCGACCGGTCCTGGCGCGCCGCGTCGCGGCTCGGCCAGAGTTCCGGGAAGCAGACGGCCATGTCGGCGGCGTTCTCAAGCACGACGCCCTGCGCGGCCATCAGGTCGCGCCGGTTCGGGCGGAGGTCCGGCCAGCGGACCAGCTCGTGCACCGCAACCGGCAGCACCACGTCGGTCAGCAGGTCGATCTCGAGCCGCGTCTCGGGCGTGCGGTTCACGCCGCGCCCGCGGCCCATGGCCTGGATCAGCTCGCCCTCGCAGATGGTCCAGCGGATCGCCTCGGCGACGGCGTCGGCGTGCGTCTCTCCAGGCACGGCGTGGCTCCGGCCGTCGGCGAGCCTGAAGCGGCGCTCCGCAAGCGGGTACCACCAGCCGGCCTCCTCGGGATTCGGCTGCGGCGCGCGGCCGGTGAGCGCGGCGGCCAGGGCCTCCACGGTCCCCGGCGCAGGCAGCGTGCGGCCGAGCACGATCAGCGCGCCGACGCCGCCCCAGCGGTCAAGCCCGCTCAGCCCGTTGAAGTGCACCGCCTCCACGCGCGGCGGCAGCCCCAGCCCGCGCAGCACATCAATGGCGGCCTTCTGGCCGACGACCAGCACGTCGACGGACCGGCCGGGCCGACGGTTCTCGCGGGCGCGCAGCGCGATCCAGGTCTGCAGCTCCCGAAGGCGCCGCCGCGCCGCGGCGTGATCGCGGTCCGGCGCCTGCGCAGCGGGCGTCAGCGCCTTCGCCGCGGTCGGGCTGTCCAGCACCTGCCGCACGCGGACATGCGGCAGGCGGGCGCAGACGGGCGCGTGCAGGGCGAGGCGCGGCAGATACGGCCGCACCAGCGCCTCGCGCAGCGTGGCGTCGAGATGCAGCACGGGCGCCTGGCCGCCCCAGCCGGCGCGCAGCTGCGAGCGCCAGCGCAGCCGGATGGCGCGCACCGTGCCGTTCTCGGTGATCTCGTTGGCGACCACGGCGCCGGCGGCGTCGTGCCCGTCCTCGAGCGCCTCGGCGAGGATGTGCCAGAGCGCGGCGCAGCGCCCCGGCGGCGCCCAGGGCCGCCCACGCGGCGGCAGGACCTTCTCGATCCGCCTGCGGCGCTCGCTCGGGCTCATGCCGGGCGTCAGGCCCGGGTCGCGCATCCGCCGGCGCTCGAGCGCGGCGGCGTTGCGGCATTCCTCCGCCGTGAGGCCGACGCTGGCGAGCAGGCCGTGGAAGAGCGGGCCCGGCTCGGTCGCCTGCAGCGCCTTCCAGAGCTTGCCGCGCGCGGCGATGAGGTCGGCCGTGGCCCCCACGTCGACCCGGCCCTTGCCGCGGTAGCAGGTCACCCAGGCCTTGCCCGGCTCGAGCCCGTCCTGGGTCAGCAGGGCCTTGCCGTCGAGCCCGCGCAGGCCCGCCTGCCAGAATGCCTCGTCGATGACCAGGAGCCCGACCTTGCCGATGATCTCGGGCTTCATGTGGAAGAGGCTGTCATGGGCGCAGACCACCACCTGCGCCGCCTGCGCCGCCGCCTTCTGAGCCTGATAGCCGCAGGCCTCGAACAGCGCGCAGCGATGCAGCTCGCCGCCCCGCTTCACCTTGCAGCAGCTCCGCTCGACCGGCTGCTCGACCTCCAGCGCATCCAGGGTCGCCTCCAGGTCGAGGCACATCCGCCGCTCGGGGTCCTCCGGCGTCGGGTCGGGCGCCGCCCTGCCCTTCCAGAGCATGGCCCGGACGCCCAGCGCCTCGAAGGCCGCGACCTGCTCCGCGCCAAGGTCGTGGCGCGGCACGGCGAAGACCACCTTGCGGCCCGCGAGACCGCCTGCGGCCAGGAGTTCGGCGATGGCGGCGCGCGCGGCGCTGGTCTTGCCGAGACCCACGTCCACGGGCAGCCCGAGCAGCGGCGGCGTCGCCGGCGCCCCCGCGTTGAAGTCGAGGGGATCTGCCGGCCCCTTCGCGTCGGCCGCGTCCACGGCCGCCCAGTAGGCCGGCACGTCGGCCATGAAGGCGTCGAGGGCCTGGTCCAGCTCCGCGCGCGCCTCATCGACCGAATGCGTCGGCGCGGGATAGGTGGGCGGCGCCGCCGGGACGAACTCGGCCGCCTCGACGCAGGCGGCGACGGCCGCGAGCCCGCGCGCGACGGCCAGATCGTTGGCGTCGCCCGGCATCGGCGGCACGGCGAGCCGACCGTCGATGGTTTGGGCGGCCTTGCGCGCCGCAGCGAGGCCGGGGTTGTCGCGACGGCCGTCCTCCGCGTCGTTGTCGGCGACCAGCGTGATCTCGGCGTCGGGGAAGCGGCTTCGGATCGCTTCGGCGACGGGGCCGAGATTGCCGGCGTCCATGGCCGCGACCACCGCGGCGCCGGTGGCCTCCTGCAGGCTCGCGCCGGTCGCCCAACCCTCGCAGATCAGGATGGGCTGGTCGGCGGCGAGCGGCCCGCCGATGGTGCAGAAGCCGCCGCGCTTGGCGCCCCCCTTCAGGTAGCGCTTGCCGCCGTCGGCACGGATGAACTCGAGCGTCTGAAGCCGGCCGTCGAGGTCCCGAAGCGGGACGATCAGGCTGCCCCCGTCGCAGCGCAGATCGTGCGGCCCCACGCCCTTGCGGCGCAGATAGGGATGGTCCGCGGCGGCGGGCGTCGCCCGGGCCCAGATCGCGGCGGCGGCGCTCCGCCCCCGCTCGGCCCGCGCGGCGCGATCGTCGACCGCCGGCTCTGGAGCCGCGGTTCGCCGAGGCGGCTTCGCCGGTGTCCGCGGCGCCGGTCGGCGGCCGCGGAGGTCATACCCGATGCGGTCGCCGATCCATTCGCGGGCGGCGTCGGGGTCGAGTCCCAGTTCGCGCGCGACCAGGTCGCGGAAGCCGCCGCCTTCGCCGCGCTCGTGGTCGTACCACTGCCCCGCCTTCGCGCCGGCGACGACGACCGCAAGGCTGCCGCGCCGCCCCCAGCGCCACTCGGCGCCGCCGCGCAGGCTCGGGCGGCCGAGCAGCGCTTCGGCGAGCGCGGGCGCATGCGCCTTCAGGTCCGCCTCGAAGGCTCGTCGATCGAACGCCATCAGCGCGGCTCCGCGCGCCGGACGCGCTGGAAGCGCGGTCGGAGCGGAAGCTGGTGGGTGGCGGTCGGGAAGCCGGGCACGGCGGAAACGGGGCCTCGCGTCTTGGATGCGGGCCTCGTTCTGGGGCGGGCGGAAGGGCCGCCGCGACGTCGGAAGGGGTCAGACCGCGCGCGCGGGCCTCTCCGCCGAAGCGCTGAACCCTCGCGACAGAATGTTGTTTTCCATGATGTTTCCGGGTTGACCCCTCGCGCGACGCGGCATCGTCGGGAGCGCCGGCCGGCTCAGCCTGGCGTTGCCGGGTTGAACCCGCCTGCGCACGTGAGGGGGGAAGGGTTCAACCCGCGCCCGACGACTCGTCCGGCGGTCTGCGCTGGGTCAGGAGGCGCGGGAGGGGTCCCCGAACACCCGCTTCGCGCCGCCGCGCTGCGCAGCCGGCAGGCGGATCAGAGTCGCCATGGCTTCGGCCAGATTGCGAGAGAGCGGCTCGCCGTCGATGGCTCGGGTCAGCAGCCAGTCGACGATGGCCTCCTTCTTGCCCTGCCGGGTCTCCGTCAGGCCGAACTCGACGATCGCCGCCTGCATCAGGTCGAGATAGGGCGTGGTGTAGGCGCCGGGCTTCCCGTCCGGCGAGGCGGCCGGCTCCGGCCAGATCGCCAGCACCATGAACCGCGGGATGCGGATGTCGATGAACTCCCAATTCAGCGCGGTCAGCGCCCCCCTCACGAACCGCCCCTCGCGCCACTGCGCGGGGCTGATCGGCGCGTGATTGCCGGAGTGGAGGATCCAGGTCTTCCCGTAGTCCGGGCCCCAGTTGCGGTCGTTGCGCGTGTCCGAGAACCGCCCCTGCGCATGCAGATCGCCGTCCCGCAGCGCCACCAGCAGCTGCTCATGCGCCTCGGCCTTCCACGCTTCCCTCGGGTCCTTCGGCGCCAGCCAGGGCGGCGTTGAGTCCGCCGGTCGCGGGGCCGGCTCCGGCGCCTGCCGCTCGCGGACCGCGACGACCGCGCGCTCGACGTGAGCCAGCGCCTGATCGAACGTCCACTGCGTGCGGTCGAGATTCTCGAGGACCATCGGCGTCTCCCGGGCGGTGAAGAGGGCCGGGAACATACGAAGAACGACGGCTGGGCTCAACCGGGGGCGGCAGCGAGGGTGGAACCGTTCCACCCGCCGTCGGTCAATGGGTTGGAAGCGCTTGCAGGCGCCGGCCTCTGGCGTTCGCGACGTCGCAGAAGCTCGACGAGCCCGGACGCACGCGCGCGCCGGCCGCAAACGGTGAGACGGCGCGCTCGAGAACGCCGTCGCCCTTCACGATTGCGGCCAAGCCTTCGATCGCACAGGCTGTCGTTGCGGCAGATAGCTGAAGGGATTGATCATGAGCACGCAGACGCAGAGCCGCTTCCTGGATATCGACGTCAGCGAATGGACGGGCGAGACGCCTGACGAGACGCTGGCCGTCGGCGCCGGGGAGTATTCCGTCGCCGAAGCTCGCGCGATCGTGCAGCGCTTCGCAGAGGTCACGACTTCTCTGGACCCGGACGCCTTCGCGGAAGGCTTCACCGAGGACTCGGTGACGAATTTCAACGAGCACTCAAACATCATCGGTCGCCAAGGCATCAGGGACTTCATGGCGCCGCGCTTCGCGCACCTCGGCGCAGGCGGCGACTTCCTGTGCCGCAAGACGCTGCGCAGCCTCACCGGCCACGTCTTCGGCGCCATCTGGATCAATCACTGGGTCGACGGAAAATCAGGCGCGCTTATGCGCTCCAAGGGAGTCGAGTTCTGGACCATGCGAGACGGGCTCATCGCGCGCTGGGATGCGTCCTTGTTCGCCTGGAAGATCTGAGTCCTTGTTCGCCTGGAAGATCTGACGAGAGGGGCGGGGAAGCCGCATCGAGATCGGAACTGCGGGTCAGGTCGCAAGCGAGGCAAGCCAAACCGCAGTCCTTTCGGCGGCGCGCCCGAGGCTGTCGTCCTGTCCTTCGCCCGTGACGCTCTTCCGGGGCTTCAGGTCGTGATCTCCGTCTTCCAGCCAGAACAGCTCGACCTTTTCGGACAGCCGGTAACATTCCACCTCCTGGCGTGAGCCGAACTTGTCCCGCGTCCCCTGGCAGATCAGGGTCGGCGTCTCGATCTCTTCGAGATGAGATGTCCGCAGGCGGTCGGGCCTGCCCGGCGGGTGAAACGGATACCCCAGGCACAGGAGGCCTTCTATGCGCCGGGCCTTCAGCAGATCGTCCGCCACCAGGCTGGCGACGCGGCCGCCCATGGACTTCCCGCCGATGACCAGAGGGCCCTCGCGGGACAGGGCGCCGACTGCCGCGACGTATTCGTCGCAGAGCGCCTCGGCCTTTGGCGGCGGCCGCTTGCCCCCGCCCTGCCTGCGCGCGGCCATGTAGGCGAACTCGAAGCGCGCCACACGCAATCCCCGAGCCGCCAGCTCCGAGGCCGCGTTCACCATGAACGCCGTGTCCATCGGCGCTCCGGCGCCATGCGCGAACAGGACCGTCGGACGACCCGATACGTCCCCATCGATGAGAAACCGCACGACGTATCCTCCTCCAGCTGATCCCTTCGACCTTCGGAGCCGCCGCTGTCCCCGACAAGCCGCTGCCCGAGCGAAGCAGGGCGACGGCGATCATGGTATGCTTGCGGAAGCGGCGCGCTCGCTGCGGAGGCCGTTATGTCGGTGTTCTATCGTATCGCCTACGCCCTCGGACTTGCGCCTTGGGAGGAAGCGCAGCGACACGCTCCGGCGCGCCGCGCGATCGAGATGATCTTCGACAGAGAGGCGTCGGAGCGCGGGGGGCCGGGCCGGGCTCTGGACGTGGGTTGCGGACGCGGCGCCTGGTCGGTGGAGCTTGCGCGGCGGGGCTGGGAGGTCGTGGGCGTCGACAACGTGCCGCACGCCCTGCGCAAGGCGCGGATGCGCGCCGAACTGGAGCGACGGCGCGTGCAGTTCCTCGAGGTCGACCTGACCCGAGCGCCTCCGGATGAGCTGCTTCGCCGCTTCGACTTCCTGTGGGACTTCGGGGCGTTCCACGGACTTTCGCCCGAACGGCGACCCGCCGCCGGGCGCAGCCTCACCGACATGGCTGCGCCAAAGGGCACGATGGCGCTGCTGGCTTGGCGCCCCGGCCGCAGGGGACCGCTGCCGCGGGGCGCCAGCCGCGACGAGATAGTCGCGGCATTCGAAGGCTGGGAGCTCGTGTCGGAAGAGCCTTTCGATGCGACGGGGCTGCCGCGGGCGCTGCGTGACGTGGAGCCCCGGATCTACCGTCTGCGCCTGCGGGTGGGAGCTTCCTGACGCAGCGGCGCTTCCCCCGGGTCCGCTTCGTCTCCAGCCTGAACGCCGGACGAGAGGTCGGGTGGCGAGTTTCAGCGCTTCCGGGCGAGCCCCTGATACATGAAGGTCATCGGCTTGGGCCCATGCGCATAGCCGGTGTGCAGGTCTTCCAGGCGGAAGCCGCCTTGCCCGATGAGCGTCGCCGTCGGCCGGTCCAGATGGCAGTTCCCGGCGCAGCGGCGCCAGAGCGGCGTCAGCCAGCGCTGCCATTCCCTGACCCGCTTCTCCGGCGCCAGGCCGTGCTCGACGAAGCTCAGCAGGCCGCTGGGCCTCAGCACCCTGCGGATCTCGGCCAGCGCCTGCTCGGGAGACGAGACGCTGCAGAGCGCCCAGCTCACGACGACGCAGTCGAAGCTGTCGTCCTCGAACGGCAGGTTTTCGGCCACGGCCTCCACCAGGTCCACCACGGATCCCGGTCCCCGCCTGTCGGTCGCCAGATGGAGGAGGCCCGGCGAGGGATCGACCCCCACGATCTCGTCCACCGCAGGAGGGTAAAGCGGGAGGTTCAGCCCTGAGCCGATCCCGATCTCGAGCACGCGGCCATGCGCTGCCGAGACGACCTGCTCGCGGTAAGGGCGCAGCTGCGCCTGGCGCATCGCGAGGTGCGTCAGGCGCGGCAGGACGTGCGCGTCGTAGAACTTCATGCTTCCTCTTCATCCACTCGCGGCGGCGCCCAGCCTCCGGGTACGACCGCACCGACGACAAGATCCATATCATCGGGCGCATCCGCTGGTTCGCGCGGGAGATCTGAGCGCGGCTCGACGTCCAGGAGCCTCAAGAGAGCCTCCGCGACGCCCGAACGTGCGATCCGTCAGTTCCACGCATCCGCTTGCGCGGCTACCATCGGCTGCAGGCGCGATCGCGCTTTCCTGCGCAGCTGCCATGGAGGCCGCAATGCTCACCCGGGTCGGCGACGTCGAGGTCTGGCGCATCCTGGAGAGCGTCGATCCCTTCATGTCCCCCACCGAGTTCTTCCCCGAGATGGGAGAAGAGGGCCTCGAGCTGCTGCGCCGCGAGTTCCCGCGTCAGTTGTGCCCGGAAACGGGCCAGATGCTGCTTCCCATCCAGGGCTTCCTGCTCAAAACCCCGCGCCACGTGATCCTCGTCGACGCCTGCGTGGGCAACGAAAAGACCTTCGAGCGGCACGCCGCCTGGCACCGTCGTTCGAGCGGTCGGTTCATGGCGGCCCTCGCGGCCGCGGGCGTGGCGCCGCAGGAGGTGGACTACGTCCTGTGCACCCATCTCCACGTGGATCACGTCGGCTGGAACACCCGGCTCGAGAACGGCCGCTGGGTTCCGACGTTCCCGAACGCGCGATACCTGCTGCCCGCCGACGACGACGCCCACTTCTCCGCGTCGCCCGGCGTGGTCTACAACGAGAGCGTGCTGCCGGTCGTGGAGGCCGGCCTCGCCGAACGCGTCGCCTCCGACCACGCGCTCGGCGACCACGTCTCGCTCGTCCCGACGCCGGGGCACACGCCCGGCCATGTCTCGGTGCGCATCGCGCATGCGGGCGGCGAGGCGCTGATCACCGGCGACGCCCTGCACAGCCCCGTGCAATGCCTCCGGCCGCAGTGGAACTTCGCCTACGACCTCGATCCCGCCCGTGCGGCCGCCAGCCGCCGCCGGCTGCTCGACGACGCCGGCGCGCGCGGCGAACTCGTCATCGGCAGCCACTTCCCCCTGCCCTCGGTCGGGCGGGTCCGGCCGGACCGCGAAGCCTTCCGCTGGGACGAGAGCTGATCTTCGGGCCAGGCGTCGGCGACGCCTTTCTGAAGACTTCGAACGATTTCGCGCCGCTTCCTTAACCCGCTGATATCTCTTGTGCTTCTCGCGCGCCGGGGTAGCCTCCCCGCCATGCGAGACATCGACCATGCCTCCCCCGGGACCACGTGCCCCAACGCCCTGGACCCTGACCTCATGACCGCCCGCGAGCGCCTCGCAGAGGCCTGCGGCATCCTTGCGCTCGGCCTCGTCCGGCTCCGGCGGCGCGACCGCGACCATGCCGCCGCCGAGCGCGGAGAACTTCGCCTACACAACTCGGTCGACCGACGCCTCCATGCGACCCCGACGCAGGAGGAGACCGCATGAACCAGCCCGACTTGATCCCCGCCCGCCTCGCCGCGCTGAAGACCACGCCCACGCCCGAACTGAAGCGGCAGTGGCGCGACCTCTTCGGCGCCGAGCCGCCGCCCTACAACCGCCGGTTCCTGGAGAGCCGCCTCGCCTACCGCATCCAGGAGCTGGCCTATGGCGGCCTGAGGCCCGAGACCGTGAAGCGGCTGGAGGCCCTCGGCGAGCAGCTCGACGGCGGCGACCTTGCCAAGCGCCGCGCCCGCCACGACCGCAAGCCCATCGCCGGCACCCGGCTGGTGCGCGAATGGCAGGGCGTGGAGCACACCGTCACCGTGCTGGACGACGGCTACGAGTGGCAGGGCCGGCCCTACCAGTCGCTGTCGGCCATCGCCCGCGCCATCACCGGCACGCGCTGGAACGGCTGGGTGTTCTTCGGCCTCGAGAACCAGCGGAGGCGCGGATGAGCAAGCCCGTCCCACGCAAACTCCGCTGCGCGGTCTACACCCGCAAGAGCAGCGAGGAGGGCCTCGACCAGGACTTCAACTCGCTCGACGCCCAGCGCGAGGCCTGCGAGGCCTACATCGCCAGCCAGAAGCCCGAAGGCTGGGTGCTGATGCGCGACCGCTACGACGACGGCGGCGTCTCCGGCGGCACGCTGGAGCGCCCCGGCCTCAAGCGCCTGATGGCCGATATCGAGGAGGGGCTGGTCGACGTGGTGGTGGTCTACAAGATCGACCGCTTGTCGCGCTCGCTGGCCGACTTCGCCAAGCTGGTGGAGCTCTTCGACGCCCACGCCGTGACCTTCGTCTCGGTCACCCAGAGCTTCAACACCACCACTTCCATGGGGCGGCTGACGCTCAACATCCTGCTGAGCTTCGCCCAGTTCGAGCGCGAGGTCACCGCCGAGCGCATCCGCGACAAGGTGGCCGCGTCGCGGAAGAAAGGCATGTGGATGGGCGGCTGGACGCCGCTGGGCTACGACGTGAGGGATCGCCGGCTGGTGGAGAACCAGGCCGAGGCGGAGGTGGTGCGGATGATCTTCCGCCGCTTCGTGGAGACCGGCTCGGCCACCGCGCTGGCCCGCCAGCTGCGCGCCGAGGGCGTGCGCACCAAGCGCGGGCGGCTGATCGACAAGAAGGACCTCTACAAGCTGCTCAACAACCGGGTCTACATCGGCGAGGCGGTGCACAAGGGGGAGAGCTATCCCGGCCAGCACGCGGCGATCGTCGACCGGGACCTGTGGGACAAGGTCCACGCCATCCTGGCCGAGAGCCCCCGCAAGCGCGCCGCCAACACCCGGGCGCAGGCGCCGGCGCTGCTCAAGGGGCTGCTCTACGGGCCCGGCGGCGCGGCCTTCTCGCCCACCCACACGCGCAAGGGCGAGCGGCTCTACCGCTACTATGTCAGCCAGGCCGTGCTCAAGCACGGGCGCGACGCCTGCCCCATCGGGCGCGTGCCGGCCGCGCAGATCGAGGGCGCGGTCATCGAGCAGCTGCGGGCGGTGTTCCGCCAGCCGGAGATCATCGTCGGGACCTGGCGCGCGGCGCGGGAGCACGACGCCGAGGTCACCGAGGCGGAGGTCCGCGAGGCGCTGCACCAGCTGGAGCCGCTGTGGGACGAGCTGTTCCCGGCCGAGCAGGCGCGGCTCGTGCAGCTGCTGGTCGAGCGGGTGGAAATCTCCGAGGACGGGCTCGACATCCGGCTGCGCAGCGACGGGCTCTCCGGGCTCGTGCGCGAGTTCGGCGTCGACGGGCGGGCCGCGGCATGACGCGCGCGACGCCCTCCACCCTCTCGGTCCGCGTGCCCCTTGCCATCCGCAAGCGCGGGGGCCGGAAGCGGGTGCTGGCGCCGGATGGCACAGAGGTCGCCCCCGCCCGGCCGCGCGTCGACAGCGCGCTGGTGAAGGCGATCGCTCGCGCGCATCGGTGGCAGCGGATGATGGAGAGCGGCGAGCGTGCCAGCCTCACCGAGCTGGCCGAGGCTGAGAAGATCAACCGATCCTACGTCAGCCGCGTCCTGCGGCTGACGCTGCTCGCGCCCGACATCGTGGAGGCGATCCTTGAGGGGCGGCAGCCGGAGGGTGTCACGGTGGATGTCCTGATGAAGCCCTTGCCGACGGCATGGGAGAAGCAGCGCGAAACCTTCGGCTTATAGCTTGGAGGACGATGCTCGGGGCCCGCCGCAGCAGCGGTAAGGATGGTTGGATCGCTCGGCCTCCCACGAGATCACGAAAATGACGATCAGCCGCCAAGCAGCACGCCCGCGGCGCGCAGCAGAACCATCGGATCGCGATCCGTTCGCGCGACGGGCGGGGGCGCCGGCGCCCGGCCGGTCAGCTCATGCACCGCGGTCCAGGCCGAGCGCACCGAGTACTCGACCGTGAAGACGCAGTCGCGCGGCATCTCGCAGAACTGCCCCATGAACGCGAAGTTCCCCGCGCCCTCGGGGCGGACCGGCGGACGGTCGCCCGCCTTCCTCGGCAGGAACTGGCTGGTGATGAATGGCATCCACACCGGCCGGACCTTCGCCCCCTCGAACCAAGCGCGCTCCGTCTCCCCAAGGCGCAGCTGCCCGGCCAACTCCTCGAGGATCTCCGCCCCCGTCGCCCGCCACATCGGCTTGCGCACGAAATCGCCGTCGCGATCCCCGCGCAACCCGTAGCCCCAGAACACGAAGCGATCCCGGGGCTGGCCCGGAAAGTGCGGCTGGTGGAACATCACGATCGACAGCCTCCAGCCGGAGTCGTCGAAGGTGACGAGCCCGCCGGTCCCCGTCCTGTTCCCGGTGAACTCCTCCATGAACTCGAAGAAGCCGGGACCCTCGAGCGTCGCCGTGAACGAACTCCAAGCGCTCCGCTGCGGGTCGCCACAGAAAGCCTCCGGGCGGCCGAACTCGGACCGGCCGTCGGCCAGCTTGCGCCACAGCGCCCAGGAGAAGCTCGCCCCCGGCGCCAGCTCCGGCGGGGTCGTCGTCGACCCGGTCTGCGAGCCGTCCGTCATCGAGCCCAGCGTGATGAACACCCGATCATCCCGGCCGACCTCGATCACCCTTTCGCCGTCGAGGACGAGCGCGCGGACATGGCGGTCGTCCGGCCCGCCCTCCAGCTCGACATCCGTCACCGTCGCGTCCGCCTCCAACACGACGCCCTTCTCCGCCAGCCAGTTCCTGAGCGGCACGACCAGCGAGTGATACTGGTTGTAGCGCGTGCGCAGGACGCCCTCGATCCGCTTGAAGCCGGGGAACAGGTGAATGAAGCGGTGCAGGTACCGTCGCAGCTCCGCCGCCGAGTGCCACGGCTGGAAGGCGAACATCGTGGACCACATGGTCCAGAAGTTGGTCTCGAAGAACGCCGGCCGGAACCATTGCTCGATCCTGCGCCCCTCCAGGCGCCGCTCGGGCGTCAGCAGCAGCAGATTGAGGTCGCCCGTCTCCCGCCAGCCCAGCCCCAGCCTGTCGCGGTCCGGGGCCTTCTTCCCGCCGCGAACCAGCCGGCAGCGCGAGGAGCCGGGCGTGGCTCGATTGAAGGCGAGGATGTCCTCCGTGATCGACACGTCCGGATCGTCGACGGAGGGGATTGATCCGAACAGGTCCAGCGTGCAGACGAAATGCTCCTCGAACATTCGCCCGCCGCGGGTCAGGTATCCGCTGTCCGCGTCGCCCGCCCCGTCGAGGCTTCCGCCCAGGGTCGAGGCGCCCTCGAGGACGCGGATGGACGGTCCGGGAACTCCCGCATTCCGCACAAGGAACGCCGCGGCCGAGAGGCCGGCGATCCCGCCGCCCACCAGAAAATAGCGCGATTGTCCGAGCGGCTGGCGCATCTCCGGCCTCCTTGATCGGTCCCCCTCAAGCGGCAGCCTATCCGCACGGAAGATCCCGCTCCACTCCCGGTCATGCGCCCGATCCGGAGCTGGGCTGAGACGCATGGCTCAACTTGATGCCATCAATCCGTCTCGGGGACTCGCTGCGGCATGACGCAGGGGGGACGCCCTCCACCCTATCGGTCCGCGTTCCCTTCGCCATCCGCAAGCGCGGAGGCCGGAAGCGGGTGCTGGCGCCGGATGGCACTGAGGTCGCCCCCGCCCGGCCGCGCGTCGACAGCGCGCTGGTGAAGGCGATCGCTCGCGCGCATCGGTGGCAGCGGATGATGGAGAGCGGCGAGCGTGCCAGCCTCACCGAGCTGGCCGAAGCCGAGAAGATCAATCGGTCCTACGTCAGCCGCGTCCTGCGCCTCACACTGCTGGCGCCGGACATCGTGGAGGCGATCCTGGATGGGCGGCAGCCGGAGGGCGTGACGCTGGAGGCGGTGATAAAGCCTTTCCCGGTTTGTTGGGAGCAGCAGGTTTGCGAACTGGGCGACTGACATTGTGCCGACGGCCGGCGGACGCCGATTGCTGCTCGACGAAGACGCGCGAGCGCGCGTTCCTCCCAACCAGGTCTGTTTTCGGCCCTTTCCAGACCTTGGTGCTCCGGCGGGCGCGATCCTAAGCGGACCTTGGCCGCGACTGCAGCATCACCTAGTCGACCAGAGGTCGGCCCGGCGGACCTAGCTGCCCTCGAGATGACGCCGCGACTGGACGTCCTGGTCGGAAAGCGATCAGTTGCCGCGCCTTCGGGCCACGGCGAGCCGGATGCTCCGGCGTTCCCGGCGCGGTTCAGAGCGATCTCCCGGCGCAGCCTGGTCCGGAAGACCGACTTGCATCACCCGGCCAGCTTCTCCTGCGTCGCGAAGGGGCTGAGGCCCAGCCAGCTCTGCATGCTGTTCGCAAGCTCCTTGCGCCCGACGATCGTCAGCGCGTCCGCATCCACGGCCCGGGCCACCGTGGTGAGGCCCATCCAGATCTCCGTCATCGTGCGCAGGCTCGTTTGGACGTAGAGATCGACGTCGAAGCCGGGGTCGACGTGGCAGAGGTCGATGTTGCGATCCGGCTCCACGATCAGCCACCAGCGACGCTGCGATGGCGGCGCGTCGGGATAGATGAACTCGATGACCGTCTGGCGATCCGGAACCGGGTCGGTGTCGAGGTTGCGCCGCATGTCCCACATCAGAAGCTCCGGGTCGAGGTTCTCCAGCGACGGTTCGGCTTCCACCCACTTCTGGCCCCACATGCCGATCGCCTCGATCACCGGCTGCAGATCGCGCCCGGCCTGCGTCAGCTTGTAGGCGTCCACCTCCGGCGGTCCGCGCAGGCGTTCGCGGGTCACGATCCCATGCGCCTCCAGCTCGCGCAGGCGCTTCGACAGCAGCGCCGGCGACATGCGCGGCACGCCGCGGCGCAGCTCGTTGAAGCGGGTCGAGCCGGCGACCAGCTCGCGCAACAGCACGACCGTCCATCGGGTGCAGAGGACCTCCGCCGCCATGGCGACGGGACAGAACTGGCGGTAGCTCGCATTCGTCATCGAGACCTCCCTTGCATGGGGCATCTCCGAGGCTGCCACCCACGGCCCGCCCGCGGCCAGTTCAGAAACTGTATCGGCGCGATTCAGTTCGAGAACTGGCTCGCCGGGGGCTGGGGCTGGCAGCGTGGTTCCGCGCCGGGCGAAGCCGGCGACAGCCAGATCAATCACGAAGGATCGAGACATGCCCCTCGTCGATATCGAGCTGATCGAAGGCGTCTTCGACGCCGACCAGAAGCGGCGGATGATCACGGAGGTCACCGATGCGATGGTGCGCGTCGAGGGCGAGGCGCTCCGCGGCACGACATGGGTCCGCATCCACGAGGTCGCCAGCGGCGACTGGGCCATCGGGGGCAAGCCCATGACCCCCGCCGACGTGAAGGCCGTCCAGGCCGGGTCGACCTGAAATGGACCGCATCGGGGCCATGACCCCGCCGCCCCCCGGGCGATTCGGGCGGCGGTCCATCCACCAGTCATCAAATGAGGTTATCGCCATGACGTCATCGTCAGCCGAACAGCTTTCGACGGTCACGCTCTACGAACGGCTGGGCGGCGCCGCCGGGATTCGGGCGCTGGTCGACGGGATCGTCGACGCGCATCTGCAGAATCCGGTCATCCAGGCGCGCTTCCTGCCCTATCTGGAACAGCCCGAGCGGGTGGCCGAGATCAAGCGACACACCTGCGCATTCTTCTCCGAGGGCAGCGGCGGGCCCGACACCTATTGCGGGCGCAGCATGGCCGACGCGCATCACGGGATGGAGATCAGCGACGCCGAGTACGACGCGGCAACCGACGACATCCTCTCCACGCTCGCGCGGCACGGTCACGGCGATGCCACGCAGGCGGAGGTCCGGGCCATCCTCGACTCGCTCCGCGACGAGATCGTGGGGGTGTGAACGCCGCGCGAGACAATCGAAAGGCAGACGAGCCATGACCAACGAGATCGAGACCAGACGTTTCGAGACGCCGGACGAGGCGCTCGACATGAAGGACCGAGGCGGCATCGACATCGTTCGAACGGCCACCGGGTCGACCGGCATGTACGCCACCTTCGAGCCGGGCTGGACCTGGGAGCGGGACGAGAAGCCGCTGCTGGGCTCGCCCGAGAGCTGCCCGATGCACCACACCGGCTACTGCATCGCCGGAACGCTCGTGGTGCGCGTGGTGGAGACCGGGCGAGAGACGACCATCCGGAGAGGCGACTTCTTCGAGATCCCGCCCGGCCACGACGCCTATGTCGACGGATCCGAACGCGTCGAGATGATCCTCTTCGAGGCGCCAACGCATCAGCACTGAAGTTTCGCCGCGCCGGCCCGATGTCGATCGGGTGCTCTGGCCCGCCCCGCATCGGCTCCGCGCACGGCGCCTCGCGCCGAAACCCGGATCGACGGCAGTCCCGCTGGGGCGACCGGCGTCGGCGAGGCGCTCGCACCCATAGTAAGTCCCCGCTTCGGCATCGCCGCCGCGCGGCGCCGAAGCGACCGAAGACCGGGACGTGCCTCGCGGACCTCGCGAAAGCCGGCTCTGGTCCGGGAGCGTCGCTGTCCGGTCCAAGGCTACCAACTGGGTGACTGCGCCGCCGCATGTCACGCTGCTCGCGCCGGACATTCTCAAGGCTCAGGTCACGTCCTACGTCAGCCGCGTCCTGTGGCTGACGCTGCTTGCGCCGGACATCGTCGAGGCGATCGTGGAGGGGCGACAGCCGGAGGGCGTGACGCTGGCGCAGATCCTGCAGCCGTTTCCAGGCGAATGGGCAAGGCAACGGAATGTCATCGGCTGACATGTGGAGGGCTCGCGCCGTGCGAGAACTGCGCAACACCATGCTAACGCCTGTGGCTGGATCAACCTTTCGCATGTTGGATGCCGTTAACCACGGCCGGCTATGCTCTCATTGGCCTCGTGAGCCCGGAGCGGCACCAGATGTAGGGTTGCTCTTCATGGGTGGCACCAGATACCATCTGAAAGCTGCCTTTTTGACGTATTGCCGTAGCCTCGCTGCGGCCTCAGAATCGAGACTTCTGTTATGGCCACAGACCAAGCCCTTGCGGTCCTTCGTACAGACAACGACAAAGGTGGCGAGGTTCATCGCCTCGAACGGGACGCGAAGGCCGAGATCGCTTGCGAGGACAATCTGAAGTTCATGCGCCGTCTGCCCGACGCGTCCATGAGCCTGATCATCACCTCACCGCCGTACAACATTGGCAAGGCCTACGAGAAGCGCACCTCACAGGAGAAGTACGTCGAGGACCAGGCGGCATGTATTGCAGAAGCGGTGCGTCTCCTTGCGCCGAAGGGCTCCATCTGCTGGCAGGTCGGCAACCACGTTGACAGCGGAGAGGTCTTCCCGCTAGACATCCTGCTCTACCCACTGTTCAAGAACTACGGGCTTCAGCTTCGTAATCGGCTCGTCTGGACATTCGGTCACGGCTTGCACTGCCAGAAGCGTTTCTCGGGTAGGCACGAGACCATCCTCTGGTTCACAAAATCTGAGGACTATACGTTCAATCTAGATCCTGTTCGCATCCCCTCTAAGTATCCCAACAAGAAGCACTTCAAGGGTCCAAACAAGGGCGCACTTTCAAGCAACCCCCTTGGCAAGAACCCCTCTGATGTTTGGGATATCCCGAACGTCAAGTCCAATCATGTCGAGAAGACCGAGCACCCGTGCCAGTTCCCCATTGGCCTTGTGGAGCGTTTGGTTTTGGCCTTGACCAATGAGGGCGAAAGCGTCCTCGATCCATATCTCGGCGTAGGCTCATCTGCGATTGCAGCACTCAAGCATGGCCGCCATGCTTACGGCTGCGATCTGGACCGAGGCTATATTGATATTGCAAGGGACCGGATTCACCAGCTGCGTGCTGGCACGCTCAGAACCCGTCCCATGAATAAGCCCGTATACGATCCCAACGCACAGGGGGATCCATGAAGCTCGCCTACACTTATGATGACCATCACAGTGCGGGGGCGGAATGGGAGCGGCGTGAGCTAAAAGAATGGCTCACCGACGTCTTCGAAGCGCCTGCCGTCAAGATTGAGTCGCGCTGCACGCCCGAAATCAGAAAACACGTTGAAACCGAGTTCCTGAACGAAGGATGGGCACTCAACGTCAATCTAGATCAGGCGCACGGCCTAAGTGTCTTTGCCATGCAGGACGATCTGGCCTTTCAGCTTCAGACCGGAAATATAAGCCGCGCACCATATGATCTGCTGAAACTGCAATATCTCTTTCAGAGCGAGCGCATTGAAGCCGCTGCGCTCGCCCTGCCAACAAAGGAAGCCGCCAAGATCATCGGTGACAACATCGCCAATGCCGAGCGTGTCATAAAGGAGCTGGAGCTTTTCGACCGCGTTATCACCGTACCGATCCTCGTCGTCGCATTTGAGTAAAGGGGGATTGCAATGACCTACAAGATTGACCTCAAGCCCCGCGCTGAACGCGAAGCCATGATTGCCAAGCGAGTCGAAACCTCCGATGAATTCGGAGAATCGATTTATGACTTTCGTAGCGGCACCTTCACGCCAAAGGTGATCTCTCTGCCAATAGATGTGCCCGTGTACCGGATGGAGAACTGCAGAACCTTCAGCGCGCAGCAAACCGAGATCGCACGCGAGGACCTTCCGAAGGACTTTTTTGAAAAGGGGCAAGAACTTACGACTGCACAGCAGGCGCAGCATGCAATCCTCGCCAGGCTCGCCAAGCAGGGCAGCGAATCCGTGACGCCGATCATCTCGGTGCTGGAGAAAGACGGCCAGCGCGAGACAATCCTCATCACAAGCACCGGCGTTGTCGTCAACGGCAACCGAAGGCTCGCGGCGATGCGTGAGCTCAAGTCCCGCAAAGATGGCTCTGTAGATGAGCGCTTCACGAACGTTCGCTGTACTGTTCTGCCACGTGATGTCACCCGAGACGAGATCGATGACATCGAGGCGGACCTTCAGGCACGGCCGCAAACCAAGCTCGACTATGACTGGATCGGCGATGCGAGACTGATCCGCCGCCAAGTCGGAAAAGGCAGATCCACCAAAGAGGTGGCAGACCGTCTGCGCCGCAGCAAGACTGACATCGAAAACGTCCTGCAATCCATCGATGAAGCGGACTTGTACTTGAGTGAATGGGTCAAGAAACCCGGCGAGTACGACCTTCTTCAGGACGGGCAGCAGATCTTTGGCGACCTGCCGAAGGCCATCGCCAAAAAGGACGTCAATCTCCAGAACGCCAGCCGCGCGATCGCCTGGTCAATCTACGAGAACAGAGATAAGATTAGTGGGCGCGTCTACCGCCTCAATGCCGCATTCGGCAAGCTCGCCCCGAAAGTGTTGGAAATCCTCGAAGAACGGTTGGAACTGCCGGTTAACGAGGATGACGATCCCGCCGATGACGAGGACTTCGCTATCGACATCGATGATGACGGCGGTAGCAAAGACTACACGCCCATCATCGAGGCATTGCGCGACGAAGACGCCGACGACGATAGGATCACAACGCTGATCGATGTCTGCGAGACGGCTATCGAACTCGACAAAGATCAAAAGAACGAGGAAGCTGCCCTCAAAGCGCTGGCGCAGGTCAACTCCAAGGTCACGGGCATCGACATCAGTGCGGCCGGGTCGTCGACGCTGCCAGCCATCCTCAAACAGATCGCATCGATCCGCAAAAACCTCGACAAAATTGAAGACGCCGTCGAAAAGCGCCAGAGCGCCGGCGCCTCAGATACCAAAGGGGAGGAGTAAACCTGCGTGAGCGAGTCCCCGACTGCGGTTACCGTCCGGTATAATGCCGATCACACAGGCACGTTTTCCGTGCCTGAAGACGCGCTCGAAACCCCGATCTGGTCGCGTCTCAAGCTAGCCATCCGGACGAAAAAGCTCGACCACACCCTCGCAGGCAGTGAGATCAATCTCTCTTGGCCTGACACGCTGGGCGTGGTGCGCGAGCTTGGCAGTAAGACCAACCAGAAGAGCTTGCACTTCCGCTTCCGGCCAGAGGGAGAGGCCGCAGACAAACTCCGCGCCTTTGCAGCGCAGATCCGAAAGACCCGCGAGCAGCGCAGCCAGATCACCGAAGTCCTCTCCCCCGAAGAGATCGATGAGAAGCTGAAGGCGATGGGCTTTGCCAAGCGCCAGCTTCGCGACTTCCAGCTTCGCGATCTCTCTCACCTTCTCGCCCTAAGCAACGGTGCGAATTTCTCTGTCCCTGGGGCGGGCAAGACGACTGTCACATTCGCGCTCCACATGCTGACGCGGCAAGCAGGCCAGCATTTCATCGTTGTCGCACCCAAGGCCGCCTTTCAGGCTTGGATGGACATCGTTGATGAGTGCATGGACGAAGACGCGCCTGATGGAGGCGCAGAGAGCTTCACACTTCTGATCGGCAACGAAGAAGAAAACCGCAAAGCGCTTCACTCCGGCGCGACACGATTCATCATCTCCTACGACATGACGATCCGTCAGCAAGGTATGCTTGCCGCGCACTTTGCCACCACGCCCACCCATCTTGTTCTCGATGAAGCCCACCGCATGAAGGCGGGCTGGCAGTCACAGCGCGGGGCGTTCTTCCTGCGCACCGCCGATGATCCCGTGCGCCGCGACATCCTCACCGGAACGCCCATGCCGCAGGCGGCGTCAGACATGGAGTCCCAGCTTGACTTCCTTTGGCCGGGCCACGGCTACGGCCTTGAAATCTCGCATGGAAAGTCGCCGCGTGAAGTTCTCGGCAATCTCTATGTACGCACCACCAAGACAGAGCTGGGCCTTCCGCGTGCCGACCGTCACTTCATCGATGTCGGGATGGATTCAGGCCAGCTCGCGCTCTACTCTATTGTCCGCAACGAGTTCATCCGCGACTACTCCAAACACATCTCGCGCGGCATGGGCGACGCCCAATTCCTTCGAGCGCGGCGCTCGGTCATGCGCCTGCTCCAGCTTTCGATCAATCCGACCTTAGCACTAAGCGCCATGGCGAACGACGATGTCAAAGTGGACTCGTCCATCGTCGATCTGGTCCTCGAAGAAGGCCATTCCGCCAAGATGCGGGCGGTGATTGATCACGCTTATGCGCTCGCCAGAGAGGGCAAAAAGTGCGTCATCTGGACGATATTCACCGACACGATCCATAGCTTCATCTCCGCTCTCGCAGGCCTCAACCCCGTCTATATTCACGGCGGCGTGCCCTCAGGCTTGCCCGATGACCCTGAAAGCAGAGAGGGGCGCATTCGCCGCTTCCATGAAGACTCTGGGTGCTACGTCCTTGTCGCAAACCCCGCCGCTGCAGGCGAAGGGATCAGCCTTCATACGGTGTGTCACAACGCGATCTACGCCGACCGCAGCTATGTCTCGACCCACTACCTTCAGTCCATCGACCGCATCCATCGCCTTGGGCTAGGGCCTGACGAAGAGACACACATTCATATCTATCGCTCCAAAGCGCCGCCTGTCATAGGCAGTATCGATATGTCGGTGAGCCGCCGCTTGGTTGAAAAAATCCGCAACATGCAGCAACTCCTGGACGATCCCGATCTCCACGAGATTGCCTTTGACGAAGAAGAAGCCGCCGATCCCCTCGATTATGATGTCGAACTCAAAGACATCATGGACCTCATCGCAGAGCTGGAGGGTACCGCGCCAGACGCTCCGTCGGAGGAAGTATGAGCGGTACAATCTCGACGGAGCGGCTGTTCTCATTACCCTGCTTCGAGGGGCTGCGCCTGTTCCGCAAGTATATGGCCGATTATCCTGATCTGGCGACTCCCGATCTTCTGGCCTTGGTCGATAGCATCGAGGCCGACGCGCATAGTCTGGACATGGAGGCTTCCGTATATCTTTCCGAGCTTGTCGAAAAAGACTGCCCGCTCGACGGCCATATCTTCTATCAAACCTGTATCCGTGGTATCTTGCTAAAGCATCAGCCGATATGGGCCAAGCTCATGCGCCAGGGCCGCCAGCGCTTCGTCAAAAGACTCGATCCCAACGATCAGGACATCTTTGCCGCCGCCGGCCTGATGGAAAACCCTACCCCGCTGCATGTCGTGAAGTGGTGGGACTCGGTTTCAGGATATGCGCGCATTCTGGCCGACCAAGAAAAGATGGAACAAGGCCGCACGGCGGAGATCCTGACGCTGGAATATGAGCGCGAACGCCTCAAAACGCTCGGGATCGATATGGAGCCTAAATGGCCGGGCTTTGATGACAACTTCGCGGGTTATGATGTTCTGTCATACGACCATGGCCCGCACGGCATCCAGAACAAGCTGATCGAAGTGAAATCGACCACGGCCTCACCACTGCGCTTTATGGTCACCCGCAATGAGTGGGACAAGGCCAAGCAGGCAGGGGACGCCTATCACTTTCATGTCTGGGACATGAGCCAGACGCCGCCCGTTTTTATCGAACGCTCCGTCGCCGACGTCGCCCCGCACATTCCTGCTGATAACGGCAAAGGGCGGTGGACTAACGCGCAAGTACCTGTGCTCACGCATTAAACACGCTAATAAAGATTTCTCTGGGACTTGTATTTGGGTTCCCAATCGCGGTCAAGCCGCACTTGCTAGCGCGGAGTTGGACGCGAGTCACCCTCTCCTGTCGTGCTCCGGCGCAAACAGTCATGACGTGGTTATCTTGAATTTGCTTTGGAATCAGAGCTTTGGTAAGCGTGGTCGTGGCCCCACGTTTCTCTGGCTGTGTTGAGCGGCGAGATTAGCGGTCCTTGGGAGGGTCGCTGCATGAATGGTTTTGCATCGCTGC
>JBNJGE010000028.1:0-22675 GCA_051747505.1 Pseudomonadota bacterium | reverse complement strand
CAGGTCGCCATGCCGCCGCTGATCGAGCTCTCGCGCGGGATCGGAGAGACGGTGAACCTCGCCCGGCCCTCGGGCGGCGACATCGTCTACGTGGCGCGCATCCCCACCCAGCGCACGCATTTCGCGGCCACCTTCGTGGGCCGTCGCGCCCCCGCGCTGAACACCTCCTCGGGCCGGGCCATGCTCGCCGCACGGCCCGAGGCGGAGATCGACGAGGCCGTCGCGACCTGGCCTCTGAAGCGCTACACGCCCCAGACGACGCTCGACCGGGCCGAGATCCGCGCCCAGATCAGGGAGGCGCAGGAGCGCGGCTACGCCTTCTCCCAGCACGAGCTGATCCGCAACGAGATCGGCGTGGCCGCCGCGATCCTCGACGTGGAGGGCGCGCCGGTGGCGGCCGTCCACTGCTCCGTCTCCGCGCTGGCCTGGACGCCCGGGCGCGTGTCGCAGGAGCTGGCGCCGCGGCTTCTGCAAACGATCAACGCGCTGTCCCCGGCGTCCTCCGACGGGACGCTGCGCGGCTGACAGGCGCGCGCCGCGGCCGGGAAGGCCGAACCGCGTCAGGCCGCGGGCTGGCAGCGCGGGCAGAGCCAGGCGGTGCGTCCGCCGACCTTGCGGCTCTGCAGGCGCGTCCCGCATCGCGGGCAGTCTGCGTCCTCCCCGCGATGCGGCGTGAGCCAGTCCCCGGGCATTCGCGCGGGATCGGCCTCCGCCCGCGCCGCCTCCCGCAGCACGCGGCGCATGGTTTCGCGCAGCTCCGCCAGCCGCGCTGGCGGGAGGGCGGCGGCCCGCGTCTCGGGCGCGATCCCGGCCTGGAACAGGATTTCGTCCGAGCAGACGTTGCCGAGCCCCGCGATCTTCGCCTGATCCATCAGCGCGGACTTGATCATGCCGCGGGAGCCGCCGATGCGCTCGGCAAAGGCCTCCGCGCCGATCTCCAGCGCGTCCGGCCCGATGCGCTCGGCGGCGAGATAGGCGTCCGGTTCGTCCGCGAGCTCCAGCCAGCCGAACTTGCGCGGGTTGTCGAAGGCGAGGTGGCCGCCGTCCTCGAAGTCGAGCGTCAGGCGCACATGGCCGGGCTCTTCGGAGGCGTCGTGATAGGCCACCAGCGCCCCCGTCATCCCGAAATGCATCACCAGCCAGGGCGACGCGCCGGCCCGGGCGAAGAGCACCTTGCCGTGCCGCCGTGCCGCGGTCAGCTCCCGGCCCTTCAGCGCGGCCTCGAGGTCCTGCCGCTCCGCGCCCTTGAGCCGGTTCGGCTCGCGCAGATCGACCCGCGCGATGCGCCGGCCCAGCCCCTTATTTTCCAGAATGCGCCGGTACACCTCCACATCGGGCAATTCCGGCATCGCGACCTCCCGCATCGTGCCGCCCTGCGAGAAACGTGGCGCGGGCGGGCGGGTTGCGTGTTCTGGGCGGACCCGCCGGCGTGCCGGTTCGCGATGATCGAGGCTCGTCCGGCGGGGGCCGGGCGACCGGCCCCCGCCGACGCGACGCGCGCCCCGGGCGGGCGTCTCAGCCCTTGCCGGAGGGCTGGTTCGCGCGGGCGCGCCGCCGGCGGGCCCATTCCAGCGCCTCGCCGACGATGCCGCGCCGGAAGGCCAGCACGCAGACCACGAAGACGATCCCCTGCACGACCAGGGTCAGGGAGCCGATCTGCGCGAGGTAGTTCTGCATGCTGACGACGATCGTGGCTCCGACGAGCGGGCCGAGCATGGTCCCCATGCCGCCGAGGATGGTCATCAGCACCACCTCGCCCGACATCTGCCAGGCGACGTCCGTCAGCGAGGCGAGCTGGAAGACCAGAACCTTCGTCGCCCCCGCCAGCCCCGACAGCGTGGCCGAGATCACGAAGGCCAGCAGCTTGTAGCGGTCCGTGTCGTAGCCCAGCGAGATCGCCCTGGGCTCGTTCTCGCGGATGGAGCGCAGGACCTCGCCGAAGGGCGAGTTCACCGTGCGCCAGATCGCGAGAACCCCGATCAGGAACACCGCCAGCACGAAGAAGTAGAGGGCGATGTTCGAGGACAGGTCGAAGATGCCGAACAGATGTCCCCTCGGCACGCCCTGGATCCCGTCCTCGCCGTGGGTGAAGGGCGCCTGGTTCGAGATGAAGTAGATCATCTGCGCCAGCGCCAGCGTGACCATGGCGAAGTAGATGCCCTGCCGCCGGATGGCCAGCAGACCGAAGACGATGCCGAGCCCCATGGCCGTCAGCGTGCCCAGGATGATCCCGACCTCCGGGTTGAAGCCCCACTCCTTCGCCGAGTGCGCCGAGACATAGGCGGCGAAGCCGAAGAAGGCGGCGTGCCCGAAGGAGAGCAGCCCTGCGTAGCCGAGCAGCAGGTTGAAGGCCGCCGCGAACAGCGCGAAGCACAGCACCTTGGCCACGAAGACGGGATAGAGAAGGAAGGGCGCGACGCACAGCGCGGCGACGCCCATCAGGAAGAGCGGGCCGGGCCCGAGCAGGCCCTTGCGGTCGGCGCTGGTCTCCAGATGCGTTTCCGTTGCGTCCGACATGTCAGGCGGTCCTCCCGAACAGGCCCGCGGGCTTGAGGATCAGCACGATGGCCATCACCACGAAGATCACGATGGCCGACCCCTGCGGATAGAAGACGCGGGTCAGCCCCTCGGCCATGCCAAGCATGTAGCCCGAGAAGATCGCGCCCTTGATGGAGCCAAGCCCGCCGATCACCACGATGGCAAAGACCACGATGATGATGTTGGAGCCCATCAGCGGGTTGACCGAGTAGATCGGCGCCGCCAGCACCCCGGCGAAGGCGGCCAGCGCCACGCCCAGCCCGTAGGTCAGCGTGACCATGACGGGCACGTTGACGCCGAAGGCGCGCACGAGGTCGGGGTTCTCGGTCGCCGCGCGCATCAGCGCGCCCAGGCGCGTGCGCTCCACCAGCAGCCAGACGCCCAGGCAGACGATGATCGAGGCGATGATGACCCAGCCGCGATAGTGGGGCAGGAACATGAAGCCGAGATTCTGCGCCCCCTCCAGAGAGGCGGGGATGTTGTAGGTCTGGCCCGAGACGCCGAAGAAGTTGCGGAACGTCCCCTCCAGGACCAGCGCGACCCCGAAGGTCAGCAGCAGCCCGTAGAGGTGATCGAGATTGGCCAGCGGCTTGAGCAGGAAGCGCTCCGCCACCATCCCCACGAGCCCGACGATCGCCGGGGCGAGCACGAGCGCGGGCCAGTAGCCGACGCCGAGATAGGTCAGCATGAGCCAGCCCACGAAGGCGCCGAGCATGTAGAAGGCCCCGTGGGCGAAATTGACGATGTTCAGCAGGCCGAAGATCAGCGCGAGCCCCAGGCTCAGCACCGCGTAGAAGGCGCCGTTGATCAGCCCGATCAGCAGCTGCCCCATGAACAGGGGCAGGGGCACGCCCAGAAACTCAGTCATCGCTCACGCCTCCCGCTTGGCGCGCGCTCCGGCCCGTCGGAAAGGCGGGGGGCGGCGCGACGGCCGCCCCCCGGTTCCGCACGCGGCCCGGGCCGCGCGTCAGTTGTTGACGAACTCGCAGCGGCTCTCCTCGAGCGGCATGAACGCCTCGTCGCCCGGGATCTCCGTCACGATGTTGAAGTAGTCCCAGCGGCCGCTGGACTCGTCCGGCGACTTCACCTGGACCAGAAGCATGTCATGCACCATGCGGCCGTCCTCGCGGACATAGCCGTTGCGGGCGAACATGTCCTCGATCTCCACGGTCTTCAGGTGGTCGACCACCGTCTTGCCGTCGTCGGAGCCGGTCTCGGCCACGCCGCGCAGGTAGTTGAGCGTGGCGGAGTAGGTGCCGGCCTGCACGTAGCTCGGCACCCGGCCGTCCCGGCGCTCCTTGAAGCGCTCGGTGAAGGCGCGGGTCTGGTCGTCATAGTCCCAGTACCAGGCCGAGGTGATCGTCAGGCCCTGGGTGATCTCCAGCCCCAGCGCGTCGATGTCGGTGATGAACATCAGCAGCCCGGCCAGGGTCTGGCCCGAGGCGGTGATGCCGAACTCGTTGGCCTGCTTGATCGTGTTGATGGTGTCGCCGCCGGCGTTCGCCATCCCGATCACCTTCGCGCCGGAGGCCTGGGCCTCCAGCAGGAAGGAGGAGAAGTCGTTGTTCGGGAAGGGCGCGCGCACGCCGCCGACCACGGTGCCGCCGGCCTCCTCGACCGCCTGGGTGGTGGTCTCCTCCAGGCTGTGGCCGAAGGCGTAGTCGGCGGTGATGAAGAACCAGGTGTCGAGGCCCTGCTCCACCATCGTCTTGCCGGTGCCCTGCGCCAGCGCATAGGTGTCGTAGGGCCAGTGGATGCCGGTGGGCGAGCACTGGGAGTTGGTCAGCTCCACTGTCGCCGAGCCGGTGTTGAAGTAGGCCACGCCCGCCTGGCGCGTCACCTCCTGCACGGCGAGGCCGGTGGCGGAGTTGGCGCCGCCGGTGATGAAGTCCACGCCCTCCTCGTCGATCCACTGGCGGGCGGTGGTCGCGGCCACATCGGCCTTGTTCTGGTGGTCGGCGGTGATCAGTTCGATCTCGACGTCGCCCAGCTTGTCGCCCCACTTCTCCTTGGCGTCGGCGATGGCGAGCTCCATGGCCACCACGTTGCCCTCGCCGGTGATGTCCGCATAGATCGCGGACATGTCGTCGATCAGGCCGAGGACGATCTTGCCGTTGCTGATCTCCGCCTGCGCCGCACCGGTCGTGGCGATCGCCGCGACGCCGGCGAGCAGGATGCTCTTGCGTGTCTTCATGGTATGGCCCTCCCTTTGGCCTCTCCCTTCGCCCGCGGCGCGGGCGGGGTCTCAGACGCCGAGATATTCCTCGAGCTTGTCCTTGCGGGTCTCGATCTCGGCGCTGGTCATCTCGTCTATCACGTTGCCGTGCTCGACGAAGTAGTGGCGGTCGGCGACGGAGGCCGCGAAGCGGAAGTTCTGCTCCACCAGCAGGATGGTGAAGTCGCGCTTGCGCAGCTCGTGCACGGTTTTTCCGATCTGCTCCACGATCACCGGCGCCAGCCCCTCGGTCGGCTCGTCCAGCAGCAGCAGCTTGGCGCCCGTGCGCAGGATCCGCGCGATGGCCAGCATCTGCTGCTCGCCGCCCGACAGTTTGGTGCCCTGGCTGCGGCCCCGCTCCTTCAGGATGGGGAACAGCTCGTAAACCTCCTCCAGCGACATGCCCCCCGGCGCGATCACCGGGGGCAGCAGCAGGTTCTCCGTCACGCTGAGCGAGCTGAAGATGCCCCGCTCCTCAGGGCAGTAGGCGATGCCCAGCTTCGCGATCTGGTTGGCCGGCATGCGCACCGTCTCGACCCCGTTGACCAGGACCGAGCCCTTGCGCTCCCGCGCCACGCCCATGACCGCGCGCAGCGTCGTGGTCTTGCCGGCGCCGTTGCGCCCCAGCAGCGTGACGACCTCGCCCGGGCGCACCTCGAAATCCATCCCGTGCAGGATGTGGCTCTCGCCGTACCAGGAGTGCAGGCCCTCGACCTTGAGAAGCGGCTGGTCGCTCATGCGTGCTCCTCCATCCCGCCCATGTAGGCGGAGATCACGCGCTCGTCGTTGGAAACCTCGTCATAGCTTCCCTCGGCGAGCACCGCCCCGCGGGCGAGCACGGTGATCCGGTCCGACAGGTCCGCGACGACGCGGATGTTGTGCTCCACCATCACCACGGTGCGACCTTCGGCCTCGCGCCGGATCAGCTCGGTGACGCGCTGGATGTCCTCGGCGCCCATGCCGGCCATCGGCTCGTCCAGCAGCATCACCCGGGGATCGAGCGCGAGCGTCGTGGCGACCTCCAGCAGCCGCTTGCGCCCATAGGGCAGCTCCACAGCCAGGGCGTCACGGAACTCGCTAAGGCCCACGCGCTCCAGCAGGGAGTCGGCCTCGTCGTCGAGCACCGAAAGGCTGCTCGACGGTTTCCAGAAATGGAACGAGGTGTCGAGCTTGCGCTGCAATGCCACGCGGACGTTCGAGTGAACGGTCATATGCGGAAAGGTCGACGAGATCTGGAAGCTGCGCACCATGCCCATTCGCGCCACCCGCGACGGGCTGAGGCCGGTGATGTCGCGCCCCTCGTAGATGATGCGCCCCTCGGTGGGCTGCAGGAACTTGGTGATCAGGTTGAACATGGTGCTCTTGCCGGCCCCGTTGGGGCCGATAAGGGCGTGGATGCTTCCCCGCCGCACCCTGAGATCGACGCCGTCCACCGCCCGGAAGCCCCCGAAGGACTTCACCAGGCCATGCGTTTCGATCACGTGGTCATCCGCCATCCGGCGCCACCTCTCCTCGCCTTGGCGCCGAAGCCGGGGCGCGCGGAGACGGAGACGCACGATCCTCCGTCCTTCCCGCGGCGCCGCCCTGCGCCTGCAATGCGCCGCGACGACCCCGAGACCGCGCGCGATGGCGCCTCCCTGCCCGAAGCCGTCTCGCCGTTGCTCGTCGGCGTGGAAAAGAGCGCCTGAGCCCTCCTTCGTCAAGGCCCCCTCCGCCATGGCACGGGGTTTTGACAGCGCCGCCGGGCGCAGGCCATATGCCCGACGGCGGCTGCGGCCGGGACTCCCGGGGGCCGCAAGGGAGGAGAGAGGCGCCAATGTCGAAGGATTCCATGCCCCAGGACCCGGCCGGGGTCGGCCCGCGGGACGTGCCCGCCCCCGAGCTCTGCGTGCTTCGCCAGATGCTGGATCGCGCTGCCGCCGCGCGGCCCGACCACGACTTCGTTCGCTTCTGGCGGGGCGAGACCTGGAGCTACGCCGAGACGCTGGCCCGCGTGCGCCGCCGCGCCGCCGCCCTGCGGGCGGAGGGGGTGGAGCGCGGCGACCACGTGCTGTGCTGGATGGGCAACGGCCCCGACCTGCTGACCACCTGGTTCGCCATCAACTGGCTCGGCGCGGTCTATGTGCCGCTCAACACCGGGGCGCTGGGCCGGCCGCTGGAGCACATGCTGAAGAATGCCGACGCCCGCCTGATGGTCGCCGACCCCCGCCTGGTCGGGCGCCTCTCGGGGCTGGAGCGCGGCGCGCTCTCGCGCGTGCTGCTCACCGGCCCGGCGCCCGAGAAGGATCTGCCCGAGGGTCTGGATCTCGCCCCCCTGACGGATCCCGAGGGCGAGGTCGCGGACCCGTCGCCCGAGCCCGCGATCATGCCGTGGGAGCCCCAGGCCATCCTCTACACCTCCGGCACCACCGGCCCGCCCAAGGGCGTGCTCTTCGGCTACGCCCAGCACTGGACCATGGGCCCCGAGGCGATCGACGGCCTCGGCCCGGAGGACGTCTATCTGTGCAGCGGCCCGCTGTTTCATTGCGGCACCACCCTGTTCGTCTACGCCGCCCTCGCGCGCGGCGCGACGATCGCCATGATCCCGGAGTTCCGCACCGAAGACTTCTGGCCCGCGGTGCGCGAGACCGGCGCCACAGTCACCCTGCTGCTGGGCGTGATGGCCGCCTTCCTCCTAAAGCGCCCGCCGGATGCCGCCGACCGGGACCACCCGCTTCGCAGCGTGCATGTCGTGCCCTTCAGCGAGGACGCGCTCGCCCTCCGCGACCGCTTCGGGGTGAAACTCAACACCCTGTTCAACATGACCGAGGTCTCCAGCCCGATCGTCGCGCCCGAGGGCGTGTCGGCCCTGCAGACCGCCGGACGCCTCCGCGCGCCCTTCGAGGCGCGCATCGTGGACGAGCACGACATCGAGGTCCCGGAGGGCGAGACGGGGGAGTTGATCCTGCGCTCCCTCCGGACCTGGGCGCTTTTCCTCGGCTACTACCGCAACCCGGAGGCGACCGCCGCCGTCCTGCGCAACGGCTGGTTCCACACCGGCGACGCCTTCCGGCGCGACGCCGACGGGACCTATTACTACCTCGACCGGCTCAAGGACGTGATCCGTCGACGCGGCGAGAACATCTCGTCGGTCGAGCTGGAGGCCGAGATCGCCGCCCACCCGCAGGTGCGCGAGGCCGCTGCCGTCGCCGTCCCCTCCGAATTCTCGGAGGACGAGGTCATGGCCGTCGTCGCCCCCGCGGAGGGCGCGCAGCTCGACCCGGCCGAGCTGATCCGCTTCCTCGCCAGGCGCGTCGCGCGCTACATGGTCCCGCGCTATGTCCGGGTCATGCCCGAGCTGCCCAAGACCGCCAGCGGCAAGCTGCAGAAGCAGGTCCTGCGCGCCGAGGGGATCACGCCCGAGGTCTGGGACCGCGAGGCCGCCGGCCTCGATCTGAGAAAGGAGGGCGCCGCCGGCGGCTGAGCCGGCGCCCCCGCCGTCATCCCTCTCCGGCCAGAAACCCTCGCAGGATCGCGTCGAAGTCCGGGTCCGCCTCCAGCGGCTCGGGCAGGGGGACGGAGCTGACCAGCGCCCGCGGCCAGCCGGAGACGACCTGCCGGATCGCCGGGTCCGGCGCGAAGCTCAGCCGCGCCGCCGCTTCCGGCCCGCCCACCCGGGCCAGCGCCTCCGCGATCTCGCCCGCCGTCACCGTCAGGCCCGGCTGATTGACGGCGCGGGAGAAGGGCAGCGCCTCGCCCGGCGCGTCGTGCAGCCGGCGCAGGCTGCGCGCCACCTGGGCGGCGGAGACCACCGGAAAGGCGTCCTCCGGCGCGAAGGGGGCGGCGAAGTCGCGGCCCTCCAGAGGCTCCCGCGCCATGGCGGCGATGATGTCCGAGACCGCGGGCGAGGCCGCGCCCCGCCGCAGCAGCACCACCGGCGGACGCAGCGCGCGCCCGTCCAGATCCCCCCGCCGGGTGTGGTCGGCCAGCAGCAGCTCGGTCGCCGCCTTGGCCGTGCCGTAGGCGGTGCGCGGCGCGGGCGGCGTGCTCTCGTCCACCCTGTCGGGCAGATCACCTCCGAAGACCGCCATGGACGAGGCGCAGACCATTCGCGGCCGCCGCGGAGAGGTCCGCCGCGCCGCCTCCATCAGGCGCAGCGGCGCCCGCAGGTTCACGGCCCACCCGGCCGGAGGGTCCCGCTCGGCCTCGAGCGTCAGGGAGGCGGCGAGGTGAAAGATCGAATGAAAGCCCTCGCCCCATATCGGCTCGAGACCCGACTCGTCCGCCAGATCGATCCTGCAGCGCGTCACCTTCGCATCCGGGAGCGTTCCGGGCGGCGGCGGCTCCGCGATGTCCGCCAGCACCAGTTCCGAGATCGGCTCCGTTCTCCCGTCAGCCCCTGCGAGGCGCGGGTCCCGGAGAAGCTCACGGGTCAGCGCGCGCCCGATGAAGCCGGCGGCGCCGGTGACGAGAACCCTCATGCATCATCCTCCCTCGAAGCGGTCAGGAACCACACGGCGTGCGGGATCAAGACCCGCGGATGCAGCGGATCAAACCACGCCCCCTTGGGCCGCAGCCCATCGCCCCGCCCGGTTCCGGCGGCGTCGGGCAGCGTGGCGCCTCGGATGTTCCTTGAGAAGTGGGATTTCCTCCCGAAAGCCGTCCGACCAGCGGGGCGTCGGCTCCTGAAACCGCCCCGACCGCGCGGCTTGCGCAGCCTTCAGCGAGGCGCGATCGAACAGCAGCCGGTCAGCATCCGCGGTCCCTCCGCGTCCTCGATGACCAGCGTTGCGTCGAGCCCGTAGACCCTGTCCGACATCCCGTCGGAACAGATTGCGGGGGTGATGACCGCCGTGAGGCTCCGCTCCGCGTCCCCGGCGACAATCGCTCGACGAGGCGAGCGGAAGACACCGGTGTCCAGCACGGCCTCCAGCGTCATCGTGGAGTCCGGACGCGCCGGCGCAGACAAGATGGCCGCGTTCCGCCTGAACGCCAGCGACCAGAAGGGCTCGGTTCCCATGCAGCGCAGCGTCTCGGGGAGTTCGCCCGGCTCCCATACATCGGTGCGGTAGGCGAGGTGGCGCAGCGCGACCCAGCCGCGGCGCTCGTTCGTGTTGACCTGCGCCCAGCGTCCGCTGCCGTCGTGGCCGACCACCTCGATATCGCGGGCGTTGGCGGCGAGAGCGCCGATGATCTCGCTCCGGGCGCTTGGTCTTGCGCGGATGTTCAGCACGTCGTCCGCGGCCACGTCGGTCACATCGAAGAGCGTCGGCAGAATGTACTCCTGGGTCGCCGACGCCGGCCCCGCCCAGAGCAGCGCCAACCCCATGACCGCGCCACGCCAGAGCATTTTCCCGCCTTCGCCGCAGCGCGTCCCGTTCCGCAAGGATCCGACCTCCGATCAGTTTGGAAGACTCCGGAAGGCGCCGTCCAGGCCGTGGAAGCAATGGAAGCCGGGCAAATCCCGAACCGGGTGTTGGTCCGCGCTTCGCCTCACGCGCTCCTCCGCTTGTGGCTCCGTACCGGCATTCCCGGGTGTCTGGTCCTGACCGCTGCTGGCCGGAGTCTTCCACCTTTGAATGGATGAAGAAAGACGGTCCGTGAAGCGCAGCCGGTCCGGCAGGAGGATGATCGCCGTGCCAGGGGGCAAAGCGAAGGCGGACGCGATCCGCCGCCAGCCGGAGAATTCCAGCCAAGGGCGGCTTTGATCAACGCGGAAGGTCAGACCGGCAAGATTCGGCGGCGGTCCGAAGAGGCGGCGTCATTCACCGGGCAAGTGGCGGAGCGGACGGGACCCGGGTTGAAGGTTCTCTGCTCATTGAAAAGTTGCGCCCGCCGGAACGCGGGCCCGCCAGACCTGCTGTCGTCAACGCGAAGACGGCGTGCCGTCGGACCGCGGCCTGCGCGCCCGCCCTTCTCATTTCGACATCAGGTGTTCGGCGACGGCCTGGTAGGCGGGCAGGGAGGTCGGGTCGATCAGGCCGTTCTGGGCCCTGGGGAAGGAGGCGAAGCGCACCAGCACCATCTCCGCCGCGGAATCGACATAGATTGTCTGGCCATGGACGCCGCGCGCCGCGAAGGCGCCGTGGGCGTTGCGCAGGATCCACCACTGGCTGGCGTAGCTGGCACCGGGCAGGGTGGGGAAGCCGGCGAACTTCGCCGGGTCGCCGCCGGCGCGGATATTGCGCACGACCTGGGCGGGGAACAGCCGCGCGCCGTTGATCTCCCCCTCGTTCAGCATCAGCAGCCCGAGCCGGCCGAGATCGCGCAGGCCCGCGCTGAGCCCGCCGCCCGCGAAGGGCACGCCCTTGCCGTCCACCGTCGCGTAGGCGTCCTGCTCCGCGCCCATCCGCCGCCAGAGGCGCTCGGAGACGAGTTCGGTGAACGAGCGGCCCGAGACGCGGCTGATGATCCAGCCCAGCATGTCGGAGTTGATCGTCCTGTAGTGGAAGGCCTCGCCATGCGCGCCGTCGGGCTTCGCCTGCTGCAGGTATTCCCAATAGCCGTCCGGGCCGTCGTAGCCTTCCGGCTTGGGCAGGGGGCTCGCCGCGGCCGAATAGCGCCAGATGTCGGCGTTCGGGTCGGCGTAGTCCTCCGAGTATTGAACGCCCGTGGTCATGTCCATGACCTGCCGGACCGTGGCGGAGCCGAAGGCGCTCTCGGCCACTTCCGGGATAATGTCGGCCACGCGGGCGGAGTCGTCGAGCGCGCCCTCCACCACCATGATCTCGGCGAGAAGTCCGGTGACCGACTTGGTCATCGACATCGCGGCATGCATGCCGTCCTCCTCCAGGCAGCCGGCATAGCGCTCGTAGACCACGCGGCCGCGATGCAGGATCAGGATGCCGTCGGTGTAGTTCGCCCCCAGCGACTCCGCCCAGGTCATCTCCTCCTCGGCTCCGATCGGCGTGAAGGTCAGCGCGTCGATCTCGGCGCGCGCGTCGGCGAAGGCGCGCGGGGGGAGGCGCTCCAGCGGAACCGGCGCTCCGAGCCCGCGGGAGATGCGCTCGGTCGGCAGGAATTCGCGCAGGTGGCAGACCGACCAGCGCAGGCGCGGGAAGCTGAAATAGACCGAGTCCGGCTGCGTGATCATCCGCTCGGGCGGCGGCGGGAAGCCCTGCATCCAGCCCATCCGCCGGGGATCGGACTGCTCCGCCGTCAGGGTCTGCGCCAAGGCCGGCGCGGCGATGGGGAGAGAGGCCGCGACGGCGGCGGCGAGGCGGCGGAGCGAGCGTCTCATGCGGTCACCGGATCCTTGGAAACTCGGGGCGGGGCCCGGCGGCGCGTGCCGGGCCCCCGCGGGCGGAAGGCCGGCGCGCATCAGCGCGCCTGGGCCAGGCTCGCCCGGATGGTCATGAATGTCACCGTTCCGGCGGCGATGCCGGCGACGATGCCAAGGATGATCACGGCGGCGGGCAGGGAGACGAGCAGCGAGCCGAAGATGCGCTGCCACAGCACCGCGAGGGTGATCAGCACGCCGAGCGCGAAGAAGCCGTGCTTGAGCGTCATGCCGAGATAGGCGGGCCAGAAGGGCGGCCGCGGGCGCTTGAGCTGCAGGTAGTTCACCACCGTCAGGATCATGGCGAGGCTGACGGCGAGCGGCGCCGCGGCCCCGAAGACGGTCGTGGTCTCGTTGGTGATGCCGTCCACGGTCAGCGGCAGCGGCCCCTTGCCGGCGAGCAGCCAGGCCTGGATGCCGCCGTTGATGACGGCGTTGATCACGCCGTTGATCGCGGCGCCGCGGGCGATCTCGCGCTCGGAAGGGACGGGGGCGGCGGCGGTCATGGCAGTCTCCTTGCATGGCGAGGGTCGGCTCGAAGCGCGGGGCGGCGTGCGGGGCCGGCCATTTCAGAAGCCCCAGAAGAGCTGGAGCTGCAGCGTGCTCCAGGGATCGGCGCCGCCGGCGGCGGCGGCCTCGATGGCGCTGCCGGGAAAGGCGACGGAGGCGATGCCCATGACCAGGACACGGGGCGACACGGCCCAGCGCGCGATGAGCTGGACCTCGTCGCCCAGCTCGCGCGAGGCGAGGGTTCCCAACGCCGGGTTGGCGCCGAGATTGTTCCGCTGGTCGGCGATGTGGCGGTAGAGGTCGAGGGTGAGGTTCAGCTTCGGGTCCGGCGCCACGTTGAAGCGCAGGCGGTGCGTGGTGCGGTTGGCCTGGCTGAGCAGCTTGTTGATGGTGATGCCCTGCAGCCAGTGGTCGAGCCCGCCGGAATAGAGGGTGTCGTAGCGCTCGTAGGCCGTGGTGTCGGGGTCGTCGCCGGTGAAGTGGGCGAGGCGGTAGGAGAGGCTGGGCGTCCAGGGCGCGTTGCGGAAGATCCAGCCGGCCTCGGCGTAGCCGGCCCAGGCTGACATGTCGAAGTCCTGGTGGCGCTGATGGGCGAGCTCGGTCTCGAACCACGGGCCCGGCGCGTCGGGGGGCGCGCGGCGGCGCAGATGGCCGGCGAAGGCCCACAGCCCCTCGCGCCCGCGGGCGAGGCCGTCGGGGGCGCGGTAGGCGGCGTCGGAATCGGGCACGTGCAGGACGGTGGCGTCGAGGGACAGGCACGGATCGATCTGGCGGCGCAGGTTGAAGCCCAGCAGCTGCGTGTTCGACTCGATGGGCTCGTATTCGTTGGGGTCGAGCAGGAAGCCCTGCGCCGACCAGTCGCCCAGGCGCGCGGAGGCGAGGACGGAGAAGTCGTGCGCCGTGCGCGGGGCGAGATAGACGCCGGGGCGGGGGCCGGCGTTCCACTGGGAGGCGTAGCGCGAGACCAGGAAGCCGTCGTTGAGCGTGAAGTTCTGGCGGCCGACGGAGGCCTTGAGGCGCAGGTCGCGGCCCTGAGGCGCGTAGAGGAGGCCGGCATAGAGCTGCTCGAGATCGAAGCTGGCGCGGGCGTCGTCGCGGAAGATGTCGCGGCCGGCGGAGGCGGGGGCGATGGCGGTCGCGGCGCCGAAGGCGTGGAGGCCGTCCCCGCCCAGCGGCGCCACGCCGCCGAGGCCGGCATGGACGAAGCCCTCGGCCCAGGTGGCGCGGCCGCCGGTTCCGGCGCCGCGGTCGGGGTCCTGCACCAGCGGGTTGCCCCGGGTGAACGTCTCCGACTGCCCGAACCACGGGTTGCCGTCGGAGAACAGGCCGAAGCCGCCCTCGAGCTGGACCTTGAGATAGGCGCCCCCGTCGCGCAGCAGGACGGGAAAATCCGAGAGGTCGCCGCTGCGCAGCAGGCCCGGGGCGGGCGCGGCGGCCTCCGGCGCCAGTTCCAGCACCACGCGCAGGCGGCCCGTGGCGCCTCCGGCGGCGCGTGCGCTCTCCAGCCGGGCGCCGCTCACGCCCGGCAGGGCGCGCAGGCGGGCGAGCGCGGGGCCCTCCAGCGCGGGCTCCCAGCGGTCGCCGGAGGCGAAGCCGAGCGCCGCGCGCGCGGCGGCCGCGGCCTGCGCGGCGCCGGGCGCGTCGGGCGGGCGGAGCTCGACCTCCACCTCCGTCAGCGTCTCGCCGCCCGAGAGCGGCGCCAGGGCGGCGTAGCCCGGCCCGCCGGACGCGCCCGCGCCGGTCTGCCCCGCCGCCGCCGCGGGGGCGAGGGCGAGCGCGGCGGCCAGCGCCGCGCGCGGCAGGCCCCGGAGGCTCATTCGGGGATCAGCCGCACCCGCCTGCCGCCGCCGGCGACCTGGATGGTCTGGCCGGAGACCCAGCCGCCCGCGGGCGAGGCCAGCCAGAGGAAGGCGTTGGCGACATCCTCCGGCCGGCCGGGGCGGCCGGTCAGGTTGTCGGGGTGCATCAGCCGGTCCACCACCTTCTCGTCCAGCCCCGCCTCGGCGTAGCCGGGGGTGATGACCGAGCCGATCAGGATCGTGTTGATCCGCACCTTCTTGGCGAAGTAGTGGGCGAGCCCCAGCATCAGGTGGTTGAGCCCGGCCTTGGCCGAGGAATAGGCGATGAAGTCGAAGGCGGGCAGGACGCCGACCAGCGAGCCGGAATTGGTGACGGTGGGGTTCTCGGCCTTCAGCAGATGGGGCCGGCAGGCCGCGGTCATCTGCATGGCCGAGAGGGTGTTGAGCTTGTAGCTCTCCAGCATGTCCTCGGGCGCGACGTCGAGCGGATCCTCGTAGGCGCGGCCCCAGCCGACATTGTTGACCAGCGTGGAGATCCCGCCGAAGGCGTCCGCCGTGGCGGCGACGCAGGCGTCGATGTCCGCCTGCTTCGTCACGTCGCAGCCGATGCCGCGGAGTTCGCCGCCGGTCTCTTCGGCGAGCTTCTCGGCCGTCGCCTGCGCCTTGTCGCCGTCGAGGTCGGCGATCATCACCTTCGCGCCGGCGCCGGCGAAGCTGCGCGCGATCGCCTCGCCGATGTTCTGGGCGCCGCCGGTGACGATGGCGCTGTGGCCGGTCATGCGGAATTCCGCGAAAGGGTCGAAATCGGGCATTGGGGTCGTCCTGTCCTGAAGGCGGCGTCAGTCCAGCTCCTGCACCCCGCCGCCCGAGACGGTGAGGATCTGGCCGCTGATCCAGGACGCGGCCGGGGAGCAGAGGAAGAGCGCGGCGTTGGCCATGTCCTGCGCCTCGCCCAGCCGCTTGATGGGCGTGCGCCTGAGCATCGTCGCCTCGATCTCGGGGGTGAGCACGCTCTGCAGGGCGGCGGTGCGCGTGGCGCCCGGCGCGATGCCGTTGACCCGGATGTTCATGGGCCCGAGGTCGTGGGCGATGTTGCGCGTCAGGTGGTTCTCCGCCGCCTTGGAGGAGCCGTAGGAGGCCATGCGCCGGTTGCGGTTCTCGCCCGCCATCGAGGAGATGTTGAGGATCGCCCCGCCCCCGGCCGCCTCCATGTGCGGCGCGGCGAGCTGGCAGAAGCGGAAGACCGAGAACACGTTCAGCTCGTAGGCCCAGTGGAAGTCATCCATGGGCATGTCGAAGGGCCTGGGCCCGCCGCCCCCGGCGTTGTTGACCAGGATGCTCAGGCCGCCGAAGCGGTCGACGGCGGCGCGCAGGGCGGCCTCGCGATCGGTCTCGTCGGTGACGTTGCAGGCCACGCCCACGGCGCGGCCGCCCTCGGCCTCTATACCGGCGGCGGCGGCCTCGGCGGTCTCGGCCTTGAGGTCGCTCACGACCACCGCGGCGCCGGCGCCGGCGAAGGTCGCGGCGATGGCGCGACCGATGCCGGCGCCCCCGCCGGTGACCAGCGCAACGGCCCCGTCGAGGCGGAACTGGGAAGGGTCGAACATGGGGCGTCCTCTTTCGCGATCCGGGAGGCTCGCCCTCAGGTCTAGTCGGCCCGGCTCGCGGCCCGGAAGGCGCCGACCGCTCAGAATGGGCGCCCCCCTCATTGAGAGCGGCGCGCGGGTCCGGGAGCATGCCGGGGATGGAAGCGGGATCAGGCGCCGGAAGCGGACCGCATGCAGGAGACGGGATCAGCCGGGCTTGTCTGCGCTCCCGCCGGGACGTCCGGCCGGGGAGAGGCGCAGGGTCCCGCACAACGACGCCTTGGCCTGCCCGGGCGGTCAGCCCTCCGCCATCCTGTCGAGGTCCGCGACCAGCCGCGCGACCCGCTGCAACGCTCTTTCGTCCAGGTCCGCGAGGTCGCGGCGGACCTGCGAGTCCTGCCCGTCGGGGTCCGAGGCGATGCTCCACAACCCGCCCTCGTTGCGTGCGACCCAGCCCTTCGCCTCGAGCGCGCGCAGCTTGCGGCGCACCGTCTCGCGGGGGATGCCGGACACGTCGGCGAGCCGCGAGGCCGTGGTGCCGGTCCGGCACGCCGGCAGCGACCGCCAGTCCCGGCCGGCCTCTGCGGCCCCGCGCCGGGCGCGCAGGCGGATCTGGCCGAGGAGCGCGAGCACCATCATCTGCTCAAGATCGCCGCCGAAGGTGCGGCTGAGGTCGGTGAGATGCTCGAGGAAGAACTCTACGTATCTGTACTGGTATGCGGGGTAGTCCCGACGGAAGGCTTCCGACAGGGCCTGGCGCCGGCCTGTCGGCCTTTCAGCCCGGCCGCGCAATGGGCGCCCGTGGTCTCGCGGCATTCGCATTCTTCTCCCGCGCGCCGCGGCGGGCGCAGCCTCGTCGATCATGTACGAGACCTAGAAGCGCATTCCGCCACGGAAAGGGGCGGACGGGAAAAACCGGCCGGTCGAGCGCCCGGACGGACCGCAGTCCCGACGCCGCCCTGAGCGACGAAAGGACGCCCGAATAGCGTAAGACCCCTTGCGCCGGCCCTTGCGGCGGCGATCCCGGTCGCCGGAGCGGTGGCCGCCGACGAGCCGGCCGACGGCTTCGCCGAGGCCGATGCGAACGCCGAGGGCAGCCTCGACGCCGACGAATACCTCGCCGCGGTGGTGACCGCCTTCGCCGGGCGCAACGCCTTCGCGAGCTCCGGCCGATCGGCCTTCCGTCCGCTCTCCGCTTCCATGAAGCGACCGACCCGCGGCGCGGCCCGGGCCTCGATCCGCTGATCGACGGATCTGCGCTGGGCTTCGAGACCGATCCCGCAATGCTTCCCTTTCAGCCTGCACGCGCAGGACTGGAGGCGCTCAGGCGCACCAAGGGACGACCGACGCGCGACCAATATCGGGCGACCCCGGGCGATTGGCTGGATGTCGCGTTCCGCCGCACCGGCCCGGACCCGGGGAGAACCCAATGACCGGGTCGATGATGACCCTCCGCCCGCGGGTCGGGAAGCGTCTCGGCCCGGACCCGCTTCGCGAGACGATCGGCTTCGCGGCCGCCATGCTCGCCCTGGAAAGGGCCGCCGCGCCAGGCGTCCGGCGCGGCGGGGTCCTGTCGCATCACGGTCGCTGCCGCGGCCCGATCACTCGGCGACGGCAAGCGCAAAGTTCGACCAGCGGAAGATGCCGCCAGCGGGCAGATCGGTGAAGATCACCTCCTCGGCGCCATGCATCCAGTTCTCGTTGCCGCGCTGACCGGCGAACAGGAAGGGCTCGCTGTCGCCCATCTTGACCTCGAAGATCGTGTTGCTGCCGCTTTCCGACTGGGTGACCATGCAGGCGCCTTCGTAAAGCGTGGCGTTCTCCGCAGTATTCGTGAGCTTGCAGGTCGCGGTGATGCTCTGGGCGAGGGCGCCGCTTGCGAGCAGCGCGCCGACAGCCAGGCCGATGAGTGTCTTGCAGAACATGTGGAGTTCCTTCAGGTTTCGGATCGAAGAGCAAACCGGTTCTTCCCGTGGCGGCCGGTTCATTCCGCACTTGCGCGTGAAGCCGCGCCCGGAAGCCGTTGGCGCGCCTGCCGGCGCGCCAGTTGGATGCGGACCGTCCCGTCGGGCGGCGGCAACGGCCGGGCGCGAACGGACGGCGATCCGGCTGCTCCGGCCCCCGAAGCTGCGCGAGGCGGGGACGCGCCCGGGCTTCCCGCCTCGAACGGCGCGCGCCGGGTCGAGAAGATCCGGTCGTCGCTGCCGGGCATGGCCAGGACGCGCTCGCATGGTGTCGGACGCCTTGCATTGGCGGGGCCGAAGCGAGCGGCCCTTCGCGCATGGATAGACACCGTGCGGAGGGCCGGCGAAATCCGATGGGCGCAGGGACTGTCCGCAAAGCGAACCGGATTGCGCCGGAGGGGATGATCCGAGCCCGCGGCCAGGGGCGAGGCGGCCTGCTGCATCCTGCCGGACGGGGCGGCCCGTGCGGCCGCCCTTCCTGGTCCGCCCTGGTCAGCAGTCCTCGGCCGGCAGCATCGTCACGTCGGAGTAGCGGCCGTCCGAGGTCGTGATCCGCGCGCAGGCGCCGGTCTCGCGATTGAACCACCAGGTCGTCAGGCCCTCGCTCCGGATCGGTTCGTAGCCGAGATTCTGGATGCCCATCTCGGCCTGACCGGCGCGCGCGCCCTCGAACGACGACAGGTCGCTGGAGCTGCCGACGGCCGGCGCGCTGGCCGCGGGGGCTGGCTCGGCGCCGGCTGGACCGGCGGATCGTTCTCGGCGGCGCAGCCGGCGAGGCCGACGAGCGCGGCGACGGCGAGCGGATGTCGGACATGAAAACGCATGCGGGATCTCCTGAAGGCGAAAGGCCGGAGCGCGGCAAAGCGCCGCCGCTCCAACGCGTCGAGCTGCGCGCGCTGTCCCTGACGTCGCCCGGGCAGGCCGCCGCCCGCAATCCGGAACGCAAAGGACCTATCCGCGAGGCGCAGGCCTCCGCCGCCGGAGCCGGGGTCCCGTCGGGAAAGCGGTTTCCGCGTCCCGGACCGGACGCTCGACCGCCTCGGCATGTCGGGGGCGCCGGGGCCCGACCGCTCTCGCCGCGTGCGCGGCGGGATCACGGGGGTGATGACATCGGTTGCGGTTGCGGGCACGACAATCAGCGCTGTGCTCGCTCACGGGGCGCTCGGGTTCCGGGCCGATCGGAACGACGGACACGCGGCGCCGGGCGCTCGGCCCGGCGCCCTGCCGGTTGCGGCGGGAAGCGGAGACGCGACGATGCCTGACATTCCTGGATCCCTGATCCTGACCGTTGCGCTGGGCGGCGCTGTAGGCTGCGGCCTGTGGCGTCTGCCCTTCGCCCGACGCCCCGGCGCGGTCGCTGCCGTTGCGGCCGGCGCGGGCGGCGGCGTGGCGGCGGGGTTCCTGCTGCCGCAGACGGGACTGCCTGTCTCCAGCACGCCGATCATCGGTCTGACGACGACTGTCGCCGGCGCCGTCGCGGCGGTGCTGGCGCTGGCGGCCCTGGGCGGCGGTCCCGCCTCCGGGGAACCCCGGCTGGCCGCGTTTCGGGCCGTCTGCATGGCCGCGTCCCTGTTGTGTCTGCTGAACGGCGCTCTGGTGCTGGCCAGCCTCCTCCTGGCCGACGCCGCTCACATCTCCCGCATGGCGGTCGTCGCGAGCGCTGTCGTGGCGGGCCTGTTTGCGGCGGCCGGGGTCCTGAGCGCGCTCGTGCGGCGCCGCCTGACGGATGCCGTCGACGCCGTCGCGCGCCATCCGGCCATGTCCGAAGCCGCCGCCGGCCTGCGGCGCCTGCTCGGAACCATGATCCTGGCGGGCCTCGCATCCGACGCCGCGCTGCTGATGATGACCCTCGCCATCGTCGGGCGGATGCGCCAGGGCTTCGCCGTATTCGGGTAAAGCGACTCCACGCGCACAGGACCGGCAGCCGCGACGTCTCGGGCTTTCCGGGCTTCGAGGGGAAGCCGCGCCCCTTGACCGGGAGGGGACGGCGCGCAGCCCGGACGTTCCCGTCCTCGTCGGCGAACGCTGGCGCGGTTCCGGTGGAGGGCGTGCTGGCGATCGGGTCTGGCGTCACCACCTCCGGCCCGGCGGCCGGCGGGGAGATTGAGCGGGTCCGCCGGATCCTGCGCGACGGATCGACCCCGCCGCACTGCCCGTCATGATCGGCGAGGACGCCTCCCGCCTCCTCCGTCATGATCCGGACGCGCGCTGACCGCCCCCGTTGCAAGGATGTGTCCTGTGGCTTCGACTCACGGCGATGCCGTAGAGTTATGTATTGAACATCCCTGGAGCCGCCGTGATGTCGCACTTCACGCTCTCCTCCCTCTGCCAGCCCGGCATGCCTCTCGAGAAGCGTGAGCGCTGAGAAGGGCGCCGGAATAATCGGCCACCTGGGCGGCGGGGATCGTCTCCGCCGGGCGGTGGCAAATCCCGCCACGGATATGTCTTCGGTTCGGCTGGCCGATCCGGAGGCGGGAGGATGTTCGGGGTGGAGCTTTACGGGCGGGTTCGACTTGCGGTGTTCCGGGACGGGCTGAGCCGTCGGGAGGCGGCGCGGCGGTTCGGCATCGACCGCGGCACGGTGGCGAAGATGCTGGAGCATGCCGGGCCGCCGGGCTATCGGCGCTCGGGTCCGGCGCGCCGGCCGAAGCTGGAGAAGCACTGCGGCTTCATCGACGAGATCCTGCGCTCGGATCTGGAGGCGCCGCGCAAGCAGCGCCACACGGTGCGGCGGATCTTCGAGCGGCTTCGGGACGAGCGTGACTTCGACGGCGGCTACACGACGGTTCGGGACTACGTGCGGCCGCGCCGTCGGACGCTGAAGGAGGCGTTCGTTCCGCTGGCGCATCCGCCGGGGCACGCGCAGGCCGACTTCGGCGAGGCGTGGGCGGTGATCGGCGGGGTGAAGCGCAAGGTCCGCTTCTTCGTGATCGACCTGCCGCACAGCGACGCGATCTTCGTGAAGGCGTATCCGGCCGAGACGGCGGAGGCCTTCTGCGACGGGCATGTCGCGGCTTTCGCGTTCTTCGGCGGCGTGCCTCTGTCGATCCTCTACGACAACACCGTGCTGGCGGTGGCGAAGATCCTGGGCGACGGTATGCGCCGGCGCAGCCGGATGTTCGCGGCGCTGCAGTCGCATCATCTCTTCGAGGACCGTTTCGGCCGCCCCGGGAAGGGCAACGACAAGGGCAAGGTGGAGGGCATGGTCGGCTACGCCCGGCGCGCCTTCATGGTCCCGATGCCGAGGGCGCTCAACTTCGCGGAGCTGAACGCGATGCTGCTGGAGCGATGCCGCGCGCGCCAGGCCGCCGTTCTACGGGGCTCGGAGGCGACGATCGGCGCGCGGCTGGAGCGCGACCGGGCGGCCTTCCTCGCCCTGCCGGCGGCGCCGTTCGAGGCCTGCGACGTTCGCCCGGCTCGGGTCTCGAGCCAGGCGCTGGTGCGCTATCGGAACGTCGACTACTCCGTCCCCGTCGCCTACGCCCACCACGACGCCGTGGTGAAGGGCTACGTCGACGAGGTGATCGTCGCGGTCGGCGCCGACGAGATCGCACGCCATGCCCGCAGCTACGATTCCGCCGGCTTCGTCTTCGATCCGCTGCACTACCTGCCGCTGCTGGAGCGCAAGGTCGGCGCGCTCGACCAGGCCGCGCCGCTCCAGGGCTGGGAGCTGCCGGCCGAGTTCGCGACCCTGCGCCGGCTGCTGGAGGCGCGGCTGAGCCCGCGCAACGGCTGCGCGGCGGGCAAGCGGGAGTTCGTGCAGGTGCTGCGCCTGCTGGAGGTCTTCCCCATGGAGGCCGTGCACGGCGCCGTGTGCGACGCGCTCAGGCTCGGCGCGATCGGCTACGACGCGGTGAAGCACCTCGCGCTCTGCCGGGTGGAGCGCCGGCCGCCGAAGCTGGACCTGGCAGTGTATCCCTACCTGCCCAGGGCCGAGGTCGGCCGGACCTCGCCCGCCAGCTACATGGCCCTCCTCAGCGGCGGCGCGTCATGAGCGCCGCGTCCGAGCCTCCAGAGATCCTGCTGCGCCACCACCTGCGCAAGCTCAAGCTGCCGACCGTGCTGCGCGAGCACGAGAAGCTGGCCCGGCAATGCGCCGCCGAGAACGTCGACCACGTGCGCTACCTCGCCCGGCTGGTCGAACTGGAGCTGCTCGACCGCGAAGCCCGCATGATCGAGCGCCGGATCAAGGCGGCGAAGTTCCCCGCTCCCAAGAGCCTCGACGCCTTCGAGTTCGACGCCATCCCCACGCTGAACAAGCGGCTGGTGCTCGACCTCGCCCGGTGCGAGTTCGTCGAACGCTGCGAGAACGTCGTCGCCCTCGGCCCCTCCGGCGTCGGCAAGACCCACCTCGCCATCGGCCTCGGGCTCGCCGCCTGCCGGCGCGGCGTGAAGACCCGCTTCGCCACCGCGGCCGCCATCGTTCACGAGCTGATCGAGGCCCGCGACGAGAAGCGCCTGCTCCGGCTCCAGCGCCAGCTCGCCGGCTACGAGCTCCTGATCATCGACGAGCTCGGCTTCGTCCCGCTCTCCAGGACCGGGGCGGAGCTGCTCTTCGAGCTGATCGGCCAGCGATACGAGCGCGCCTCAACCGTCATCACCTCGAACCTGCCCTTCGACGAGTGGACGGCCACCTTCGGCGAGGAGCGTCTCACCGGCGCCCTCCTCGACCGCCTCACCCACCACGTCCACATCCTCGAGATGAACGTAAGCGTGGTCGTGGCCCCACGTTTCTCTGGCTGTGTTGAGCGGCGAGATTAGCGGTCCTTGGGAGGGTCGCTGCATGAATGGTTTTGCATCGCTGC
>JBNJGE010000027.1:0-23676 GCA_051747505.1 Pseudomonadota bacterium | reverse complement strand
GAAGCCTCTCAAGGATCGGCGGCGCGCCGAAGCGCGTCCAGCAGGATGTCTTTCTTTCGAGAATGAAGCGTTCGAGCCGCCGGCCTCGCGCCGCCCGGGTTTCTGTGAACCGGGTCGGGCGCGAGGCCGGCGGCTCGGAAGATGCACCAACCAGATGTCGTTCGACAGCGAAGCTGACGATCCGTCGATCGCGCTGGCCGTGTGCGGCCAGGGCAAAGGGCGCCGCCCCCTCGAATGCGTCGTGATCGGAAACTGCAAGCCGTCGAGCCGGACGGCCCGCTCCAAACTGCGGGCTCATCGGCAGGAGGTCCTCTCCCGCGTGGAGGACTGAAGGCCGGGGCCTCCGAATTCCGCCGGAACACGGTCGGTCCGGAAATAGAAGCGACCGGACGGCGAAGGTTGTACTGCCGGCCTGGCGGTGATCGATCGCGGTCTGCTGGACGAGACCGCGATCGTTCCCGGCAGGCTCGGCGGCCGAAGCGGCGATCACGTCCCGGAAGACGAGGGCCGCCCCGCACGACTTCGCCGGACCGGCGGCCGCGAAGAAAGAAAGGAGGAATACCGGACTTGAGCTGCCGAGAGGAGCAGCACCTGAAAGAAGGAGTCGCTGGATGCTCGACTCTACCCATTCCCCAATCGCGGATCCGGAACTCGCCGCGATGCTCGAGTGCATGAGCCGCCTCGGCGTCAGGCTCAGCTGGGCGGCCCTCCGCCTCGGCGGTCCTGCAGCTGAAGAGCGGGCCCGGAATCTTCAGGAGCGCCTTGCACATTCGACCCGGGCGTCGCGTAGAGACCGACGGGATCTCGAGCGTCTTCACGAGTTGCTCACGCTCCAGCATGTCGAAGATCCCGAGCGGCTCGAGGCGAGCCTGTTCAGCTCGCTGGATCCCGCTTCGCCGGAGGTCGCCGATCTCTGCCTGCTCGCAGACGAGCTGGCGGACGTCCTCGAGGCTCTCCCGGAGCCGACTCATGCTCCGGGCGCCTCCGCCTGAAGCGCCTCGTCCGGCCCCCACCGGCCGGACCTTGACCGACGCGATGACCGCGTCGATGAGAAGGAGGCAGACATGCAAGCCATGCCTGAGAACATCACGATCGAGGACCAGGCCGCGGAGACGATCCGATTGGGTCGAGAAGTGCATCGGCTCTCGGCCGAGCTCGCACCGGGGGGACATGGCTCGCGGGCCGGGTTTTGCGCCCGCGCGATCGCGCGGCTCGAGCAGCGGGAGACTTTCGACCGGCGTGACGACGCCGCGCTGTCCGCCCTACTGACGGATATCCGAGACGATCTCGAGGGTGAAGTCGCGGGGCATCAGAAGCGCCGCGTTGAGGTAGGACATGACGAGCATGGAGCGCAGTACGAGCTGCAGTCCGTGCCGCTCTATACGGTGCGCGGGACGAAGCTTCGGGAGCTGGAAGAGCTGTTCCTTCGCTTTCTGATGCTGCGCGCAACCGTTCTCGACCGCGCCGCCGCTCAACGGCACGTCATGCGTCTGATGAACGATGGGTGATCGGCGGACTCCTGCGCTGCAGAGCATGCAGTCGGCTCAAGGCGGGTGGAAACCCCGCCTTGAGGCTCGGCGGATCGGCCGGCATCGGAATCTCCCGGAGCCGGTTTCGCCGTCGTCTCATCAAGTTTCCCGCCTTTCGGATTCGGCCGCCAGAACTCGCGCGACGGGCTGCCGGCCCGAAGGCGCAGCCGGCCTCCCTGAAAGCTCGTCCCTCCGGCTACGCCAGCGGACCGGTCGGCAAGCCGAGATGAGCATGCGAGGGCGGCCGAACTGCCTGCGATGTCAACGACTCACGGGCGCGATGTGGAGGGTGTCGGCCGAGATGCGGTCGACGCACCGCTTCAGGTCGAAGACGTTCTCGTCATCCGGCCCGTAGCTGGTCACCGCTCCGCGTCTTGCAGATCATGTCCTTGTTGGTCTCCGGGATGAACCGCCCCGTGTTTCCCGGAGGCAGTTTGGTTTGAGTCACGCCGCCACGGCGGCGTCCTCGTTCTGGGCATGATAGCGCTGCTCGGCCTCGGCGGGAGCCGCACCTCGTGACCGTGCCGTTGCGCCACCCGCCCCCAATGGTGCGACGTGGCACAGGCCTCCATCGCCACGATGCAGGCCGGCTGCTCGGCGAGAAGCGTCGCCAGCCGCGTCCGCGACAGACTTCGGTTGTATAGAACCGCCCCTTCCGGCCCGATGGCGCAGACTTGAAAGCTGCCCTTCGCCAGGTCGATCGCCAGCATGTTGATCTTCGTCGTCATCGGTGCGCCCTCCGCTTGGTTCCCATGGAACCGTCATGGCATACGAGATGCCGCTCGGTGGGGGCATCCACCGCATCAGTTCATCCTGGATGCGGGCCGCCTTGTTCGGCACGAGGATCAGCGCGTCGCGAGGCGGGGGATCGAAATCGGCCGGCCAGCCGATGAGATCTTCCTCGCAGCGTCTCTTCCTCAGCTACGATATTGGCCAGATCCCCGTTTGCGACATCCTGCGCCCGGTCGGCATCGCGGCGCGCTTGCGCGAGAGGGCGCGCCGCATCGATGATGAACGCGTTTGAGGGGGGTAAGCGAATTGTTCCATGCATTCCGAAAAGCCGCGGCCTTTGCGCTGACGACTCTCGTCGCCACCGGCGCCGAGGCGCTGGAGTTCTCGGTCGAGCACTTCGAGCCGAACCTGATCAATGATCGTGCGCTCCACGTCACGATCTCCGGCCGCTTCGAGGTCGGCGACGCGGATCGCCTGGCCGCCCTGCTGGACCGCGAGACCTGGCCCGATCTCGGTCGGATCCTCCTGATGTTCGACAGCGGCGGCGGAAGCCTGATGGAAGGGATCCGGATCGGCCGGCTGCTGGCGAGCCGATCGGCGGTGACGACCGCGCAGGTCGGGAACATGAACCGGCCCGACGCCATCTGCGCGAGCGCCTGCGTCCTGGCCTATCTCGGAGCCGACTACCGCTACCTGTCGGCGAGCAGGCGCATCGGCGTGCACAAGTTCAGCACGGACTCCGAGATAGCCGGCGACGAGGCCATGGCGCTGGCCCAGGACCTCTCCGGGATCATCGTCTCGCATATCATCGACAACCGCGCCGACCCGGCGCTCTTCGACCGGATGGTCCGCACCGGGCCGCGCGAGATCGACTGGGTGGATCGCGACACGCTTGAGGAATGGCGCGTGGTCACCGGGCCGGTCTACGCCGAGACGGCGCGCTACGTGAACCTCGACGGCAAGCTGGTCCTGGAGCTCGAGCACTCGGCCATCCATGGCGTGAACCGGATGCTGCTCCAGTGCAGCGAGGAGAAGCTTCACGCTCTGGTCAATCTCAACGAGCCGAAGCACATGATGATCGGCGACCTGGAGCTGGTCATCGACGGCGACCGGTGGCCGGCCGAGAATTGGAAGATCCACTCCCGCAAGAACTACAGGTTCCTCGCCTCCTTCGCGCTCTCGCCCGCCCAGGCCCGCGCCGCAGCACGCGCGGAGACCTTCGGCGCCCGCGTGATCACGCCGAACGGCGACCTTTTCTTCGGGTTCGAGCAGCGCCTGCAGAGCGACCATCTGCGCGAGACGGTCGAGGGTTGCCTCGACGAGAGAAGCTTCGAGCTGGCTCCCATGACCCGGCTGCCCAACACCGACCTCCGCGGCCATGACCTGACCCGCGAGGGGATCCGCGATATTTCCTTCCGGCAATGTTGGCAGACCTGCCTCGCCGACCCCGAATGCGTGGGGGTCTCCTATGTGGAGGGCAAGCGCTGGTGCTGGCCCAAGAGCTCCGCGGCCGGCCGCAGGCGGGCCTACGGCATCATCAGCGCCGTCCGCGCCGACTGACGACCCGCCGAGCTGCCTGCAAACCAACCTCCTCGCCGCAGAGAGGGATGAAAGAAAGACATGCAGGATCGAACTGAGACCCTCGACGCGACGCGCGAGGCGACCGTGCGCATCCGGGATGCCTGCTTCGACGAGGTCGGGGCGCGTGTCTGCGGAGCCGAAACCTCCTGCCTGGTCCATGGAAGGCAGGGCGGCTCGGTGGCCTGCGTCTCCGGCGAAGAAGACGTGCTGGGCCTCATTCGTTCCCTCGGCCTCGAGGGAGAGCTCGTGACGCTTGGCGGAACGGGAGAAGGTGCCAGCTGAAAAGAGCTGCGCACGCCGCTTTCGGGATCCCGCCCGAGCGCCGGCACCTCGCCGCTCGCCAGCTGCGCAGACCCGGGCCAGCTTCGCGCGCCGCATAGTACACGGAGATGCCCTCGTAGTCCGGATCCACGGAAGCGACCGGATCCGCGATCTCGAGTTCACCCTGGACGGGCTGCGCCGGCACCTCGCGGAGGGCCTCACCCTGTGGCGGGCTTGGCCCTCACGCGCTCCCTGACGCCGCGGAGGTCACCGCGGCCGAGTTCGACGACTCGCCGCTCTGACGGTGTCCGAAAGGCCGACGCCGCGAGCCAGCTGACGGCGCCTGGAGAAGAACGCCTCCTCTGAGGCGTGTGGTTCGGTCATCCGCGCGGAGAACGACTCGAGCCAGATCTCGTGCTCTTCGTCCGTCAGCTCCTCGGGCGGCAGCTCAGCTTCGAGGGCCGCTTTGACGCGCCTGCTCTCGATAGCGCGTGTCTTCATGTCTTGCGCTCCGACCGCTCGTTCTGTTGGCATCCGGACGCCATCACGTGTGATAATTTCCGCCCTCCCGATCCGGGGACTATCATGACCGATCAGGACGACGACCCCGCCCGGCACCGCGCAACCTCAACATAGCATCCGAAAGCTCATGGTTCCTAAGTCGGATCGGCCCTCGACCCTCGACAAGGACCGCCGTCGCCTTGAAATCGCCGGCGTCGCTCCCGGGAGGGGCGACTACGGACAGCACGACCTCGTGCCGATCAGCGACCAAGGAGCTGCGCCCGTCGCCGGACATGAGCGGGAGGCCACGTCGGCGTGGTCTTGGAGGAGGGACACGTGGCCATCGTGGACGCGACCGTGGTGGAGGCGGCGCGCAGCCGGCGCGGCACGGCCGATCCGGAGGCCGGCTCCCGGGCGAAGCTCGAGGGCCGGCGCAGGGGCGTCTGGGGCTGGCAGGCCTTCGTGAACGCGGATGGTGAGGCGGATCAGGAAACGGTCCGGTGGACCGTTTCCCCGCCGAACGGCTTCATCCGCGCCAAGGCGGTCACGCCGGGCCACCGGCACGAGATCACCGCCCTGCACCGCCTGATGCGGGGCGGCGAGACGCAGCTCTACGCCGACGCGGCCTATTCGGCGGGCTGGGTGCGGCGCGCGCTGGCCCGCGCCGGCCTGGGCGACCGCGTCCAGCGCAAGGGCTATCGCAACCGCCCGCTGAGCGCGGCCGACCGCGCCCGCAACAAGGAGATCGCGGTGACACGCGGCCGGGTCGAGGCGATCTTCGGCGCGCTCAAGCGAAGCTGGGGCCTGGCGCGGACCCGTTTCCTGGGCGAGCCGCGCAACGCCGCCCAGCTCGCCCTGACCGCCATCGCCTGGAACCTGCGCAACGGCGCGACGCTTCGACGATCCGGCGCCTGACGGCCGCCAACCTCCCCTCCCGAGGCGGCCCGGCAGCCCCGCATTCGCCCGGCGACGCCGCCCCACGGACCTCCGCCGGCAACGCCCCGCCCGCTCGACGCGCCCCCCTCCCAGGCCGCAGCGCGTTTCGCTGAGGTCTCAACATATAATCAATGATTTGGCCGAGAAACGCCAAGAGTCCCGGTTGGGAGCCGATTCACAGCCATCAGCATCAGTGGCTGGATTCCGCGGCGCCCGAGTGGCCGGTCTTTCCACCGCCATTGACGCATGCCGCCGCCTCCCGGCGATTTCAATCATCAGGCGTTCAGATAGGCTCACGTAACGTAAACGTTACCTGACGTAAATCTCTGCACCGTTCAAACCCTTGGCCGGTTTGATTGCCGCCCCCGTCCGCGCGGGCGTCCAGATGACCGATGCCGACATGGAGGGGATCATGTCCCGGTCAATGACATTCACCATCGAAGGCCCGGTGGACACGCGCGTCACGATCGAGGAGCTGGCCGACGGCACGCTGCGCTTCGATATCGTGGTGCTCGGCTCCGGCCTGCTCGGCGACCTTCGGGGTCTGTTCTTCGATCTCAAGGACTTCGACGCCACCGGCGCCGGTCTGAGCGTCGAGGGCGTCGACGGCAGCGAGGACCTCATAGGCATGACCGTCTTCGAGGAATCCGGCGTCGACCGGGCCCGGAGCGACAGCAACGTCCGCGGCGAGGTCCTCGCGGAGCAGGGGCGGTTCGACGCGGGCATCGAGTTCGGAACCCCGGGGATCGGCGAGGACGACGTCTCCTCCGCCAGCTTCATCCTCTCGGCCGACGCGCTCCTGTCGCTCGACAGCCTCGACCTGGCCGATTTCGGCCTGCGCTACACGTCGGTCGGGACCGGATCGGAACGCTCCGGCAGCGCCAAGATCGTGGGAGACGCCAGCGGCGTGGCGCGCAACGACGCCTGGGAGGTGGACGAGAACGCCGCCGGCGCCGTCGACCTGCTGGCGAACGACACCAACGGCGTGCAGGCCGACGGCAGCCGCAAGACCGTGGTCGGCGTCGCGGATGCCGAGGGCGACCTCGTCGCCGTCGCCGGCGGCTTCCAGCGCGTCGTGGAGATCGGCGGCCTGGTGCTGGGCACGCTGTTCGTCAGCGACGACGGAGTCGCGAGCTTCGCCGCGGACGGGCCCGACATCGACAAGCTCGCCCATGACGACATCCGCACCTGGTCCTTCACCTACGAGACGGTTTCAACCGTCGGCGACCTGGCGACCGCGGACGTCGTGCTGACCATCGACGGGCAGAACGACCAGCCGAACGCCTTCGACCTGTCCCTGAGCGTCGGCGAGGACGACGCCTTCGACACCGTCCAGAGCGACCAGTTCCACAGCCTTGTCGGCGACGGGGTGACGGGCGCCTTCGTCGGCACGGATATCGACATCGGGGATGTCCTGAGCTTCGAGATCGTCTCCGCGCCGACGGACGCCTCCGGCAACCAGTACGGGGAGGTGGTCAACAACGGCGACGGCACCTTCACCTTCAATCCTCTGGACGAGTTCCAGTTCCTGGATGCGGGGGAGACGCGGGTCGTCACCTTCCAGTACGTGGCGGTGGACGACTCCGGCGTCGGGACCTCTCCCGCCGCGCCGGAGGAGAGCGACACCTCCGATCCGGCGACGGTGTCGATCACCGTCATCGGGGAGGAAGACGCGCCCGTCAGCTTCGCGGACCGGCTGCTGTTCGAGACCCAGAACCAGTCGATGTTCGGCACGGGCGAGGCGCTCCTGATCCAGCCCGACCTGCCGTTCTTCGGCTTCGACACCGGGACGCAGAGCCTGAACGCGACGATCTACGGCGGCGATACCTTCTCCGGCGGCGTTCTCGGCGACATCCTGGAGGGCATCGACGCGCTGGCCGATTTCTTCGGCGATGTCGGCTGCACGATCGCGGGCTGGTTCGGGGATGACGACTGCGACAGCGACGTGCCGGTGCCGGACTCGATCACCGTGCCGGGCGTCGGGACGGAGGGCTCCTTCTCCGCCGTGGTCGGCCTGCAGCCCTATTTCGGGCTCAACACCGGGGAGGTGGACGCCTCCATCCCGGTCGATGTGGTGTTCACCGCGCCGCGGCAGGTGGAGAACGGCGACACCTTCACCATCGGGAGCCTCTACACCACCGATGGCGGGGCGACCTTCTCGACCATGTCGCCGAACGTGAATTTCGGCATGGACTTCGTGTTCGACATCGACACGGCGCTCGACCTGCTGGTGGGCGGCAACCGGATCGATCTCTGGGACCTCGACACGGGCGGCGATCCGGACTTCACGGGCGAGCTGGGCCAGCCCGGCTTCAACATCTTCGACGCCAGCGGCGACGACCTCGAGCTGTCCGTGCCGCTGGGGCCGTTCGATCCGTATTTCGACCTCGACCTGAACTTCCCGGTGATAAACACCACCGGAGACCAGGACGCGCCCGGCGGCGACGTGCTGAACTCCTCGGGCAGCGACGACGTCGCGGTTCTGACGGCGGACCTGGACGCCTTCGCCTCCACCGCCCTGTTCGGCTTCCCGAGCGCCTTCGGCGACAGCGACTCCTTCGGTCTGAGCACGTCGATCGGGGGCGTCGGCCTGAACCTGCTCTCGGTCGAATGGAACTGGGACATCGTCTCCCTGGCGCTCTCGACCACGCTGGAGGCGGTGCAGGACTTCACGCTAAGCATCCAGGACCTGCCGCTGATGGCGACGCTGGAGGACGGCTCGACCATCTCGGGCTTCTCGCTGGGCGACGAGATCACGGTCGTCACGCCGGATGACTCGGTCTTCGACGCGGATATCGACGGCAACGCCGACGGGCTCATGGACTTCGACGTCTCGGTCGACATGGAGGCGATGTTCGCGAACGACACCTATCTCGGGCTCGGCCTCGACCTGTTCGCGGGGCTGCTGCGTTTCGACGCCGGGATTACGTCCGACTTCTTCTCGGGCCCGAGCGTGAGCCTGTTCGACGGCATCATCCCGTCGGTGGACGGCAATAGCGACGGCTTCCTGTTCGGAGACACCTTCGAGCTGGCCTCTGTCGACCGGCTGGCCACGCTCTTCGACGAGGAGTTCGCGCTGGAGGGGTGGAACACTCCGACGACCGACACGCCCATGTTCTACGACGTGGCGTAGGGGGAGGACAGGTCCGGGCGGGAGACCCCGCCCGGACCGGGCGCCCCCGCTGCGAGCGGTGGCGCCGACAGCCGCCGGCGGTCTCGATCTCCGCGACCCGGAATGGCATGATCGCGGGCTGTGAGTTCGCATGAGGGTGTTTAGCGCCGCGGCGGGGGCTCCGCGCCCGCGGCGCCTCTCCTCCGCGCATCAGACGTCTCCCGCATCTCCCGCATCGCCTTCAATAAGGCTTCAGAGATGTCTCGGCGAACCCTGACGCGCGAATCGGCGCCGAACCAGGCCTCTTTCGCCATGAGGCCCAAGCCTCTCAATTGACCGTAAGTCTTACCGCCGCGCCTAACCGATGACCTTCCTGATCCAGGGCTGGAGGCATAGGGATCGGATGCGGTCGGGATCGTCTTCGAAGGCGTTCCAGGCATGGCAGCAGGCGTCGACGATGGCATTGAAGTCCGGGAAGACGCGCAGGCTTAGGAAGCGGTCTCGGAGCCAGAGCCAGACGCGCTCCATCGGGTTGAGCTGCGGCGAGTAGGGCGGCAGCGGGACGAGCGTGACGTTGGGCGGGACCTTGAGGGCCTTGGCGCCGTGCCAGCCGGCGCGGTCGAGGACCATGACGGCGTGCTCGTCGTCGGGGACCGTTTCGGCGAAGGCGTCGAGGAAGATCTGCATGGCCTGCGTGCCGACCTCCGGCAGGACGAGGCCGAAGGCGGCTTCGCCGTCGGGGCGGGCGGCGCCGAAGACGTAGGTCCACTCGAAGCGCTGGTCCTGGCGGCCCGGCGGACGCCGCCCCCGGCTCCACCAGCGATGGCACAGGCGCCCCTTCTGGCCGACGCGCATCTCGTCCTGGAACCACAGGGTGATCCGCTTGCCGGGATGCGCCTCGGCGGCCTCGCTCAGGGCCGCGCGGAGCCCCTTTTTTCGAAGCGGCGCTGCGCCGCCTCGTCGGTCTTCGGATGCACCGGCCGCGTCTTCTGCCGCGAGAAGCCCTCGCGCCTGAGGATGCGCGAGAGGCTCTGCGGCGTCAGACGCTTGGCGAAGCGGACCTCGATCCAGCGGCAGAGGTCCGGAAGGGTCCAGGCGCTCACGCCGTCCGTCTCGGGGTCCGGGCCGCGGAAGATCCGGTCGAAGAGCAGCGCCAGCTCCGCCCCGCTCAGCGCCGGCGGGCGGCCCGGAAGCGGACGATCGCGCACGCCCTCCGGGCCCTCGGCGTTGTAGCGGATGACCGCGTCGCGCAGCGCCTGCCGCTCCATCCCCGCCGCCGTCGCCGCGTCCGCCCGGCTCATGCCGTCCAGCGCGTTCGCGATCGCCAGCAGCCGCCGCGCCGACCGGTTGCTCCGCTCCCGCGCCGCCAGCGCCCGAAGCTGCTCGGACGTCAGATCGTCCCGGATCTCCAGAGCTCGGCCCATCTCGCCTCCGTCTCATGTGGATCGGCTCCGAGGGCGGACCCCAGCGCGGGGATGCGTACGCCATTGAATCAAGTTGCTTTCCTCGAATCTGGCGGGAGTCCGACAGGCACCTATTGGGACCCCGCCTCGTTCGTAATTAGAAACCCCATTTCAAGGGCTTGCGCTTGACCCGAACGGGGTCCGGGCTCGGAGCAGATTTACAATGTGGGGGCAAGCCCCGCTTGCCCTTTTCAGAGCCGATCCACACCGAGCCGACGCGTTTTCGAGGTCAGGGACGCCATCATCGATATCGCTTGCCACGTCTGGACCGTCTTCCGCGCCTGCCTTGTCCGACCTTGAACCGATTATCAGGGGACTTGCGCCGTCATGCTCTCCTGGAAATCTCGGACGCCCCCAATAAGAATCTTACGGAAATCCTCGCGGCGATGATCCAGCCGTGCCACCGGTCCGCCGACGCCTACGCCCAGCAGCAATCCGGAGGGCATCTGCAGCAGCGTGCTGATCGTGCCTGCGCCGGGCGAGGCGATGCCGAAGGTCTCGAAGAAACCAGCTTCTCGCGCCTCTCTCACGCGCGCAAGCGTGGTCTCCTCGTCGGCCCCTCCTTCGCCCTCCGGGTGCTCGGCCCGGAAGCGCCGCACAATTCGGCCGACTTCCTCGTCGGGCTTGGCGGTTAGGAGCATGATCCCCAGACCGGAGCCGTGGAGCGGCCGCATCAGTCCCGGCCGGAGGGAGAAGCGAAGCCCTTGAGAGCTTTCTATGATGGAGAGATACTGCATGTTGAGACCTCTCTGCGCCCCCAGAAGGACGGTCTCGTCTGTTTCGTCCGACAGCCTGCGCATCAGGACCTGCACCTGTTCGACGCTTTCCGGTGCGCCCAGGGTCCAGTGCCCCAGAAAGGCCAGTCGCGCCGTTGGACGATAGCGGCGCTCCGCGGCGTCGAACTCCACATATCCTTGCGCGGCCATGGTCTTCATGAGCGTGGAGACCGAGGATTGCGGCATGCCCAGCGCCGTCACGATCTCGGAGATCTTAAGGGGTCGCCGCTCGGCCTCGAAGAACTCCAGAATCTCGATGACCCGAACTGCCGATTTCACCAATCCCCCATACCGTTCGCCGCTCATATCGCCCCTCACCACGTGCAACTATCATCCATATGATGGCTATCATCATAAATTGGATGGCGCCACTGCCCGGTGTCTGACAATCTCCCTTCGGGTGCCGCGCAAACGCCCGCCAAGAGGCGAACCGGCGCGCTCGAAAATGCTCGGGTCCAGATATGCAGGGAGGATACGCATGAGTTTCCACAGGACGTCCGCTGCGCTTGCGGCTGTGCTCTCGCTGAGCCTGTCAGGGGTTGCTCCGGCCACCGCCGCCGAGGTGTTGAGCTTCACGACCTCCGCCACACCCAATTCCCCGCAGTCGCCGGTCTTCGAGGCTTGGGCGAAGATGCTGGAGGAAAAGACCGACGGCGAGCTGACGGTGGAGTTCTACTACCAGCAGTCGCTCTCGAAGCTCGCCGACAATCTTGAGGCCATCTCGAGCGGCCTCGCCGACATCGGCATCGTCGTGGCTGCCTATGACCGCTCCAAGCTGCCGCTGACCTATCTCTCCTCGACCTCCTTCGGGACTGGCGACCCTTACGCGGTCTCCCAAGCCTGGCTGGAGACGCGCGAGAAGTTCCCCGCAATCAAGGAGGAGGAGAAGTCCAACAACGTGAAGTTCCTCACCAACCACTCGATCAACGCGACGGTCCTGGTCGGCGACAAGTTCTTCCGGACGCCTCAGGACATGGCGGGCGAGACGATGCGGCTGTCGTCCCATTACACGTTCGCCGCGCGCAACGAGGGCATCGACGTCAACGCCGCTCGCATCCGCTCGCCGGAGACCTACACGTCGCTCGAAAAGGGCACGATAAGCGGCGCCGTCACCTATCTCGGACAGATCTACCCCTACAAGCTCAACGAGGTGGCCGATCATTTGACGCTGCTGGACCTCGGTCAGCACATGAACATGTATTACATCAACCGGGACCGTTGGGAGAGCATGACGGAGGAGCAGCGGTCCATTATCGAAGGCTCCCTGCCCCAGCTGGCCATTGATCTCGCGAAGGCCGAGCTCGAATACGACATGCAATCGCTCGAGCGCGTCCAGAAGGACCCCGAATACCCGATGGACGTTCTCCATGTGAGCTCCGAGAATCGCGAGAAATGGGCCGATGCTCTCCGGCCCTCCTACGAGAACAACGTTTCGAAGGCGGAGTCGGTCAATCCCGTCGCTCCCGAGATCGGAGATTACTACATCTCCCGAATCAACGCTTGGGACGACAAGCTGCAGTCCGAAGGCCATCCCTGGTGATCGCCGATGCGGGGCGCGTTTGCGCGCCCCGCAGCCGCCCGGCCTTCGCTCTGAAGACGGTCGGGCGGCCTTCGGCCGCGCTGCCGCGGCGCCTCATCGGCGCCGGCGCCATGGGCAGGCGGCCCGCGACCATCTCCTGAAGAAGGCCAGCCTCCGTGTTCACCTATGGCATCTATGTCGAGTGGATTTCCCAGCCTGACTCGTTCTGGACGGGAACCCATATCGCCGTTCTTTGGGGCATGGGCATCGTCTTCGACGTTCTCCTGCTCTTCGTCCTCTGGACCGCCGTGCTCAGCGCCGCGACCCTTACCTCTCGTTGGCGGGTCTGGGGTGCGGCGGGGCTGATGCGCCTTGCCCGGACGATGGCGCGGGTGGATCGGGTCGTGATCCTGCTCGCCTGCCTTGCGCTTGCCCTGATGATCGGCGTCACCTTCTTCTCAGTGATCGGCCGCACCGTCTGGAAGCCGATTCCGGACGACTACACCTTCGCCGAATGGTCCCTGGTCCTCACCGTCGCCCTCATGCTGGGAGTCATCCAGGGACGCGGAGAGCATATCGAGGTCACTGCGCTTGCCGACACGCTCTCCGACCGGACCAACCGCTTCCTGCGCCTGCTGGGCGTGCTGGCGGGGGTCGTTGCAGTCTCCCGCCTCGCCTGGGTCAGCATGGAGGAGGTGCCGGATTCCTTCCTCGAGGTCACTTACGGCTCAATCTACAACCTGCCGATGTGGCCGGCGCGGCTCACATTCATGCTCGGCGTTGGCTGGTGGCTGGCGCGCACCGCAGCCCAGGTTCTGATCCTCCCGGTCACGGAAACCGTTGCGCCCGAAGATGCGGGCGCGCCGTCGAACTGGGACCTGACTCCGTTGCTGCCGGCTCACAGCGGCGGAGAGGTCGAAACCTCGGGTGAGTTCCTGGACCTGAAGCCGGCCGACGAAAAAACCAAGGAGACGCGCGATGGAGCGTGAACTGATCGGGGCCCTTGGCGTCCTGGCCATGATCATTTTGATGTTCCTGCGCATTCCTGTGGCTTTCGCCCTGCTCCTGGTGGGCTGGATCGGGCTCGTCCTGCTGCGCTCGGACATGGCGGCTGACGCAGTGCTCTCGGCCGACACCTTCGGCACGGTGCTCAATTTCGACCTGACCACCATCCCTGCATTCATGCTGATGGGCTACATCACCTATGTCTCGGGCTTCACGCGCGACATCTACGATGCAGCCCGTGTCTGGTTCGCCCGCACTGCTGGGGGCCTTGCCGCCGCCTCCACCCTTGGCTGCGCCGCCTTCGCCGCCGTGTCAGGCTCTTCGCTCGCCACCGCGGCCGCCATGGGCAAGATCGCGGTGCCGGAGATGCTTCGCCGGGGCTATGACAAGGGTCTCGCCACCGGCGTTGTGGCAGCCTCTGGAACACTGGGGTCGCTTATCCCGCCCTCGGTGCTGATGATTCTCTATGCAGTGTTCACAGAACAGTCGATCGCGCTTCTCTTCCTCGCCGGCGTGATCCCAGGCTTCCTGTCGGCCGGCATCTATATCGGTATGGTGCTGATCCGGGCGAAGCTGAACCCGGCCCTTGCGCCTGGCATGACGGAGCGCACGAGCTGGAGCGAAAAGTTCCACGCCCTGCGCGGATCGTGGGGGATCGTCGCCTTGTTCATCCTGGTGATGGGCGGCATCATGATCGGCTTTTTCACGCCGATGGAAGCCGGAGCGATCGGGGCCGCCGGCGCCTTTCTGATCGCCCTTGTCACAGGACGGCTGACGCGCGATCGGACCGAGGCCGCCTTCGTCGACGCTCTGCGCCAGACGGCCTCGATCTTCGCCATCATCTTCGGCGCGATGGTGTTCTCCCGCTTCATCGCCATCTCGGGGCTGGGGCAGTGGCTCGCCGACTTCGCGTCGACGATCTCCAACGACCCCACGCCGGTGATCATCGCCCTGTCGGTGATCTATGTGATCCTCGGCACCTTCATCGGGCCCATTGAGATCATGCTGCTGACGCTGCCCATCGTGACGCCGGTCGTCGAGGGCTATGACGTCTCGCTGATCTGGTTCGGCGTCATCATGATCAAGTATCTCGAGATCGGGCTGATCACGCCTCCCCTGGGATTCAACGTCTTCATGATCTCTTCCGTGGTAGGACGGCTCGTGCCCGTGACCACCATCTTCAAGGGCGTGTCGTGGTTTCTGGCGATGGATGTGCTCACCCTCGCGATCCTGATCGCCTGGCCGAGCCTCACCCTCTACCTGCCCGAGCTCTACACCGACTGGATGAGCTTCCTGCGCAACGCCGATCTCGGCGCCTTCGAGGCGATAGGTCTGTGGCTTACTGGGGGGCTCGAGGCGGCGCTGGTCGACGGGAGCTGATGCCATCCCCCGATGATCCTGACGCATCAGGATCATCGGGACCGCGCATCCGCGCGCCGGCCCGTCGGCCGGTTCCAGGACTCCGTGAGTGTCACTCATCGAGCTTTGGCATGAGATGTCCCTTTCCTGGAACGAGAACGCCCCCGCAGCATCGCTGCGGGGGCGGACGTTTGGTTGAGGCCAGTCGTGTTGGATAGCACTCAGAACATATGCTCGCCCCCGTTCAGGTGCAGGGCCTGTCCGTTCATGAAGCTTCCGGTCGTGCAGAGATAGACCGCCCCGTAAGCGAGATCATCCACATGGCCCCACCGGCGCACTGGAATCCGGTTGCGGACATCGTCCATCACGGTGTTGGGGTACTGCGACCAGTCGCGTTCGGTGTCGATGGCGCCCGGCACGAGCGTGTTGGCAGTGATGCCGTGCGGGCCGAGCTCCTTGCCGATCGCCTTGCTCAGTCCGTGCATGCCCGATTTGGCGGCGATGTTGTAGGCCCGGTTGATCAGGTGCCCGGTAAACCCGTCATAGCCTGAGACATGTATGATCCGGCCCCATCCCCGCGCCTTCATGCCAGGGACGACCTCGTGGGCAAGATAGAAGCACGAGGAGAGATTGGTGCGGACGGCCCAGTCCCAGTCCTCGACGGTGATGGTGTCGAAAGGCTTGTGGAGCCGCCGCGAGACGTTGCTGACTGCGATGTCCACCTTTCCGAAGACCTCGACGGCCTCGGTCACCATCGCCTTGACCTGCGCCGGTTCGGAGACGTCGGCCATGATCCCGTGCGCCTGCCCGCCCGCGGCCGTGATCTCCTCCACGACCCGGTCAACCTTTTCCCGGCTGGTGGCACCGTTCACGATCACGGCCGCGCCTGCCTCTGCCAGGCGGTTCGCTATGGCGCGGCCGATATTCTGGCCGGAGCCGGTCACAATCGCCACGCGTCCGTCCAGGCGGGGCGGGTGAAGATCTTCGCTCATCGGTTTCTCCCTTGCGGCGCCGCCGCCTTGTCTTGTTCCGGAAAGGCCGGCGGGCCGGGGTGGCCCGCCGCACACCCGCCTCACATGCCGATCATGTCCGCCTTGTCGACGATGCGATCGACGATGCGCATCGAGGCGATGTCGATCATCCGCCCCTCGAACTGCGCCGCGCCCTCGCCACGGGCCAGGGCCGCCTCGAAGGCGGCCTTCATGGCCCGGGCGCGTTCCACATCCTCTGTGGTGGGCGAGAACATCTCCTGCGCGATCTGGACCTGGGAGGGATGGATGGCCCATTTGCCCACCATCCCGAGGATCATCGCCCGCCTGCATTCCTCCCGATAGACTTCGGGGCTGCCGAAATCGGCAAAGGGGCCGTCAACGGCGTCGATGCGGTTCACCCGCGCCGCAATGGTCATTTTCTGGCGCTGATAGTGCCAGATGTCGCCCGGATAGCCGCTCTCCCCTCCGATATCCTTGACCGACACGCCCTGCGAGGCCGAATAGTCGCCCATCCCGAAAATCAGCGCCTCCAGCCGCGGCGAGGCGGCGGCGATCTCGTCAACGCGCTGCATCGCCTCGACCTCTTCGATCAGGGTCTCGAGGCCGATGCGCTTCCTGAGCTTCAGCTTGGTCTCGAGCATCGAGAGCAGCTTGTCGCAGAAGGTGATGTCGTCGGGGCCGAGGCACTTCGTCAGCATGATGCAGTCGAGGTTGTCGCCCGCCCCCTCGACCACCTCGATGATGTCCTCATGGGCGTACTCGGTCGTAAGGTCGTTGATGCGCACGCAGCGCGTGGAGCCGCCGAAGTCCAGGTTGTTCAGCGCGTCGACGATCTTCTTTCGCGCCGGTCGCTTCTCCTGAGGCGCCACGGCGTCCTCGAGGTCGAGGAAGACGTAGTCCACCTCCATGCCCGCGGCCTTGGTCATCATCTTCTCGCTCGAGCCGGGAACGGAGAGCTGGCAGCGGCGCAGGCGCCGGGGTCGGTCGGTCATACGGGATCTCCTCCTTTTCGTGGTTTCAGCCCACCACGCCCTCGCCGCGCAGTTCGGCGATCTCGTTGGCGGAGAAGCCGAAATCAGCGAGCACGTCGTCTGTGTCTTCCCCCGTCAGGGGCGCGCGCCGGCGCACGCCGCCCGGGGTTCCGGTCATCCGGATCGGGGTGTTGGCGATCGTCAAGGGCGTCTCTGCGCCCGGCGCCTCGACCCTGGCGAGCATCTCGCGCGCGGCGAAATGCGGGTCCGCGAAGATGTCGTCGGCGCGGTAGACGGGGGCGAAGGGGACCTCGCCGCCCAGGATCTCCTTGATTTCCTCGCGCGTGTGCTGGCCGCACCAGTCGTTCACGAAATCGGCCACCAGCTGGTGGTTCTCCATGCGCGCCTCGTTGGTGGCGAAACGCGGGTCGCTCTCCAGCTCCGGGTGGCCGATGCGGCGCGCGAAGCGGCCCCAGAACAGATCCTTGGGGATGCCGAGGCTGATCCAGCCGTCCTTCGCGCGGAACAGCCCGAAGGGATGCAGCAGGGGGTGACCGTTCCCCTCCGGCCCCGGCGCCTGCCCTGTCGCCCCGTACTGGAACACCAGCCGCTCGCAGAGCGCGAGGATTCCATCGACCATGGCGACATCGACATACTGCCCCTCGCCCGTGCGCTGGGCCCGCCAGCAGGCGCAGGCCACGCCGAAGGCGGCCCACATGGCGGGCACGATGTCGCCCACGCCGGGGCCGATCTTCGTCGGCGGGCCGTCCTTGACCGGGCCGGTGATTCCCATGATCCCGCCCATCGCCTGCGAGATCGGGTCATAGGCCGGCCAGTCGGCATACGGGCTCTCGCCCGTGCGGACGTCTCCGAAGCCGCGGACGGAGGCGTAGACCAGCGCCGGATTGACCTTGCGCAGCTCCTCGTAGGGCAGGCCCAGCCGTTCCATGACGCCCAGCCGGTAGTTCTCGATCAGAACATCGGCCTTTCGCAGCAGCCGCAGCAGCGTCTCCCGGCCACGTTGGGATTTCAGGTCGAGCGTGATCGACAGCTTGTTGCGGTTTATGGAGGCGAAATAGGCGCCGTAGCCGCCCTCCTCCATGCGCAGCTCGCCCTTCGCCCAGGGCCCGATGCGCCGCGTATTGTCCCCGCCCGGCGGCTCGACCTTGATAACCCTCGCTCCCTGGTCGGCCAGCATCATGCTGGCGAAGGGGCCCGCCAGCATCTGCGTGAGGTCGATGACCGTCAGCCCCTCCAGTGCGCCGCCGGTCGGCGCCCCCGAACTACGCCCGACAGGCGCCGCCTCGGCTCGCTTGTCCATCCCGCGCCTCGTCGTTTCTCAGCCCGCCCAGTGGCTGCGTCGCTTGATCAGCGCACGCCGATCCGCCTGCACGCACAGCTTTTCGTCCTGGTTCACCCCGTAGTGGCGGAAGTTCACGACGCCCGCGTCAGGCCGGTCGGCGGCCTCGACCTCCAGCACTTCGCTGTAGGCGTAGAGCGTGTCGCCGTGGAAAACCGGGTGGGACAGGCGAATGCCCGTCATCGAGAGTTCCGCCAGCGCCTGCTCTGCAGTGTCCTGCGCTGCGAGGCCGAGCACCATGCTCAGATTGATCCCGCCGAAGACCACCCGCTGGGCGAAGATGCCGGAGGCCCCCTTGCGCATGAGGTCCTCGTTGAAATGACCCTCGGCCGTGTTCATCACCATGTTGGTGAGCATGACATTGTCCATCTCCGTGACGGTCTTGCCGCGGTGATGGCGCCAGATGTCGCCCGGCCGGAAATCCTCGAAGTAGTTGTCGGCGGAGGTCAGCGCTGCGCTCGTCATTTCGACCCCCACTGCTTCTCGAAAGCCTGGTCGGCGATCCAGCGGTCCACGTCCGACTTGCCCAACATGTTGTCAGAGATGATCCGCAGCTGGATCTGGGAGGTGCCCTCGAAGATCTTGGTCAGCCGGGCGTCACGCCAGTGCCGCTCCACAGCGTGCAGAGTGGTGTAGCCGGCCCCGCCCAGTATCTGCAGCGCATCTGAGGCCACCCGCTCGGCCATTTCGGAGGCGAAGTACTTGACCATGCTGGCCTCCCTGTCGCAGCGGCGGCCCTGGTCGATCTCGTTGCACACGTAATAGAGCAGTTGGCGCGCCGCCTCGACCTGCGCCGCCATGTCGGCGAGCTTGAAGCGCAGCGCCTGGAAATCGGCGATCGGACGGCCGAATTGAGTGCGCTCCTGCATGTAGGCGGTCGCGTCCTCCAGCGCCCCCTGCGCCAGCCCGATGGAACGCGCGGCCGTGTGCGCACGCGCGCCCTCGAGGCCCTTCGCCATGATGAGAAACGCCTTGCCCTCCTCCCCTATCAGGCGGTCGGCGGGCACTCGCACCTCGTCGAAGCTCAGCTCCCAGGTCTTCCAGCCGAAGTAGCCGATCTTGGGGATCGGCGCGCCGGAGACGCCCTTCGGCAGCTCGCCTCGCGGCTTCTCAACCATGAAGCAGGAGATCCCCATCCACCGCTTGCTCGAGGACGGCGGCGGGGAGGTGCGCGCGAACACGGTCATGTAGTCGGCGCCGTCGGCGAAGGTGCACCAATACTTGTTGCCGGTGATCACCCAGTCATCGCCGTCGCGCACCGCCCGGCAAGAGATCGAGGCGAGGTCGGAGCCCGTGCCCGGCTCCGACAGCGAAGCCGCGTTCAGAAATTCGCCCCGCACCACCTTGGGAAGGTAGTGCGCCTGCAGTTCCGGAGACATCGCGCTGCGGATCCAGCCGCCTTGGCCGCGCGCGATGATCGAGGCCACCGACATCCAGCCGCGGGCGAGCTGCTCGGCGACCAGGCAATATTCGAAGTAGCCGAGTCCAAGCCCGCCGTACTCCTCGGGGATCATGATTCCGAAATATCCCATGTCCGCCAGCTTCTGGCGCAGGTCCATCGGAATCTCGCCGTCCGGTCCGTCCAGTGCGTTGGCGACCGGAAGTACCTCCTTCATCGTGAACTCGCGCGCCGAGTCGCGGATCATGATCCGCTCTTCGGTGAAATAGCCGCGGCCGTCCGACGAATGCTGCGTGTCCAGGGCGTTCATGTGCGTTTCCTCACCAGGTTGGTGCGCTGGAACCGGATCACCTCCTCGTCCCGCTGGTTGAAGCCGCGGGTGGCCCAGGTGACGATGCCGAACTCCGGGCGCTTTTCGCTCGCTCGCGCCGAGATCACACGGGACTCCGCGCGTAGCGTGTCGCCAGGATAGACTGGCGCGAGATGCTCGCAGTCATTGACGCCGAGAAACGGCCCCCCGCCTTCGCTGAGGTCTTCCACGCTCAGTCCGAAGACCGTGTTGAAGACCAGCAGCGGGTTGACCGGCGTCTGCGGGTGTCCGTTGGCGCGGGCGACCTCTGAGTTGGTGTATTGCGGGTTGTAGTTGAGCGTAAGGATGGAGAAGAGCGTGTTGTCCGCCTCAGTGACCGTGCGGCCCCAGTGATGGGCGAAGTCCCGGCCTTCCGCAAAGTCCTCGAACCGATTGCCGCGCGGCCACGGCTTCGCCTGAGCCTTGAGCCGCGCAACGATGTCTTCCTGCGCCATGAGGGATCCAGCCTCCATCTTTCTGAAATACGTGACGCGACACCGAGATCGGGAGCAGCCGGGGATCAGGAGATCGCGGATATCAGGGCGTCCAGATCGGGCGCGGCGTCGAGATTTTGCGCGGCGGCTATGATGGCTTCCGCCCGCGCCTCGCCGAGGACTGGCGCAGCGATCGCGCGCGCCTTGGCTTCCAGCCGCGTCGCCTGCGAGGCGAGATCTGCCGCGGGAACGCCGACATTGGCCTGCGCATTCAGGCGCCGGCCGTCCTTGGTCTCCAGCGTCACCGCCGCTGCGTGCCGCTCCCCCGGGCGCGCTTCCACCGGCGCGATTTCGGTCGCCGTCCGCATGACCGCGAGGTCCGGATCCTGCGCCGTCTCGTCGGTGTAGAGGCTCAGATTGGATGTGTCCGCCCCCCGGAGCGCCAGCCCTGTCAGCGTGCGGATCGAAAATTTCAGGTCGAGCCCTGTCCGGGGCTCCCGGATATCGCATACTCGCATGAAGGAGGCGGGCACGTGGAGGGTAAGCCGAGCGAAATCTTCAGGCCCCACGCCCTCCTGTTCGCGCAGCAACCGCACGGCCTCTATCGCCGAATGCGTCAGGTAGCAGGCCGCGTGATACTTGAAGAGATTGGCCTCCACCTCGAAGGGCGCCTCCGGGTCCGGTCGGAACGGCGCTGGCGTCCAGCTGTCCGAGAGTGTGGGGCCGAAGCCCTGCTCGCATTCCAACCCCGTCTCCCGAGCGGTGAAGCCGCGGGCGGCCAGTCGCGCCGACAACAGTCCGTTCGCCGCCGCCCTCCCGGCATGCAGCGGCTTGGTCATGGTCCCGAAATTCGCTTTCAGCCCTGCCGCCTGGGATCCGGCAATCGCCATGGCCCGCGCCGTGGCCGTCGCGTCGAGCTCCAGCAGCACCGAGCACGCCGCCGCCGAGGCGACCGAGCCTACCGTGGCGGTTGCATGAAAACCCCGGTCGTAATGTGCGTCGCCCATCATGGCGCCGAGCGCGCCCGCGACCTCGTATCCGGCGACAAAGGCCCGCACGATCGCTTCACCGGGGATGCGCCGGGCCTCGCCCAGCGCCAGCACGGCTGGCGCGAGCGTTACAGTCGGATGCCCGTGCATGCGCTGATGCACGTCGTCGAAGTCCAGCGCATGGGACAGTGCCCCGTTGATAAGCGCCGCATCGTTCACCAACGTCCGCCGCCTTTGCGCGCCGACCACCGTAGCCGTCGCCTCCTGCGGCGCCGATAGGCCGTCGACCAGCAGTTCCTCGCGCAGGATCTCGGCCAGCGGCTCGCGGCTTCCCGCCACCGTCACCGCGCACCAGTCGAGCAGGCAGTGCCGCGCCCATTCGCGCGCGCGCTCAGTCACGTCCGACGGGGTCAGGCCGGCGCACCAGCGCGCCATGTCGAGGGTCGTCGCGGGAGCCTCGACAGGCGCGTCGGTGGGCTTGCTCGCAGGCGGTGTAGTGGTGGCGATCGGATCGTGGGTCATGTCGGAATGATGCCCCCACACGATGGTGGCCGCAAATATCATCAGCGTGTCGATTTGTAATATCAGATGCATGATATATTCGTGGCGTGACCGCGTCTGGTGCCCGCGAACACCCCGATCATCGCAATGCGAAGTGGATCGGCCAAGCGCAGGGGGCCTTGGCCAGATGGCGCGCAAGACTCTGAAGTGAAGCCGCTAATTTCAGATGAGGCAGGGCCCCACAGTCGGTTGTACAGTCCCGTTGAGCTCGAGAAGAATGGCTTCATATCAATGTGTTAAGCGCAGCAAGGCCGGGTGCTCGGTTCAGCGCAGGCGCTCCCTCGCGGTTTCTCTCAGGATCCGCCGACGCAGGATGACGGAGCACTGCCCACCCGGTTCCACCACGCTGGAGACGTTCTGCCCGAGATCCTGGGGGCGCTGCGCGGGGAGGCCGTTCGCCGTCGCCATGACACTGGCAAGGGCCAGTACGCCACACGCGTTGTGATTTCCCTCGAAATCCGTTTGACACCATGTCCTTCTGTTTGCTATTTATATATTTATATCAATAACTTAGCTCGGACTCCTGCCGCCCCGGCCAATCCTGTCCCTCAAAAGTCGTCGGATCAGGCGCTTGCCGCGCCGGCGGCGGGCGGGGAGGAGGCGGGTCGGTTCCGGTCGCTCTCGGGGGGCGAGAATGATGCCTCGTGCCGGCGGCCTGCTCCCGCGCGCTCCGCCGGATGCGTGGCGCCTCCCTTCAGCCGGCCAGCTCCAGCGCGAGATGGCGGCCGAGCAGCTCGGCGACCTGCGCGGATACGCGCATCGCGCCGTCGAGAGGGAGAAAGCCGTGGATCTGGCCGGGAACGCGCCAAGTCGTGGCGCGGCCGCCCTCGGCGACGAGGCGGGCGGCCCAGGCCTCGCCCTCGTCGCGCAGCGGGTCGTGGCTTGCGGTGAGGACGAAGGCGGGGGGAAGCCCCGCGACGCTGTCGGCGCGAAGGGGCGAGGCGCGCCAGTCCTCACGGTCGCCCTCCTCGCCGAGATAGTGGGCGTGGAACCAGCGCTGCAGGGCCGCGGTGAGGAAATGCCCCTCCGCGAACAGGCGCTGGGACTCGGTGTCCATCGCGAAATCGACCGCGGGGTAGATCAGCATCTGGTAGCGCAGGCGCGGCTCGTCGCCGCGCAGCGCCAGGCAGACGGCGGCGGCCAGATTGCCCCCGGCGCTATCGCCGCCCACCGCGAGGCGTGCGGGATCGACCCCGAGACCGGCCGCGTCCGCGGTCACGGCCCGGGTCGCGGCCAGCGCGTCCTCGAAGGCGGCGGGGAAGCGGTGCTCGGGCGCGAGGCGGTAGTCGACGGCCACCACGGCGCAGCCAGAGGCCGAGGCCAGGCGCCGGCAGAGGCCGTCATGGGAGTCGAGCCCGCCCAGAACCCAGCCGCCGCCGTGGAAGAAGACGAGCGCGGGCAGCGCCTCGCCGTTCTCGGGTCGCGGCCGGTAGAGCCGGGCCGGGATCGGGCCCGCAGGGCCGTCGAGCGAGATGTCACGCACCACAGGCAGGGAAACCGGCTCGCCGGTGGTCGCGGCGCGTGCGGCCTCGTAGGCGGCGCGCGCCTCTTCCACGCTCAGCTGGTCGTAGCTCGGCCGGCCGGGGCTGTTGAGCGTCTCCAGCACGGCGGCGGCGTCGGGGTCGAGCTGCATGGCCCTTTTCTCCGGATTTGCGGGACTCGTCGGACAGATCGGCCCGCAGCGTTCCTTCCGCCCGCTCTGACTTGCGAACCGGCCCACGCGGCGATCTTCCGCGGGGGGCCGGGGATCACACGCCCGGGGCCTCTTCGCGGCGGGGGGCGCCGACCATTTCGGCGAGGACCTCGGGCGGCTTCTGCTCGCGGGCCGGGCGGCCGAGGGCGAAGCC
>JBNJGE010000026.1:0-23701 GCA_051747505.1 Pseudomonadota bacterium | reverse complement strand
GACGCCCTCCGCAACCGCGATGAAGACGAGTTGGGTGGCATTGACCTGCTGATGGGCCATCAACGCAAGGAACTGGTGGACTGGGCCTGCGCCCAGGGCGTCGTAAAAGCCGATGAGTGCCCGAAACTGGAGGAAGCGCTTACGGCCCTCTATGACGTGATCCGCGTGGATGCGTTTGATGCCGATGGCCTGAAAGAGCTTTCGGACTGCGCTCGCGGTAAACGGCGCGTGGTGGAACGCTCAAGCTCCGAGTAGGCCTCTTCGGCCCGCTAACCCGGTGGTAGTCAGGGCGTGGGGCGGGGTGGCGAAAAGCGCGCCAGCCGGGCGGGGGGGCCGGGCCCCCCGGGCCCCGCGGCAGCGCTCAGTTGCGGACGGGGATGTCCATGTCCTCGATCTTCAGCTCGCGGACGAGGGTGGGGATGCCCCACTCGACGTCCTCCTCCACGTCGATCCTGAAGTGGTACATGGACTGGAGCGCCTGGTGATCCTCCTCGCGGAAGCGCATGGTGCCCTTGGGGGTCTCCCACTCCATGCCTTCCATGGTCTCGATCAGCGCCTCGGTGTCGGTGGAGCCGGCCTCGCGGATCGCCTTGACGATGGCGAGCCCCGCGGACATGCCGCCGGCGGTGAAGAAGTCGGGCGGCGTGCCGAAGCGGTCCATGTGCTCCTTCACCAGCCAGTCGTTGATGGGGTTCTCGGGGATCTCGTAGTAGTAGTAGGTGGCCCCCTCCATCCCGGGCAGCTCCTTGTAGGCCTTCATGGCCGCGAGGATGTTGCCGCCGGTGGCGATCTCGATGCCGAAGCGGCCGGGCTCCATGGCGTTGATCTTGCCCATCGGGTTGCCGCCGCCGGCCCAGATGATGAAGAGCTTTTTCTCGCCCTCCTCGCCCTTCATGGCGTTGAAGATGCGCTCGGCCGCCGCGGTGAAGTCGGTGGTGTCGGCGGGCACGTACTCCTCGCGCACGACCTCGGCGCCGGTTCCGTCCAGCGCCTCCTTGAAGGCGGCCACGCCGTCGCGGCCGAAGGCGTAGTCCTGGGCCAGCGTCGCGATCTTCGTGCCCTCCTTGCCCAGCGCCACGGCGTTGGAGACGGCGTCCTGCGAGGAGTTCCGCCCGGTGCGGAAGATGTAGCGGTTCCAGTTCTCGCCGGTGATCGAGTCGGCCACCGCGGGCTCCACGAGCAGGATCTTCTCGTAATCCTGCGCAACCGGCAGCATGGCCAGCGCCACGCCCGAGGAGACCGGGCCGACCGCCAGGTCCGCCTCGTCGTCGGCATAGGCCTCGGCCAGCAGGGCGCGGCCCCGGGCGGGGTCGAGCTGGGTGTCCTTCTCGATCACGACGATCTTCTCGCCGTCGATCTCCATGGTCCCGTCCGTGGCGTATTCCAGGCCCATCATCAGCCCCGCATGGGACTGCTTGGCATAGGCCTCGAGCGGGCCGGTCTTGCCGTAGACATGGGCGATGCGGATTTCCGCCGAGGCCGCGCCGGCGGAGAGCGCGAGCGCCGCGGCCGCGGCGCCGAGCATGAGCGTCTTCATATCTTCCTCCCTGGGCGCCCTGGGGACGCCTCCCTGAAACATGAGTCAGTCGTCATGTTCAGTCGGAAGCTAGGGGCGAAGGGGGGATTCGGTCAAGCCGCGCGTTCGACGGGCGCGGCGCGGGGAAGGCGGAGGCGTTGCGCTGGGGGAGCCGGCAGCGGGACCGCCCGCGGCGGCGGTTCCGGGCTTGGGGGCCAATATCGCCTTCCCGGCCCGGGAGCGGGGAAGGCGCGGTGTTCAGAGGTTTTTTGCGGCGGGGGAGGCCGGTTCGTTCAGGCCTCCCCTGTCCGTTCAGGCGATGTCGCCGGTGATCTGCGCCAGAAGGCCGGCCATTATGCGGCCGCGCTCGGCGAGCGACTCGACGCGGATATGCTCCTGCAGGGTGTGGATGCCGCCGCCCTCGACGCCGAGGCCGTCGATGGTGGGGATGCCCATGGCGCCGGTGAAGTTGCCGTCGGAGCCGCCGCCGGCGCTGGCGTGGGAGAAGTCGATGCCGGCGGACTTGTGGAGGCTCTCGGCCATCTCCAGCAGGCGGTGGGTTCCGGCGTCGGGCTCCCAGACGGGGCGGGTGACGCCGCGGCTCACCTCGAAGGCGACCTCGGACTGGTCGTCGGCGAGGGCGAGCATGGACTGCACGCCCTTGTCGAGGTCCTGCTGGCGCTTGGCCATGGACAGGACCTCGGCCTCGGCGCGGGAGGAGACGCAGTTGACCCACTGCCCGGCATGGATGACGCCGACGGAGAAGGTGCAGTCGTCGGTTGTCATCTCCTCGATCTGGAGGACGCGGCGGGCCATTTCCCGGATGGCGCTGCGGCCCTCCGACAGCGCGGCGCCGGCGTGGGAAGGGCGGCCGGAGGTCGCGATGTTGAAGCGGGCGATGGCGTAGCGGCCGGAGGTGACGCCGCCGCCGGGCTTGCCGGGCTCGGGGACGAGGACGGCCTTCGAGCGGGCGGCCTCGGCCTCGATCAAGTCGCGCACGGAAGGCGTCCCGATCTCCTCGTCAGGGGTGAAGAGGATGGTGACGGGCAGCGGGGTCTCGATTCCGGCGCGGGCGAGCTGGCGCAGGGCCTCGAGCGTGAGGTAGTTGCCGCCCTTCATGTCGCAGATGCCGGGGCCGAAGCAACGGTCGCCCTCGCGCCGGAAAGGGAGCTTCTCCAGCGTGCCGACGGGGTGGACGGTGTCGAAATGGCCGAGGATCAGGATGCCGGGCTCGCCCTGCCGGGGATGGGGCAGGCGGGCGCGGACGGAGTCGCCCAGGCCCATGCGGCCGGGGATGCGCTCGATCTGCGCGCCCATCACGGCGAGGTCGCGGGAGGCGAGGTCCATCATGCGGTTGACGGCCGCGGGGTCCCAGGTGGGGCTTTCGCACTCGATCCAGGGGCGCAGGCCGGCCAGCATCTCGTCGGCGTCGAAGGGCAGAGCGGTGGGGTCCATGGGAATCCTTCCTGTCGTCTGTCAGCGGCCGGGCTGCGCGGCGCCGGCGGTTTCCGAAAAGGGGCGGAAATTGGCGAAGTCCCAGTGGCGGCCGGGGGCGGCCTCCAGCAGGGAGCGGGTGTAGGCGTGGTGGGGATCGCCCAGCACCCGGGCGGCGGGGCCGTATTCGACCACCTCGCCCTTCTGCATCACCATCACCTCGTCGCAGATCTGGGCGGCCACGCCGAGATCGTGGGTGATGAACAGCAGGCCGATGCCCAGACGCTCCTGGATCTCCTCCAGCAGGCGCAGGACCTGGGCCTGCACGGAGACGTCGAGCGCCGAGACGGCCTCGTCGGCCACCAGCACCTCGGGGTCCATGGCGAGCGCGCGGGCGATGGCGACGCGCTGGCGCTGGCCGCCGGAGAACTGGTGGGGGAAGCGGTCCACCGCGGTGCGGGGGAGGCCGACGAGCTCCAGCAGCTCCTTGGCCCGCTCCATCGCCTTCGCGCGGGGGGTTCCGAAATTGGTCGGCCCCTCGATGATCGATTCGCCGATCTCGAGGCGCGGGTTGAGCGAGCGCATCGGGTCCTGGAACACGATCTGGACCTTGCGGCGGTGGGGCTTGAGGGCGCGCTCCGACAGCGGCGCGATCTCCGCCCCCGCCACCTTGATGCTGCCGGAGGTGGGGTCGGTCAGGCGCACGATGCAGCGGGCGACCGTGGACTTGCCGGAGCCGGACTCGCCCACGATGCCCAGCGTGCGGCCCTTGCGCAGCGAGAAGGTCACCTCCTTCGCGGCGACGGTCTCGCGCACCGTGGCGCCGAGGAAGCTGCGCTCGGAATAGACCTTGCGCAGATCCTGCGTGGCGAGGACGACGGGGGCGTCCTGCGCTTCGGGGCGCGCGCGGCGCGGGATCTGGCTGGGCACGGCCTGCAGAAGCTCGCGCGTGTAGTCGGTGCGGGGGGTGCGCAGGAGGTCCTCGACGGGGCGGGTCTCCATCACCTCGCCGAGCTTGAGGACCGTGACGTCGTCGGCGATGTCGGCGACCACGCCCATGTCGTGGGTGATGAACAGGACCGCCGCGCCCTGCTGCTCGCGCATCTCGCGGATCAGCTTGAGGATCTGGGCCTGGGTGGTGACGTCGAGCGCGGTGGTCGGCTCGTCGGCGATCAGGAGCTGGGGCTTCAGGATCAGCGCCATGGCGATCATGATGCGCTGGCGCTGGCCGCCCGAGAGCTGGTGGGGGAAGGCGCGGGCGAGGCGTTCGGGCTCGGGCAGGTGGACGGAGTCCAGCATCTCCAGCACCCGGTCGCGGCGCTTGCGGGCGTCGAGGTCGGAATGGGCCTCCAGCACCTCGTCGATCTGCTGGCCGACGCGGGCGACGGGGTTCAGGGCCGTCATCGGCTCCTGGAAGATCATGGACATCTCGGTGGCGCGCAGCCCGCGCATCCGGCCCTTCGAGGCCTCCAGCAGGTTCTCGCCCTTGAGACGGATGGCGCCCGCGGTCGCCTTCAGGTTGGAGGGCAGCAGGCCCATGGTGGCGAGCGCGGTGAGCGACTTGCCGGAGCCGGACTCGCCCACGAGGCAGGTGGTCCGGCCGGGGCGGATGGAGAGGGAGACGCCCTTGACGACCTCAGCCGAGGCGTCGCCGTCGAGGGCGATGCGCAGGTTCTCGATGTCGAGGAGCTGGTCGGTCACCGGTCGATCCCCCGCTTGGCCAGGCGCGGGTCGAGCGCGTCGCGCACCGCGTCGCCCAGGAGGTTCACCGACAGGATGGCCAGCGACAGCACCAGGCCGGGCCAGAGCACGATTCCGGGGTTGATCTGGAAGTAGATGCGGCCCTCGGCCATGATGTTGCCCCAGGTCGGGGTCTCGGGGCTGATGCCCGCGCCCAGGAAGCTCAGGATCGCCTCGATCAGGATCGCCGAGGCGCAGATATAGGTGCCCTGGACGATCAGGGGCGCGACCGTGTTGGGCAGCAGGTGCCGGCGCAGGATGCGCCAGGTGGAGGAGCCGGCGGCGATGGCGGCCTCCACATAGGGCTCCTCGCGGGCCGAGAGGACGACGGAGCGCACGAGGCGCACCACGCGCGGGATCTCCGGGATGGTGATGGCGACGAGCACCGTCCAGATATTGGCGCCGGAGAGGGCGACGATGGCGATGGCCAGAAGGATGTTGGGGATCGCCATCAGCCCGTCCACCATGCGCATGATGACCGCGTCCACCGAGCGGATGAAGCCGGCGACCAGCCCCAGGGCGAGTCCGGCGGCGACGGCGGCGACCGCCGCCCCCACCCCGACCATCAGCGAGACCCGCGCGCCGAAGATGACGCGCGAGAGCAGATCGCGCCCGAAGGCGTCGGTGCCCAGCGGATGGACCGCGCTGGGCGCCTCCAGCCGGTCGGCCGGCGACAGGCGCACCGGGTCATACGGCGCGATCAGCGGCGCGAAGACGGCCATCAGCACGATCAGCGCCAGCACCGCGGCCGCGGTCGCAACGACGGGGCTGGAGGTGACGACCTGCCGGATGCGGCGCAGGACGGAGGGCGCGCCGGAGGCGGCGGGGACGGCGGGGGATGCGTCGCTCATGCGTAGCGGATCCTCGGGTCGAGCAGGACATAGGCGATGTCTATCAGAAGGTTGACGACGACATAGACCAGCGAGGCGAGCAGGATGACCGCCTGGATCACCGGATAGTCGCGCGCCAGCACGGCGTCGACGGTGAGCCGGCCGAGACCGGGCAGGTTGAACACGGACTCGGTGACCACCACGCCGGAGATGATCAGCGCGAAGCCGATGCCGATGACGGTGATGATCGGGACCGAGCAGTTGCGCAGCGCGTGGCGCATCAGCACCCGGCTCTCGCGCAGGCCCTTGGCCCGGGCGGTGCGGATGTAGTCCTCGCCCAGGATCTCCAGCATGGAGGTGCGGGTGATGCGCGCGATCAGCGCGATGTAGAGCAGGGTCAGCGTGAAGGTGGGCAGCGCGATGCGGTGGAGGAACGGCCCCACCCCCTCCCCGATGGGGCGGAAGCCCTGGACGGGGAACCAGTTGAGGTCCATCGCGAAGATGGAGATCATCACGTAGCCGATCACGAAGACCGGCACCGAGAACCCGATCACCGACAGGCCCATCACGAACTGGTCGATGAGGGTGCCGTGCTTCCAGGCGGCGATCACGCCCAGCGGCACGGCGATCACGATGGACAGGGAGATGGTGGTCAGCGCCAGGCTGATGGTCGGCTCCATGCGCCCCGCGATCATCTCGATCACCGGCTTGCCCGACAGGATCGAGGTGCCGAAATCGCCCTGCAGCAGGCGGCCGATCCAGTCGATGAACTGGATGTGGATCGGGTCGTTCAGGCCCAGCGACTCCCGGATCCTCTCGAGCTGCTCCTGCGTGGCGGCGTCGCCGGCGATGATCGCCGCCGGGTCGCCCGGGGACAGGCGCAGGAGGAGGAAGACGAACAGCGCGACGAAGCCCATCACGGGAATGGCTGCGAGCACGCGCTGCGCGATGTAGCGGAGCATGGGCGGGCCTTTCGGGATTTCTCGGGACGCCGGGCGGCCCCGGCGGGACGGGGGCGGCCGGCCGCAACCGGCCGCCCCGGGGCGCTCAGGCCCTCACTCGGACTTGGAGATGTTCCAGAAGTAGGGCGCCGGGCCGTCCAGCACGCCGTCGAGCTCCGACCGCCAGGCGGAGGGCACGATGTACTGGCCGAGCGGCGCGTACATGAACTCCTCGTAGGCGATCTTCTGGATCTCGGCGGCGATCTCCTGGCGCTGCTCCATCGTGGCGGCGCGGGCGTACCGGTCGCGCAGCTCCTCGACCTCGGGGATCTCGGGCCAGCCGAACCAGCCGCCGTCCGGGCCCTTGCCGTTGACCATGTTGTTCACCAGCGGGTTGAACACGTCCGCGCCGACCCAGTTGGTGAAGAACATGTTCCAGCCGCCCTCGCCGATCGGGGCCTGGCTGGCGCGGCGGCCGACCAGCGTCTGCCAGTCCATCGCCTGGAGGTCGACGGTGAAGCCCGCGTCGCGCAGCGCCTGGGCGCCGACGACCGGCTGGGTGCGCAGGGTGCCCACGTCGGTGGGGTGCATCACGACCACCGGCGTGCCGTCATAGTCCGATTCCTCGAGCAGGCGGCGGGCCTCCTCCATTCCGGTTCCGTTCACGACGTGCTCGGACCCGACATCCGTCTCCAGCGGCGTTCCGCAGACGAACATGGCGCCGCAGAGCTGGTAGAGATCCGGATTGCCGATCATCGCGTCCATCGTGTCCTGCTGGCTCATGGACAGCATGGCGGCGCGACGGATCTTGGGATCGTCGAAGGGCGGATGCAGGAAGTTGGGCCGCGCGATGGTCTGGTAGCCCAGCTTGTTGAGGTTGCGAACCTCGATCTCTTCGTTGCCCTCCAGGATCGGCAGCAGGTCGGAGGGCGGGCTCTCCCAGTAGTCGATCTCGCCGGCCATCAGGGCGTTCAGAGTGGTCTGGTCGTCGGGCAGCACCTCCCACACGACTCGGTCGACCTTCACGACCTTGCCGCCGGCGCCCCAGCTGGGGGGCTCGTCGCGGGGCACGTAGTCCTCGAACTTCTCGTAGACCGTCTTGACGCCCGGCTGGAACTCCTCCTCCACGAAGACGAAGGGGCCCGACCCGATCTGCTCGGGGATCGGCTCGGTCGAGGGGGTGTCGGCCAGCCGCTTGGGCATGATGAAGGGCACGTTGGAGGACGGCTTGGCGAGGCTGTCCACGACCAGCCCGTAGGGCTCCTTCATGATGAACTTGAAGGTCTTGTCGTCGACCGCGACCATCTCCTGCGTGAAGTCCATGAGCTTCTGGCCCATGGCGTCGCGCTCGCCCCAGCGGGCGATGGAGGCGATGACGTCCTCGGAGGTCACCGGCTCGCCGTCATGGAACATCAGCCCGTCGCGCAGGGTGAAGGTGTATTCGGTGTTGTCGTCGTTGGCCTCCCAGGTATCGACCATCTGGGGCTGGGCCTCGAAGTTCTCGTCCAGCGCGAAGAGGGTGTCGAAGACCATGTAGCCGTGGTTGCGGCTCATGTAGGCGGTGGTGACGATCGGGTCGAGCACGCGCAGGGCGGAGTGCTTCACCGCCGTGATGGTCTGCGCGTCGGCGGGCGCGGCGAGGGCCGCGGCGCCCAGGGCGGTGGCCGCAAGCAGGGCGTTTCTGAGGCGCGATGCCGGACGGGGCCGGACCTTCACGCTCGGGCAGTGGGAGTTCATGGCTGCACCTCCTGTCGGTTCGCCGCGGCCCCTGAGTCCCCCCGGCTTCCCCTCGCGGGGCCGGGGCCGGACCGTCGGCTTGCAGTGAAGGGAGCATGGGCGGCGCTCGCAAGCCTTGTCAATTCGGCGGTTGCGACTTGCGCGGTCACGGCTATGGTTCATGCACGAAACTTGAGCGGTTGCCTGCGGCCCGCGTTCATTTCGCAGGCACGAAACGGCGCCGCACCATGACGACGGAATCCGATTCCGTCGTGCGGAGAGGAGAATCGCGCATGCCCGCGCCGCGCGTCGCCATCGGCGGCTTCCTGCACGAGACGAACACCTTCGGCCCGTCGCGCGCGACCTACCGCGATTTCGTGGCAGGCGGGGGCGCCGGGCGCATGGCCGAGGGCGAGGAGATCCCGGCGCGGCTGGGCGGGGTGAACGCGGCCGCCGCGGGGGCGTTGGAGGTGGCGCGGGAGGCGGGCTGGCAGGCCGTGCCGACGCTGTGGTGCGCGACCTCGCCCTCCGCCCATGTGACCGAGGACGCGTTCGAGCGCATCAGCGCCCGGCTGCTGGAGCTGATCGCCGGGGCCGGGCCGCTGGACGGCGTCTTCCTCGACCTGCACGGGGCGATGGTGACCGAGCATCTGGACGACGGCGAGGGGGAGCTGCTGCGCCGGTTGCGCGAGGTCGTGGGGCCGGACCTGCCAGTGGTCGCGACACTGGACCTGCACGCCAATGTCACGCCGGGAATGGTCGAGCATGCCGACCTGCTGGAGAGCTACCGCACCTATCCGCATGTGGACATGGCGGAGACGGGGCGGCGCGGGGCGCGGATGCTGGGGCGGATGATGCGCGAGGGGCTTCGGCCCGAGAAGGCCTTCCTGCAGGCGCCGTTCCTGACGGCGATCTCCTGGCAGTGCACCGACGCGCAGCCCGCGAAGGGGCTTTACGGGCGGATGGCGGAGATCGGGGGCGGGCTGGACGCCTGGAGCTTCAACATGGGCTTTCCGGCCGCGGACTTCCCCGACTGCGGCATGAGCGTGCTGGCCTATGGCGAGGGCGCGCAGGAGGCCGCCCGGGCCATGATGGACGCCGTGGAGGCCGCCGAGGGCGACTTCGCCGGCCCGGTCTACTCGCCCGAGGCGGGCGTGGCGGAGGCGCTGCGGCGGGCGGAGACGGCGCAGGGGCCGGTCATTATCGCCGACACGCAGGACAACCCGGGCGCCGGAGCGGACAGCGACACGACGGGGATGCTGCGCGCGCTGATCACGGCGGGCGCGCCGGCGGCGCTGGGCAATCTCCACGATCCCGAAAGCGCCGCGGCCGCCCATGCGGCGGGCGAGGGCGCGACGGTGCGGCTGTCGCTCGGCGGCAGGTCGCGCATTCCCGGCGACGCGCCGCTGGAGGCGGAGTTCGCGGTGGAGCGGCTGAGCGACGGGCGTTTCCGCGCCACCGGGCCGTATTACGGCGGGCGGGAGATGGAGATGGGGCCCTCCGCCCTGCTGCGACTGGGCGAGGTCCGCGTCGTCGTCACCTCCGCGAAGGCGCAGATGGCGGACCGGGAGATGTTCCGTTCGCTGGGCGTGCATCCGGAGGAGGAGCGGCTGCTGGTCGTGAAAAGCTCCGTTCATTTCCGGGCCGACTTTGCGCCGATCGCCGACTCCATGCTTGTCTGCGCCGCGCCCGGCCCGATGGCCGTGGACCCCGCCCTTCTGCCCTGGCGTCGCCTGCGCCCGGGTCTGCGCCTGTCGCCCGGCGGCCGGCCGTTTGTTTCCGCCGAGGAGGAGAAAGCCCCATGACCGTCATCGACCGCATCGCCGGCTACGCCGACGACCTGACCGCCATCCGCCGCGACTTCCACGAGCACCCGGAGATCGGCTTCGAGGAGGTCCGCACCTCCGGCATCGTGGCCGAGAAGCTGCGGGAATGGGGGATCGAGGTGACCACGGGCCTCGGCAAGACCGGCGTGGTCGGGGTGCTGAAGGGGAACCGGCCGGGAAAGACCATCGGGCTGCGCGCGGACATGGACGCGCTGCCGATCGAGGAGCGCACGAACCTGCCCTGGGCGTCGAAGACGCCGGGCGTGATGCATGCCTGCGGGCATGACGGGCACACCACCATGCTGCTGGGCGCGGCGCGCTACCTGGCCGAGACGCGGGACTTCGCCGGCACGGCCGTCTTCATCTTCCAGCCCGCCGAGGAGGGGCTGGGCGGCGGCCGGGCGATGATCGCCGACGGGCTGTTCGAGAAATTCCCCTGCGACGAGATCTACGGGATGCACAACTCCCCCTATCACGGGGCCGGCGAGATCGGCGTGAAGCCGGGGCCGGCGATGGCGGGGGCGGACTTCTTCGACATCACGGTGCGCGGGACGGGCGCCCACGGCGCCATGCCGGAGATGTCGAAGGACCCGATCGTGATCGCCTCGGCCGTCGTCCAGCAGCTCCAGTCCATCATCTCGCGCAACCTGACGCCGACGCAGCCGGCGGTCCTGTCGGCCACGCAGATCCATTCGGGGGCGGCCTACAACGTGATCCCGGAGACGGCGACGATCTCCGGCACGGTGCGCTTCTTCGACACGGAGGCGGGGGTCATGATCGCCCGCCGGATGCGGGAGATCTGCGCGGGCGCGGCGACCTCCTACGGCGTGGAGATCGACGTGGACATCCGCAACGTCTTCGACGTGCTGATGAACGACGAGGCGCTGTCGGAGAGCATGGTCGCCGCGGCCTCCGAGATCGTCGGGCCGGCGCATGCGCGGATCAAGGACGACCTGGTCATGGGCTCGGAGGACTTCGCGGACATGCTGCGGGTCGTGCCGGGCGCCTACTGCACCATCGGGCATGGCGGGGACGTGCCGCTGCACAACCCCGGCTTCGTGCTGGATGACGAGATCCTGCCGGTGGGGGCCAGCCTGCTGGCGCGGATGGTGGAGACGCGCGGCGCCGCGTGAGGGCCCGCGCGGTCCGGTCGCCCGCGGAGGGTGACCGGGGAGCCTCCCCCGCCAGGGGTGCGGGACGGGGGAGGCTCGCGGCGCGCCGTTACCCGGCGGGCAGCGCGCCGGCGTCCAGGGCGGCCTGGTGCTCGTCCTCGGTCACCTCGCCGTCGCCGTTGGCGTCGATCTGCATCCACAGATTCTCGCCAGCCTCCGGATAGGCCGCGTTGAACTCCTCCTGCGTGATCACGCCGTCGTCGTTGGCGTCGACATCGGAGAAGGACGCGGCCGCGGCGGCCCCGGCCAGGCCAAGCGCGGCGGCGGCCGTGGTCATCCAGAGCAGTTTCTGCATTGCAAGTCTCTCCTTGATGCTGGGTCAGGGACCGGCGGCGAGCCGGTCCGGAGCGCGTCGTCGAAACGCGTTCCGTCCATGTTGACCGCGACGCCGCCGGATTATTCCGGCCGGGAGGGCGCGCCGGCGCGAAAAAAAAGCCGGCGGCGAAATGGAATACAATCGGGCCTTCCGGGGTTGGTTAACATGAGCCGGCGCCGCAGGCGGGCGCGAGACGAAGGGAGAGGCCGGGAGCAGGGCGAAGCGCCGTTTTCCGGGCCTGCCGGGCCGGGCCTGCGCGGGCTCGCGCGCCGGCATGCGGGGAACGGCGATTGCGGACGGGCGCGCGCAGGGCCGGGCCGGAGCGCACCGGCGAGAGCCAGGGAGGGAGAGGCTTGGACGAGAGCGGGCGACCCACGACGCCGGAGAGCGGCGCGGCGCTTGTCGAGCATATCCAAGCGCTCCGCCGCTATGCGCGGGTCCTGGTCGGCAACCACGCCGACGCCGACGACCTGGTGCAGGAGACGCTGAAGCGGGCGCTGACCTATCTGGACCGCGATCAGTGCATCGACAACCTGCGCGCCTACCTCTTCACCATCCTCAACAACGCCCGGAACGACGCGCTGAAGAAGCAGGCGCGAGCCGGGGTGCAGGCGCCCATCGAGGAGGAGACGCTGATCTCGCAGGCGGCCTCGCCCGCCGACAGGGTCGCGTGCAACGAGGTGATGCGGACGATGCAGGAGCTCTCGGAGGAGCACCGGCAGGTGCTGCTGCTCGTGGGCGTCGAGGGCATGAGCTACCGCGAGGCCGCCGATATCCTGGAGACGCCGACGGGCACGGTGATGTCGCGCCTCAACCGGGCGCGGGCGGCGCTGCGCGAGAAGCTGGAGCTGGACGGGCCGGTGGAGATCGACCGGCCCGCCTGAGCCGGCGCGCGCTCAGGCGGCGTCCGTGCGGCCGCTTTCGCCGGGGGCGCTCTCCGCGTCCTCGGGCGCGGAGGCCTGGTCCGGGCGCGAGAGGCGGACCCGGATGACGGTTCCCGGCGGGCCGTCCACTTCGAGCTCTCCGTCGATCTGCCGGGCGAAGGCCTCGATGAGCTGGAGGCCGATGCCCGGCCGGTCGGGCGCGGAGGCCGGCATGCCCACGCCGTCGTCGGCGACGGTGAGCGTGCCCGTCTCCTCCCCCTCGCCGGCGAAGGAGACGCTGATGCGCCCGGCCCGTCCGTCGGGGAAGGCGTGCTTGAGCGAGTTGGTCATCGCCTCGGTCACCAGCAGGGCCAGTGGGACCGCGCGGTCGGTGGCGATCATGAAGGACGGGATGTCGATGTCGAGCTCCACCCGGCGGTTCGGGCCGGAGAGCACGGCGAGCATGTTCTGGCACAGCTCGGTCATGAAGGCGCGCAGGTCCACGCGCTCGACGTCGTCGCTCTCGTAGAGGCGGCGGTGGACGACGGCCAGCGCGCGGACATGGGCCTTGACCTCGGACAGCGCAGCCTCGGCCCCGGCGCCCGAAGCGGCGCCGCCGCCGCGGATGTTGAGGAGGCTCGAGACGATCTGGAGGTTGTTCTTCACCCGGTGGTGGACCTCGCGGATGATGACGTCCTTCTGCTTGAGCGAGGCGCGCAGCTCCTCCTCGCGCACCTCGATGCGATGGGCCATCAGGGCGAGGGTGTCGCACAGGTCCCGCAGCTCCCGCGGCGCCTGGGCGAAGTCGGGCCGCTCGTCGTAAAAGCCCCGGCCGTAAGCCTTCGCCACGCCGCGCAGGCGGCCGATCCACCGGGTCACGAGGTAGCGGGCGCCGAGCCAGGCGGCGGCCACCCCGGCCAGCCAGATGGCGGCGAGGCCCAGCACGCGGTTGATGAGGTCCTTCTCCACGCCGCCGAGCGCGTTGACGGCGGGCATGCCGAATAGAACCGTCACGTCGCCGTGCGGCAGGGCGACGCTGGAGAAGACGCGGCGCACCTCGTCGGGGCCGACGGACTCGAAGTCGCTGATGCGGCGGTTCAGCACGGCCTGGGCCAGATCCTTGCCTATGATAGAGGCGAGCGAGGCCAGGCCGGAGTCGCCGGTCTCCGCCCCCGGGACGTCCGGCGGCGGGTCGGCGGCGGCCTCGCCAAGCGCGGCGCGGTCGGCGAGGATGTTGCCGTTGCGGTCGATCAGGAAGAACACGCTCTCGGCGGGCAGGCTGACCTCGCGGATGAAGGCCGAGAGCCAGTAGAGACGGATCGAGGCCGCGAGCACGCCCTGGAACTCGTACTCGTCGCCATAGACGGCCTGGGCGGCGACGATGACGGGGTAGCGCGAATTCGAGGGCACGGTGTAGTCGCTGATCGCGAAGCCGCGGTAGCCGCGCACCTCGCGGAACCAGTCGCGGTTCGAGATGTCGGGGGCGAGGTCCCCGGGGCCGCAGCGCTTTTGCCCCAGGGTGTCGAAATAGGCGATGCTGGCGAACTCGCTGGTCCGGTCGATCGCGGCCTCGATGACTTCGTCGCAGCCCGCCCCGCCGCCCTGGCGGATCACCTCCTCATCGGCCAGATGATGCAGCGATTTCTGCACGTCGTCGAAGAACTTGCTTTCATAGGTGGCGGTCAGCGAGGCGAACTGGCGCACCTGCAGCCGGGCTCGCGCCGTCTGCTCGAGATAGGAGTCCCAGGCCAGATAGAGGCTGACGATGGTGGGCGGCAGCACCAGCAGGGTGAAGACCAGGGCCACCCGCCCCGAGAGGGTGTCGACGATGAAGCGCAGGCCGCTGGCCCGCGCTCTCTCCGTCGGTCGGTCGTCCTGCGTCGGCAAGGCTCCCCGGCGCCCCGCTCTATCCGGCCCTGGCCACGGGCTGGGCGGGGTGCAGGAGGAGCGCCTGGCTGATGGTCACCTGCAGCTCGTCGGCGTCGAACGGCTTGGTGATCAGGTAGGTCGGCTCGCGCCGCTCGCCGGTCAGCAGCCGCTCGGGGAAGGCGGTGACGAAGACGACGGGCACGTCCATCGCATCGAGGATCTCGCGCACCGCGTCGATGCCGGAGCTTCCGTCGCGCAACTGGATGTCGGCCAGCACGATACCCGGCGCGCGGGCGCGGGCCATCTCGACGGCGCGGCCCTTCGTGTCGGCGACGCCCACGACCTCGTGGCCCATGGAGGCGACGATGTTGGAGAGGTCGAAGGCGATCACCGGCTCGTCCTCGATCACCAGCACCCGGCTGCGCGTCTGCATGTTCAGATTCGCGCGCGCCCGGGTCAGGTGGCTCTCGGCCTCCTCCCGGCTCACGCCCAGGATCCGGGCCACGTCCTCGAGCCCGAAGTCGCACAGGGTGGTGAGAAGCAGCGTCTCGCGCTCGCCCGCCGGCAGCGCGCGGATGTGGCGCTCGAGCTTGTCCTGGCCGGCGGCGCCGGGGGCGAGGGGATCCTCGCCGAACGGCGTGATGACGCGGCTCCACAGCCCGTGGAACACGCGGTAGAGGCCGGTTCGCGGATCCTCCTCGGCCTCGATCAGGGACAGGTCCGCCAGGATCGTTTCCAGGCAGGCCCGGACATAGAGATCCCCCCGCTCCTGCGAGCCGGTCAGGCACCTTGCGTAGCGCCTCAGCGCGGGAAGATGGCCGACGATCTCGCTTTGCCTGTCCGACATGACGTTGCGCCTCCGCTGAAGTTCATTCTTTCGTTGCCGGGCCCTTGCCGCCCGTGGCCGGTTCCGGCCGCTCCTCGCCGGCGGCGGGCTCCTTGCGGTCGCCCGCGCCGTTCGCGCCCGCGTCCCCCAGCTTCTCCTCCAGACGCCGGGCGAGGTCGGCGATGCCGGGGGGGAGCGGCTCCGGAACGGAGCCGCCTTGGGGCCCCTGCAACTCCCTCCTGAGCCAGGCGTCCAGGGGATGGGGAGCGCCCGGCCCGGTCGTCGCGTCGGCCCTCTTCGGCCCGGATTTTCCTGCGGTCTTGCCAGTCATGACGGCCACCCGGATCGAAAATGCGCGGCGCCCGCGCCGGAGCCGGTGGCCTCTCGGCCCTCCGTCCGGATCCGCGGGACGCCGGAGAGGCGCGCTCCCGAAGACAGAAACCGGCGGGGCGCGCCTTCTATTCCATGCCGGCGAGAGTTTTTTTCGCGCGCCAGGCCCGGCGCGGGCGCCGCGCCGGCCCTTCGGCAGGGACGGGGCGGAATAGGGTCGGCCCGCGGGCGGTCTATCGGGGCGGACAGGCAGGCCATGTCTGCGGACCGCCCGGCGCGGCCCAGGCGGCGTGGTCCTGCGGATCGGCCGGCGGCCGGGCGCCCGAGCGTCGCGCCCGGCCCGGCGCTTGAGACGGAGGCAGACATGACACGGACTTCCCTTTATCCGCCGGACGCCCTGCGGGCGAGACATGGTCAGCCGCCGCCGCAGGCCCCGTCAAGGGCGGCCGCGGCGAGGGGCGTTCTGATCGGCGCCGTCCTTCTGGCCGTCGCCCCCGTCATCGCCGTGAGCGCCCAGCAGGCGACAACCGGGGGCGGCGCCGGCGAAGCGCCGGCGAAGGAGGAGCAGGCCGGGCCGCAGACGGAGGCGAGCGGGTCGATGCCGAGCTCGTCCGAGCCGTCGGAGCCGGCGGCGGCGCCCGAGGCCGGGGAGATGGTCGAGGGGCCCGCGGGCGCCTATGCGGCCTCGGAAATGATCGGCCAGCCGGTGATCACGGCCGAGGGCGAGGAGGCGGGCGAGATCGTCGATCTTCTGGTGAGCGACGACAACCGGGTGACCGGCGTGGTCGTCGGCCTCGGGGGCTTCCTCGGCTTTGGCGAGAAGCGGGTCGAGGTCGAGATGGACCGGCTCGATCTGATGCCCACGGGGGAAGGGGGCGCGCAGCTCCTGCTGGACTACACCCGCGCGGATCTGGAGCAGGCGCCCGCCTTCGTTCCCCTCGCAGAGCGGCGCCGCGAGGAGGCCCGGCGGCAGGGCGCCGCCGACGGAGAGCAGCCGGCGAACGAGGCGCCGTCGCCCGCGGAGTGAGGCGCGTGACGGCCCGCGCGTGAGGAAAGGAGGAAAGGAGGACGACATGCGACGCATTTCCACCGGCGCCGCCCTTGCCGTGGCGCTCGGGATCGTGAGCGGCTGCGGCTACAGCCAGGGCGACCGGGCGCTTTCGGGCGGCGGCCTCGGCGCGGCCGCCGGCGCGGCCGGAAGCGCCCTGACGGGCGGCAGTCCGGCGGCGGGCGCGGTGGTGGGCGGCGCGGCGGGCGCCGCCGCGGGCGCCCTGACCGATCCCGAGGACATCAACCTCGGAAGACCGCTCTGGCAGCGTTGAGGCCGCGCTTCGCGCGATCCGGTCCGGCGTTGCCGGCGAACCGGACGACACCGCGTTCGCGGATCGGATAGCCGCGGCGCCGGGGGCGCCTCCCGGCGCGGCGGGAGGCCATGCCAGAGCCTCAGCCGGGCGTCCTGCCCGGCCCGCGCCCGCCGACGCGCCACCGGCGGGCGCGGTTTTCTGTTCGGGGGCGGGATGCGGACCCGAAACGGGTTTCCGCATCCTGCCGCGGCGGCGCGGAACAGCCTTCCATCTTCGGCCCGAGATGCGATCCGGGGGCCGGCTTCGGAATTAGCCCGGCCCCTGCGTCGTCTATCGGGGGGCCGGAACGCCGCGAGCGGAGGTCCGGCGCAGGCCCGCGAGGGCGGGGCTGCGGAGAGACGTCTTCCGGCCCGAGCCGGAAGCCGTGGAGAAATCGGGAGATCAAGATGATGACGCGCAGAGCACACGGGAAGCTGCTGGCGGCAACCAGCGTCCTCGGTCTGACGATCGGGATGATGGGCTCGGGCGCCGCCGCGGCGCCGAACGGCCCGGCGCCGGGCGTTCCGTCCGCCGGGCCGGCGGCGATGACGGACGAGGCTCCGACGATCGTCCTGGCCCAGGCCGGCGACGGCGCCTCGGCCGGCGCCGCGGGCGAGGCGAGCGCCTCCGGCGACGGCGGCGCCAGCGCCGGCTCCTCGGTGAGCGCCGACGCCTCATCGGGTCCGGACGGGTCGAGCGCCGGCGCCTCGGCCGGCGCCGACGCCTCGGGCGCGGACGCGGAGGCGGGCGCCTCCACCGGCGTCGGCGCGGAGGCCGGAGACGTCGGGGCCGCCGCATCCTCGGACGCCGGCGGCGAGGGCGCCTCGGGCGCCGGGGCGAGCTCGGGGTCTTCGGCGGGCGTGTCCTCTGACGGCGAGGGCGCCGGCGGCGAGGCCGGCAGCACGGCCGCGGCCGGCGTCGAGGGCGCCGGGGACGCCGAGGCGAGCGGAGGCGCGAGCGTCGCCGCCGAGATCGACGGGGCTGCGGCCGGCGGCGCCGTGGGCGTCGAGGCCGAGGCCGCGGGCGAGGACGCCGCGGCCGGCGTCTCGGCCGGCGCAGGCGCCGGCGTCGAGTCCGGCGATGAGGGCGCCGCCAGCGAGGCCAGCGCCGGGATGGGCGCCTCCGTCTCGGGCGAGGCGGGCTCGGCCGGCGGCTCGGCCGTCTCCGGCGCCGGCGCCGAGCTGGGCGAGAGCGCGGACCCGTCCGCCTCGGCCTCGGGCGGCGCCGGGGTCGAGGCCGACCTCGACGGGCCGGGCTCGATGAGCGCCGACACCGGCGCGGGCGCCAGCGTGGGGATCGGCGAGAGCGGCGTCTCCGCCGGCTCCGGCGCGGAGGCGAACGCCGAGGTGGCGGGCGAAGGCGAGGCCGAGGGCGCGACCGCGACCGGCGCGAGCGTCGGGCTCGGCGAGGAGGCCTCCGCCCAGGCTGAGGCCGCGTCCAGCGGCGACCTCGAAGGCGAAGGCTCGGTGGGCCTCGGCTCCGGGGCCTCCGCGTCGCTCTCCGAGGAGGGCGGCGAGGTGACCGGCGCGGCCGGGGCGAACGCCGGCGGCTCCGTCGAGGGCCGGGGCTCGGCGGAGGCCGTCTCCGGCGCCGCCGTCGACGCGGCGGCGACCCCGCCCGAGGAGTCCGAGGAGCAGGCCCAGGCCCGGTCGCGCTCGTTCAGCCGGACGGTCGCGACCCCGCACATGACCATGAGCCTGTCGCATTCGATGTCGCAGGCGCATTCGGTCGATGAGGGTCAGGTCAATCTCGGCGTGGCGCAGGCGCATGGCCAGGGGATGGCGCTCGACACGCCCGAGAGGAGCATGACCCGTTCGCGCGCGCACGGCATGTCGCGGACCATGGGCGAGGCCGAAGCGGAGGCCGAGGCCTCCGGCGAGGCCGAGATTGCCGAGGAGGGCTCGATGTCGGCCGGCAGCTCGGCCGGAACGGGGGCGAGCGTCGGGATCGAGTGAGCCTGACGCAGGCCTCCTGCGCCGAGGCCCGGCCCCGTCCGGGGGCCGGGCCGATCGTTTTGCGGGATTTCCTGGGAGACGGGGAATAAGGGGGGCGCTGCCGGCGTCTATCAGTCCGATGCCGCAAGGACGATGGGCCCTCCCTGCCATCGTCGCGTTGCGGCGGCATTGTTGATCCTTGCCGCGCAATCAGCGTGACCCTCGCGCCCCGCCCTCGGCGGGGCGCTTTTTTTCCGGAATAGCCCGGGGGCGAACCGGGTCCGATGAAGCGGAGCGGCGGACCGGCCCGGCGGGCGGGGCGGCCCCGAGACGCGAAAGAGCTTCGAGCGAAGGAGCCCCGACCCATGCGAAAGATGATCCCGACACCGCTGCTGCTGGCTTCGGCCCTGGCCCTGGCCGCCTGCGGCGGGGGCCCGGAGTTCGCCGCTGGCGGACGACCGCTGCCGACGCCGGAGGAGCGCGGCGTCTACGTTCTGACCCCCGGGGGCGAGCTGGCGCGCGTGGACGGCTCCCCGGAATGGGAGCGCGGGTCCTGGCCGGCGCGGTCGGATTTCGGGCCGGAGATCGAGTTCATCGTCCGCGATCCGGCGCTGGCCGGCGGCTCGGGGCAGGGGGAGGCGCCCGTCAAGCTCTGGCGCGTGGCCTGGCTGCGCAGCGAGCTGCAGACGAACGGGCGGGTGGCGCCGGCGCAAGGCAGCAAGTGGGTGGTCGCCCCGCTGGAAAGGCTGCGGGCGCCGCTGCGCGCGACGGCGCATCCCGGGATTCCGGAGATCCGCCATTATACGCCGGCCCAGCCGCTCGCGCCGGGCCTCTACGAGCTGCAGGTGGAGTCCGCCGCCGGGCGGAGCCGGACCGCGCGGGTCGGGGTGCGGTGGAGCTCGGTCGATCAGCGGGACTACGCCTCGGCCCATTGCGTCGATCGCGTGGCCGCGGACGAGCGGGCCTTCCGCCCCTGCGACGCCGGGCGGGACGGAAGCGAGCGGGGGGACCAGCGGGGGCGGGGCGAGGTCTTCTCCTCCGAGCCGGCCGGGGCGCCGCCGCTCAGGATCGCGCTGGGCGAGCCGGCGCGTGAGGACGGGGGCCTGCGCGTCCGCGGCACGGTGCGCAACCTCTCCGCCAGCGTGCAGCCGGCGCCGATGCTTCGGGCCACGGTGCGCGACGCGGCCGGCCGGCCCCTGGAAAGCTGGGTGTTCCCGCCGCCCGAGCGGCGCATCGCGCCCGGCGGCCGCATGCCGTTCGAGACCCGGGGGCCGGCGCCGGAGGGGGCGAGCCGGCTGGACATGGACTTCGTGCCGGAGGATCGGCGGGCCGCGCTTCAGTAAGCCGGCGAAGCGGGCGGGGGCGGCGCGCCGGTCGGGCCTGCCGGGAAGGGGCGGTTCGGCCGTTCCCCGGCAATCGACAGGAGTGGATGAGGACCCTTCTCATGTTCGACGGACTTTCCAGAGGAATCGCGATCTCGGCGCTGGTTCTGGGAGCGCTCGGGATCGGGGCGATCGTCACGGATCGTGCAGAGCGGCTCGATCTCGTCGCAATCGGCGCCCGGGCGGGAAGCGAGGCGGAGGCTGCGGCGACGCTCCGCCGGAGCGTGTCCGCGGGTTCCGGCGCCTCGGCGGGCTCCGGCGTGTCCGTGAGCGCCGGCGCTTCGGCCAGATCGGGCGTCGGGGCCGGGGATGATCAGGGCGCAGGGGCGGGCGTATGCGCCGCCGAAGCGTTCGCCACCGTCGAGAGGGACGGAAGGCGCATGACGGCGCGCGACTCGATGCGGTCGGAGAACGAACGGGCCGCCTGCCGGGCCGAGGCGTCCCACAACGAAGGGCGGGCGGACGCCGAGTAGCCGCCGCGACGGCCTGGCCGGTCGGGCGGAGGGCGTCCCCGCGCAGCCGGGGCTGCGCGGGAACGCCGGTTTCGGGTCACTCGAGGTCGAAGCGGTCCGCGTTCATGACCTTGGTCCAGGCCGAAACGAAGTCGTTGACGAACTTCTGCCGGTTGTCGTCCTGGGCGTAGACCTCCGCATAGGAGCGAAGGATCGAGTTGGAGCCGAAGACGAGGTCCACCCGGGTCGCCGTCCACTTCACCGCGTCGGTCCTGCGGTCGCGGATCTCGTAGAGGCCGCCATCGACCGGCTTCCACGCGTTGGCCATGTCGGTGAGGTTCACGAAGAAGTCGGTGGTCAGGGCCCCCACGCGGTCGGTGAAGACGCCGTGCTTCGTCCCGCCATGATTGGCGCCGAGCGCGCGCATGCCGCCGACCAGCACCGTCATCTCCGGCGCCGTCAGGCCCATGAGCTGGGTGCGGTCGAGCATCAGCTCCTCCGCGCTGACCGCGTAGTCCTTCTTGAGCCAGTTGCGGTAGCCGTCGCTGATCGGCTCCAGCGGCTCGAAGGAGTCGGCGTCGGTCATCTCGTCGGTCGCGTCGCCGCGGCCGGGCGAGAAGGGGGCGACGATGTCGAAGCCGGCGGCCTTCGCGGCCTTCTCCACGCCCACGTTGCCGGCGAGCACGATGATGTCGGCGACGCTCGCCCCGACCTCGGCCGCGATGGGCTCCAGCACGCCCAGCACGCGGGCGAGGCGCTCGGGCTCGTTGCCCTCCCAGTCCTTCTGGGGCGCGAGACGGATGCGCGCGCCGTTGGCGCCGCCGCGCAGGTCGGACTGGCGGAAGGTCCGCGCGCTGTCCCAGGCGGTGGCGACCAGGTCGGCGACGGAGAGGCCGCTTTCGGCGATCCGCTTCTTCGCCGCCTCGACGTTCCACACCCGCGGACCCTCGGGGACCGGGTCCTGCCAGAGCAGATCCTCCTGCGGGACCTCGGGGCCGATGTAGCGGGCCTTGGGGCCCATGTCGCGATGGGTGAGCTTGAACCAGGCCCGGGCGAAGGCGTCCTGGAAGAGCTCCGGGTCCTTGCGGAACTTCTCAAGGATCTCCCGGTAGGCCGGATCCATCTTCATCGCCATGTCGGCGTCGGTCATGATCGGGTTGCAGCGGATCGAGGGATCCTCGACGTCGACCGGCTTGTCCTCCTCCGCGATGTCCACCGGCTCCCACTGCCAGGCGCCGGCGGGGCTCTTCTTCAGCTCCCACTCGTGGTCGAGGAGCATGTCGAAATAGCCCATGTCGAACTTCGTCGGATGCGTGGTCCAGGCGCCTTCGATGCCGCTGGTGAGCGTGTCGCGGCCGACGCCCCGCGCGGTGTGGTTGTTCCAGCCCAGGCCCTGCTCCTCGACCGGCGCGGCCTCGGGCTCGGGGCCCAGCAGGCTGGCGTCGCCGTTGCCGTGGCACTTGCCGACCGTGTGGCCGCCGGCGGTGAGGGCGGCGGTCTCCTCGTCGTTCATGGCCATGCGGGCGAAGGTCTCGCGCACCTGCGCCGCGGTCCTGAGCGGGTCGGGCTGGCTGTTGACGCCCTCGGGGTTGACGTAGATGAGGCCCATCTGGACGGCGGCCAGCGGGTTCTCCATCGTCGAGGGGTCCTCGACGCTCTCGTAGCGGCTGTCGCTGGGGGCGAGCCACTCCTTCTCGGCGCCCCAGTAGGTGTCCTTCTCGGGGTGCCAGATGTCCTCGCGGCCGAAGGCGAAGCCGAAGGTCTTCAGGCCCATGGACTCATAGGCGACGTTCCCGGCCAGGATGATCAGGTCGGCCCAGCTGATCCGGCTGCCGTACTTCTTCTTGAGGGGCCAGAGCAGGCGGCGCGCCTTGTCCAGGCTGGCGTTGTCCGGCCAGGAGTTGATCGGGGCGAAGCGCTGGTTGCCCGTGCCGCCGCCGCCCCGGCCGTCGGCGATGCGGTAGGAGCCGGCCGCGTGCCAGGCCATGCGGATCATCAGGCCGCCGTAGTGGCCCCAGTCGGCCGGCCACCAGTCCTGGCTGTCGGTCATCAGGTCCCGCAGGTCCTGCTTGAGGGCGGCGAAGTCGAGCTTGCGGACCTCCTTGCGGTAGTCGAAGCCCTCGCCCATCGGATTGGTCTTGGTGTCGTGCTGATGCAGGATGTCGAGGTTCAGCGAGTTCGGCCACCATTCCATGTTGGACTGGCCGAGCTCCGTGATGCCGCCGTGCATGACCGGGCATTTGCCCGCGGCGTTGATGTCGTTTCCGTCCATAGCGTTCTCCGATGCCGCTTCGTTGGCCTCGATGGAGGGAAGGGCCCGGATCCCGATGCGACCCGGCGGCCGGCTGAGCGAATCTCCGGCGGCGGGACCTTCCCCGTTCGCGCCCTGATTAGCAGAGAAATTCCATAATTTGAATTTGCATTTTTTAATCCGTGTGATAGGCGATTCTTATGAATGGCATATCCATGAAACATCTCCGCTATTTCGAGGCGCTGGCCCAGAAGGGGCATTTCGGGCGGGCGGCGGAAGCCTGCGGAATCTCCCAGCCGGCGCTGTCGGTGCAGATCCGGGAGCTGGAGGAGACCATCGGCGCGCCCCTGGTCGAACGGGGCGGGCGGCAGATCCGGCTGACGAGCCTGGGCGAGCAGTTCGAGGGGCGGGTGCGCGAGATCCTGCGGGCGGTGGACGAGCTGGGCGAGCTTGCGCGGGCCTCGCACAGTCCGCTGGCGGGGCGGCTGCGCATCGGTGTGATTCCGACCGTAGCGCCCTATCTGCTGCCCGGCTTCATCAAGGAGCTGGGGCAGCGGCATCCGGGGCTGGACGTGCGCCCGCGCGAGGCCGTGACGCGCAGGCTGATCGACGATCTGATGGCGGGGCGGCTCGACGCGGCGGTGGTCGCGCTGCCGGTCTCGGAGGCGGCGCTGGTCGAGGCGCCGCTGTTCAGCGAGGAGTTCGTGCTGGTGCGCCCGGCGGAGGACGCGGACAAGCCCGTTCCCGGCGCCGAGACGCTCAGGGAGATGCGGCTGCTGCTGCTGGAGGAGGGGCACTGCTTCCGCGACCAGGCGATCTCCTTCTGCCGGATGTCCTCCTCCGTGCCGCGGGACCTCATGGAGGGCAGCTCCCTCTCCACGCTGGTGCAGATGGTCGGGGCCGGGATCGGGGTGACGCTGATCCCGGAGATGGCGGTCCCGATCGAGACGCGCTCGGCCG